>CANRLP010000001.1 GCA_947631515.1 uncultured Bacilli bacterium
TGTGAAAGAATTAATGGTTTCCCAGATAATTGGACAAATACAGGAATGACTGATAAAAAAAGGAACTTTATGATGGGTAATGCACTTGTTGTTGGTGTAATTGAAAAAATTGGAATAGAATTAGAAAAAATAATAGAAAAAGAAGATTAATTTGAGTTTTAATCTTCTTTTTTACAGCATTACTTCAATAAATTCTTTTAGCATAAGTTTTTGATATTCATCTATAAAATTAAGTTTATCAACATCAAGATTTTTATTAACTATTATTTTATTATCACTAATCAACTTGATTAATTCATTAGGCAATCCATAATCCATCATGTCTTGATTTACAGTATCACACATTCCATTTTCAAAAAACATTGCAATTTTATATGGATTTATATCATCAGGATTTATATTAATCACTTTATTTTTAGTAACAAAAAGTTTATATATGCATGCAAAGAAATTAAGATAATATGGTATTTTATATTGCATAACATCAGAAATAAATTTAAAAGTGTCATTATAAACTTTGTTATCGTTTATGCTCATATCACTATTAATATAACTTAATATCCATTTTTTTTCATCACTAATTAATCTAACTAACTTATCTTTATCGTTATTTAAATAATTTTTTTTACTTATGTTATCAATAATATCCTGAATATGTTTTTTCTTATAATATAATATTTCTTTTATGTTAGTAAACGAATGTAACTTATATAATCCCTTCCATACAAATGATCCGTTTGATGAAAAAGGTCTTATTTCTCCAACCTTGGTTTGAAAGATATTAATATTTTGAGTTTCAAAAGCATATTTCAAAATATTAAAAATTACTTCTAGACTTTCAGCAATATTATTCCTATCATCACTTATTATATTATCAATCAATTTTTTACAATTTAAAATTTCATTACTGTCCATGTTTTTAAAATAGTTGTATAGAACAAGTTTCCACAATTTTGGAACATTTAATGCAATATTTAATTCTTGTTCAGACAAACATAAAGTTTTTTGTAATTGAATAATATCCTTTTTCCTATTCAATTCATAATCATTCAAGAATTCATCTTCTATCATATCAATTTCATAATCATCTCTAACTACATCAGATATTTCATAGTTAGGATTATTTAAAAATATATCTGCTTTTTTCGCTCTATCCAAAATATCATATATATTTTTATTTATGGCTAAAATATTACCAATTGGAGATTCACCAAATCTTCCCGCTCTACCCATAACATTCAGCAAATCAATATTTTCTAATTTAACCGATTTTGCAGTAAAAACGCTTGTTATTATTATGTTTTCTGCATTGCTATTTACACCCTCAACAAATGAAGTTGTAACTAATAAACTTGATATAACTTTATCATTAAATAATCTAATTATTTCTTTCTTTATATATCTTGGAATTGGTGACATGTATATTCCAATACCTTTTTCTAGCCCTTTAATTACTTCCCATACCTGTAAATTTTCTACAGTATAGTTATTACATAAATGCTTGTAAAAAATATTAAACCTAGGATTTTTATTCAGTATTCCACAATCATATTCACAATTATTAATAATTTCAGATGCTGTTGACGAATTGGGAATATATACAATATTTTGCTTTCCAATCAATCCTTTTAAGATTTTAATAGTTTTAGTTGGTACATTATCATCCGATAAATAAGATGATTTATTGATTTTAAAGAAATTATTAAATTCTTTTTGAGTGCTTATACAATATAATTCATGATTAATATAATCTGTTTTTCTAATTATGCTTTTAATTCCATATTTGTCAACAAAATTTTTCATTGATGGAGTCAAACAGTATGCATATGGAGACAAAAAAATACATTTAGAATTAGAATTTGCTACTAATTCTAGCGATTTTCTGAATTTGTAAGATCTATTATTAACAACATCCGAAACATACCTATTTCTTGCATTCACTATCTTATACATTTCATCCATAACTAATAAATCTATTTTAAAATCATGATAAATTGAATTAAACATTAAAAATCTCTCAGGAGTAAGTATTAATAAATTTCTACTAAAATAATCAATTCGTGGAATTGTTGAAATTTTATAATCTAAATTAAATTCTTTATTTAATCTTAAAAACTTAATATATAATTCTTCAATAAGAGAATTAGTTGGAATTATATATATCACATTATTAAATTCTTGATAATTACAAATCAAAAATTCATTAACCAAACTCGTTTTACCAAATGAAGTTGGTGCTGAAATAAGCATTTTATTATTATTTTTAATTTCATCTAACAATGAAAGTTGTTCTATATTTAAATAATTAAATTGCTTCGACTTAAAGCATCCCATAATAAGTGATAATTTATTTGAATCAGAAAATTGCAAATAATCAAATTTTAAATACTTATCAAATCCAAATAACATTCCATTGTTAATTATCATCATGATTAAGTCACGATTTTCTTCCGGATTTAAAAGTAATACATTCAAATCATTTATTATTTTGTTGCTATCATTTGTTATTGAAAATTCGTTAAGATCATTTAATACTTGTAATCTATCCATATAATTTCACCATATTATTCTTTAATAAAACTGAATCATTGGTTGTTGGTATAAATACTATTTCAATACTATAGTTCTTAATAGTAGTTAATCCAATGGTTTTATCAAATGTATCTATTATATCTTTGTAATATTTTTCTATTTCATCAGGTTTTCTATAATTGGATTGGAAAATTGCAAAATACACAAATTTAAAACTATAATCTAAGTCATTCATTATATCAATAAATTGTTCATTCTTTTGAGCTATTATTAAATTAATCTTATTTAAACATTCAATAATACCTTCAGAATATGTTCTTTCCATTGAATCGCTTTTTTTCATTGCAAAACCACAGTAACTATTAATAATTTCTGAATTTAAATGGCCATGCTCACCATTAATGTCCGAAATTAAATCGCTTTTAGCAGCTGACAGTGTTGAAACAAATTTTGCTTCTGATAGTACAATTTCTAACTTATCATTGTTTAATGAGCAGCCAATACAATCAATTCCTTTAAATTCTAATTTATCTCTATATATACCTTTAGAAGCGTAACAAGCAAGAATTTTTTTAGAACAAACAATTCGAGTATAAAAATCTAATAATAATTCTCCAAAAACTCCACTGGTATTTACATCTTTTCTCTTTATGTCATTTTTCCATAAAATTTTTGATTTTTCTATTAAAAATTCTTCTTCGACTTTGTAATATTTTAGCATACCATAACTATCTGCATAAAATGGTAAATACATATTAAATGTTTTAGTAAAATAAACTATCTCGTTATTATAGTCATATGTATAAAGTTTACAATAGTTTCTATTTGATAATTGAATTTCTTTATAAAATAATAATTTTTTATAATTCTTTGTATAATAATTTAATAATTCCCCATATACATCCATATTCGAACTCCCAAATGTAATTTATATATTATATTTTATCACAAATAATTTATATTTAATAATTTTATCTCGAAGAAGGTTATTTTACTACGATGTTCTTTTTTACCTCCTGCATTTATGTGATTAGACACAACTATTACATCATTTCTCTTACCATATTAATCTTGTATTCTTTTAGGCCTAACATCAAGCTCTAACGTTTCATTATTAGTTCGAGATAATTTATTATCAATTCCTAATTGATTTAGTTGATTATGCATGTATTCACTAATCTTCAAAGTTAAATCTTTTTCTGTAATCCCGTTAGCTATTGTGCCGGGGTCTTCTCCTCCATGGCCACTGTCAATTACAACCTTTTTAGTTACTCTATCATCCATGTTTATCACCTAATATAAAGTATGTTTTTTAGCTATTTGGTGAAAATTTTATAAAGTTAATTTTTAATACTACATTATTACAAGAGATCGATAAACAGTCTTATTAACGATACGTCGTTAATTGTTTGCAGTAAAAAAGCAACTATTAACTAGCTGCTTCACTAAGTTCTATTGTAACTGTTTTTAATTCATTATTTCGATAAAAGGAAATGTTAACCTTATCACCAATATTATGTTTATATAATTGATATTTTAAATAAGCTAAACTACTAACATCATTATCTTCTATTTTAACGATTACATCGCCATTTTTTAAACCAGCTTTATCTGCAGGGCTATTTTTTTCAACACTTTCTATATATACGCCACTATCAATATCACTATTTAAAATATTCAAATCTGATAAATTTATCATAGAAATTCCTAAATAAGGTCTTTCAATTTTTTTACCACTTTCTAAACTTTCTGCATATTTTAAAGCATCTTCAATAGGTATAGCAAATCCCATACCTTCAATTGAACTACTGGCTAGTTTCATTGAAGTAATACCAATTATTTGACCATTAGAATTAGCTAAAGGTCCACCACTATTTCCTGAATTTATAGCAGCATCTGTTTGTAATACACTCATAACCCAATCGCTAACAGAAGAGTTTGTTAAACTTACCTCAACCAAACGATCTTTACCAGATAAAATCCCTCTAGTAACACTCCAAGAATAAGCACTACTATCTATAGGAGCTCCAACAGCAAATACTGTATCTCCAAGTCGAGTGGTCGAATTATCGCCAATTTCTGCTACACTAATAATATTTTTACTATCTACAGCAAGAACTGCAATATCAGCATATTTATCACTACCTACAATTGTTGCTTCAACAGAAGATTGATTGGTAAATACTACTTTAACACTTGAACCACTTTCTATAACATGGTTATTAGTTAATATATAAGCTTTACTTCCCGCATCTTTATAAACAAAACCTGTTCCTGTAGCATATAAATTACTGCCTTTATATGTCTCAACCGTAACAACGGCATCATAAACCTTTTCAACGGCATCCGCAATACCGGTTTCAGTTACTGTTACATCTTTAACTGTTTTAGTTACATTATTAGTTACTGTAGTTGGGTAATATCTAACAAGAGCAAACATTGCTAAAGCTCCAACGAAAAAAGCAATTAACAAAACTACTCCTGATTTCATTTTATTTTCTGATTTATATTCTTTCATCTTAATCAATCCTTTCTATATCCATAAAATTAGCAGGGAATCCCATTTTATCCATAACTTTTCCAATGCTAATACTTTTTAACATTCCTTCTAACATACTAACCTCATAATCAATTTCTTTAATCATTTCTGAAAAATCATCTTTACGTAACATTTGTTTTAAAATAATTATCAACGAAAATAAATCATCTTTACCATAAATATATTCACCATCCATTTTCGGAATACCTAAACGTTCATGATATTTTGTGTCATTAATTTGGCGTTGAACACGATGGTCAAATAAAATTTCTTCATGAGCACATAAATTTCGATAATTAGATAATATTGGTAAATAAAGAGCTAAATCATCAGCATCAACATTAAAAAAATTGGCAATTTCTTTTTGATCATTTGGTTTCAAAATAATATATAATTCCCCTACTATTCCAAAAGATAATACTTTTACAGCAATCCAAAGAGGAATATAACCATAATTCATTTGATAATGCGCTGTGGCTGTATGAATGGAGGCATTAGCTCTTATTTGGCGTTTCATTTTTTTGATCAAATCATTTACCTGCCGATATTTATCATTACTTCGATTAAAATTGGCTGGATTTAAATAATTACTTTCTTTAATTCCATAAGTTCGAGATAAATGATAGGAAATAATACTTTTTAAATTATTTTCAATTATCAATAAATTTTTAAATAAAATATTACGTATATGACGATCAAAATTAAATACCCCATATAATTCTCGAAAAGTTGAACCCGTAATAAAATGCTTTTCAGCTGGTGATTTCATAAATAAAGAGCGATACCCATTTATAAAGAAATAATTTTCACGTAAAAGTATCTCTTTAGTTAATGTTTCATCTTCGACAATAAGACCCTTATTTTTTAATATTTCCACCTGTTCATCTAACGTTTTGAATATCTTATTCATATGATCACCTTATTGTTTGATTATATCACATCAACTATCTGTTAGTATATATTTTTTAAATGATGTTTATGTTATAATATTGTGAAAGGATTGTGAAATTTTATGCCTCTAATAACTACTCATAATTATTTTGCAAATGATGTTTTTAATATAATTCCTAAAAAGATTAGTCAACAATTCTCTGATAAAAAAGGGGTATATGAATTGTTCGCTCAAGGTTTTGATTTATTTCAATTTTATGATTTTTTTCGTCTTAAAAGAGAAAATTTATTAGATTATTGTCACAATCATTATACCGATCTATATTTTTTAAATTATATAAAAAATTTAAAAAAGTTAAATTATCTTCAAAATCCTGAATTTTTAGCAGCTTTATATGGTCATTTAACTCACTATGTTCTAGATAGTAATTGCCACCCTTATATTGTTTATAAAACTGGTATATGGAATCCTAAATTAAAAGAAACTCACAAATACAATGGATTACACTCTAAAATGGAAATGCAAATTGATGCTTATTTTTATGAACAAAAAAATCATAAGCCTTTTGAAAACTTTAAAATTCATAAATACTTAATTACCAAAGATAAACTTAGTAAAGAATTAATTAACCATTTGAATACTGTTTACTTAGAAACTTTCTCTATTAAAAATGGAGGTAAAAAATATAATATTGGCAAACGAAATATGTATTATTCTTACAAATTTTTAATTGAAGATAAAACTGGTATTAAAACTAATTTTTATAAATTTATAGATATTTTTACACCTCACACCAACAAATTTCAAAATTATAGTGCTCATATAAAAGAAATTGACCAAAGCATTTTTAATGAAAATCATGATTTTTGGTATCATCCATGGCTTGATAACGCAAAGTACAATACATCTTTTTTTGATATTTATAATAAAGCTTTAGAGGAAGCTAAAAATTTAATAATTAAAACTGACGAATTTTTACATGATAAAATAACTGAAAAAGAATATTATACTTACTTACAAGATAAATCATATTTAACCGGATTATCATGGAAGAAAAAAGGTAAAATTAAACATTTAGAATTTTAAACTTCCAATCGCTCGAGCAATTATTTTGGCTAATTTTTGTTGATAATCTTTAGTTATCAACAACGCTCTTTCGCGAGGATTTGATAAAAAACCACATTCTATCAACACGCCAGGAATATTTAACTTATCGTACATATAAGTTTTGATAGGTATCTTTTTTATTTCACGATCTGATTTTAAAGACTTATTTAAGGCATTTTGAATTTGTTTGGCAATATCTTCATTACTTGTTTTTTTATTGTTATAAAAAACTTGAGGTCCAAAATAACTAGAATCTTCTAAATAATTTAAATGAATTGAAAAATAGTAATTAGCTTTACTTTCATTAATTATTTTTATTCGATTGTCAAAATCGCTTTTTTTACGCATATAAGCATTAGGTTTAGATAAATCATAATCGCCACTACGAGTTAATATAACACTAGCTCCTAATTTACTTAATTCTTTTTCTAGCTCTAAAACTATTGCCAAATTAATATCTTTTTCATAAATGTTTTTATACATAGTGCCAGGGTCGAGCCCACCATGACCACTATCTAAAATAATTACTTTTCCTATTAAGGGAAGACTTGCAAAAACAATTTTATTTGCCAAAAAACAAATTGCTACTAAAAAAAGAATGCATACTTTTATTAAATAGTTTTTCATACTTAATATATATGCATTTCATAGTTAATATTACTTTTGAAATAATTATCTTTATCAACTTTTAAAAATTTTTGTAACAAAAAAAGCCCACAAAAGGCTTTTTGGAAATATTGAATACGTAATTTTAACGTTTTGAGAATTGTGGTGCACGACGTGCTTTCTTAAGACCTGGTTTTTTACGTTCTTTAACTCTTGGATCACGAGTTACAAATCCTGCAACTTTTAAACGTTTACGATAAGCATCTTCACTAGTTTGATCAGAATTAGCATCATATTTTAATAATGCTCGAGTAATACCTAGACGAATTGCTCCAGTTTGACCAGAAAATCCGCCACCTTTAACATTAACAGTAATATCGAATTTATTTTCATTATTAGTTAAAACTAAAGGTTGTTTTAAATCCATTACTAAAGTAGCATAAGGCATATATTCGTTAACATCTACACCATTAACTAAAATAATACCTGTACCACTAGTAAGAGTTACTTGAGCACTAGAACGTTTTCTACGTCCAGTAGCACTCCAACTTTGTTTTGTAGTAGTTTTTGCAGTAGCCATATTACCCTCCTAATCAACTTTCATTTCTATTGGTTTTTGAGCTTCATGTTTATGATTATCATCAGCATATACAAATAACTTTTTAGCCATTTGTCTTCCTAAACGATTGTGAGGAAGCATACCTTTGATTGCTCTTTCCAACATTTCTTCAGGATAATTTTCAAGCATTAATTTAGCATTACGCTCTCTAAGTCCTCCTGGATAACCACTATGGTTATAATACATCTTATCGTTTAATTTATTACCGGTTAAATTAACCTTAGAAGCATTTACAATAATTACATAATCTCCACAATCAACATGAGGAGTATAAGTAACTTTGTGTTTACCTCTTAAAACAGTTGCAGCTTTTGTAGCTACCCGACCTAAAGAAATTCCAGTAGCATCAATTACATACCATTTACGTTCAATATTTTCTTTTTTTTGCATGAATGTTTTCATGAATTTATTTCCTTTCATTAGTCATCCATATCTTCGCTTTCCCAAGGCTCAATACTTCATAACAAATAAAATGTACCAGTTAAAATTATATGCAATGAAACATAAAAAGTCAAATAAAAATCACGATTTTAACGTGACTTTCGATAATTTTCGTCCAATTTTTGATACTCTATAAAGAAATCATCATAAAGATACCTAGGAATATCTAGTAATTTTCTTAAATGGTAAGTCATTTATCTTCATACAAAACTCCCTCTAAATATAAACCATTTGCTTTTGCACAACGTAAACTTTTATGAAAATATGATTCCATAACCATTCTCTTAATATCATAAATTTCACACTTATTCTCATTATAATCAAGCATCGCTCCTACTAAATTGCGCACCATATATCGATAAAAACCTTTACCATAAAAATGAATTTCTAAAAAATTAGCTTCACTTTTAAAACTAATATCAAAAATTTCATTATCATAATTTTTTCTTTTGCCCGAAACAAAATTATGAAAATCATGCTTACCAATAAATATTTTCGCACATTCCTCTAATTTTTTTAAATTAAGTGGTTTATCATACATCAAATAATAATCATAAAGAAGAGGACTATAATCTCCTGTCCAAATTTTATAAACATATTTTTTGCCTAAAGCATTATGTCTGGCATGAAAATCATTATTAACAATCTTACATTCTAAAACATAAATATAAGGAACTACTATCCGATTTATCGCTCGTAACAATCTTTCTGGAGGAATTTGATTTTGCATATCGAAATGAGCACATTGAGCTAAAGCATGCACTCCTACATCCGTTCTTCCTGCTCCTTTTACTTCTACCGAATTTTTATCCAAAATAGTTAATGCTTCTTCTAAACTTTCTTGGACGCTAATCTTATCTTTTTGGCGTTGAAATCCGTAAAATTTACTACCATCATAAGAAAATCGAATAAAATATCGCAAAATTACACCTCCCGATAAATAGCTTTAATGAGTTCTTTAATATCTGTATAATCTCCTATCTTTTTTTTGTTTTGATTAACATATTTTACAAATGATATGATTGGAGGTACTGGCAAATACTTAGAAAACTCCTCACTAAAAAATTCATTTTTATTAAAACTCATTATCTTATTACCATTATAAATTAAAATATTATCTGCTAAATCTAATAAAAAATTAACATTAGCATTCAAAAGAATAATAGTTTTATGATATTTACTGCTCAATTTTTTAAATAACTTTTTAAAAAAATCTAACTCTTTGTCCATAAAATAAGAATCAAAATATTTTAAAACAATTTCTTCTTTATTTTGAATTAAATTTATAGCTAATTCCAATTTTTTTATTTCGCTGCTAGCTAAAGAATTAATTGCTTGTTCACAAATACTATCATTTAACATAACAAAGCGAAAACTAGAAATTAATCTATTCTCCTCACAATGAAAATTTTTTAAAATATAATCTTTAACATTTTGTTCGGAATCAACTTCAAGATTAACACTATCAAAATTTAATCCATAAACTGCGTTAATTTTACCTTTTTGAATTTTTTCGTTTATTTCCATAAAGCATCAGCTAGCTCCTCTTTATTAAGATAGATTTTGTCAATCAAATTATATAAATTTAATTGAAGTGATACATCAATATAAAATGGTAATCCTATTCCTAGTCTTTTTAATAACTTTTCCTCTTTTAAAACTTGCATAGTTTTACCTTCGATTGCAACATTACCACCGTTTAAAATAATCATGTATGGATAATCTAAAGCTAATTCAATATTTTTAGATATTATTACAGTTGTTATATCATTTTGTTCAAAATATTCATTAAATCTCTTTCTATCTTCTTGTTTTAAGAAAGTATAAATATCATCTATAAAAAAAAGATTAGCATTTTGATATAATTTAGCACAAATATTTAAAATTTTTTGATCATAAAAAGATAAACTATTAGGATTTTGTTGTAACTTTTCTTCATTAAAAAACGAATTAACTAACAATCTTTGTTGTTCATTTAATAATAAATATTTTACTTCATCAGCCACTTTTTCTGTATAAAATTTCCGATTATCTAATATTACTGCTACCTCACCTTTAGCTTTAATCGCTGCATTATTCTCTAAAATAGCTTTTAACAGAGTTGTCTTACCACTTCCACTAACTCCACAGATAAAAGTATTAATACCTTTAAAAAAATTTAATGATAAGTCATTAATTATTAATTTATTATTTTTAAAAATACGCATATTTTCAATTGTTAGAATCTGCTCCATGCTATTTCACCACTTCCAAATATTATACAAATTAATTTCATAAAAAAAAAGAGTTTATTCACTCTTTGTTTCTGGTAATTTTATAATTACTTCATCGGGTAAGGAATATAAATATTTTTCTCTAGCATATCTTGCAACATAATCGCTATCTTGTAATTTAGTTATTTCTGACTGTAAGGATTCTGCATCATGTAATAAATTATTGTATTCATTGTTTAATAAAGTTATTTCGTTTTTATTATGAATTATTTGACAAAAATCCTTAAAAACATTAGTAACTATTAACCCTACTAATAAAATAATAGCACAAGACAAAAATGTTAAACGTCGTTTGATAAACTTATTCATTTTCTTCTTTTTCATTTATATTCCCCTAGTCTATTAGAAGTATAACATGAAAATTTTAATCTTTCAATTTTTTACGTTTTATTTTACAAAAATTTCGCAATTTTTTACTATATAAACTAGCTGCAAAAAAACCTAAAAATAACATTATAATAAAATATATATGAACTACACCATAGTTAATATGATACATTGCTAAAATATACAAAAGGGCGATATCAAATATAAATACAATTGTTATTAAATAACGCAAAATTACAGGATATTTCCAAACTAATTTATAATTTAATTTACTGACAATATAAAAAAAATTACCAAAAATAAAAGAAAAAAGTAAAGAAATAATTTGAATTTTATAATCCATTATTTAAATAACTTCGTAAAGAATCCTTCTTTATTTTGATTTAATTCTCCATCTAAATAACTAAAACTATCTATTTTTCCTTTTATTTTTACGTTTCCATCATGAGTATCAAGTTTTAAAATTTCTAAATTATGGCCTTTTAATAAAATAACTCCCATATTACTTTCCATTAAAAATTCTTCATTATCAAAACTAGTTATTTTTTTAATTCCCGTTAAAAAGATTTCTCTTCGATCATTAATTCTTAATTCATGACTGCCTAGCATAATGTTGTCCACTTCTTTATCCATTATTAACACGCTCCCATTACACTATATGAATTAATTTTATATTTATGCAAAAAAAATAAACCTATTTCTAGATTTATTATTCTGCTTTTTCGTATTCGTCCAAAATGGCTTTTTGGAACATCGCACGTATATCAGTATTAATTGGATGAGCTATATCTCTATATTCACCAGTAGCTGTTTTTCTACTAGGCATAGCAATAAATAATCCATTGTCTCCTTCAATAATTCTGATATCATGAATTGCAAAGGCATTATCAAGTACTACAGTTGCAATACCTTTCATTCTGTTTCCTTCTTTTTCAAATTTACGAACCGTTACTGATGTAATTTCCATAAGACACTCCTTCTAAAGTTTTCTAAGTAACTTAAATATATTGTAATTCATTCTTAAAAACATATCAAGTCTTTTTATAAATATTCTACATGTATTTCACCTGTTGCAATATCTGAATAGTTAAAACTTTTTTCCATCCCATCTTCATTAACTGTAAAAATACTTGGATATACGTTAGAAATATAACCATTTACTTGATAATTTTTATTTCGCATTCCATAAACCGAAATTAAAACTCTTTCATGTAAATGATTTTTAATTTCTTCTTTTATTTTATCTAAACTCATATAACCTCCTTATCTTGGATAACCGACATACATAAGACCATTACAAATAAGGCCACCCATGCCATCTTTTCCATACTTAGTTTTATCGAGTAACATAATTAAATCAATTTCTCGATTTCTTTCTGTAAGAGAAATATCAGTTGCAATAATAGCTGGATCTAAACAATGAATATTAACCCTTTTAGGACTTGAAGCAAAATTAGCTCCAGCTTTGATTAATTCTTCGTAATTACTTTGACAAGCACCTGCAATAATAACCAACTTTTCATGGCTTTTTTCGTACTTGCGACATTCTTTAACTGCTTTTATAAAATTCTCCGTATTTTTATAATTACGAATATCTTCAATATTTCCCTTCTTTTGATAATATGCATCATGACCCGTAATTATAACTATATCAGGTTTATATTCATCTAATAAATCTTTAATTTTATATGGTATATCTACTTCATTTAGTCTTTTGCCAATTGCATATACATTGTGTTTTTTATAATATTCTAAACATCTATTTAAGTATTCATTATCACCATCAATATGCAGTATTTTCCCTGGTAAATAAAAAAAATCGTTACGATCTAAATCAGTATCATCATTATCACTAACTTCTATTCTTAAATTTTTTTTATCTTCTTCAGTAGCTATTTTTAAATCCTTAACTTCACTATCGGCATATAAACGGACATCAATACCTTTCAAATAACAAGTTTCCCCTTTAATATTAACAACTTTAAACAAAGTATCATTATGATAACTGTTACGAGTTACATAATCCCCTTTTTTAATTTGCATTTATACTTCACCAATAAATTATATGTTAAAAATCTAATTTTGATGACTTTAATTGTTATAATAATTCCATAATTTTTTAAAATCTTCCTTATTTATTTCTTCTGCCCGAACATTTTCTGTATAATTCATTTCCTTTAAACCATTTAAAATTTTATTCCAATCATAATTATACATATTATTTTTCAATGTTTTTCGTTTATTTTTAAAAGCATCTTTAATAAATTCGAAATAACCTTCTTCATTTATTACCTTACTTTCTTTATTTTTTTCTAACATTATAACAGCACTATCTACTTTGGGAACGGGAGAAAAATTATTTTTATTAACTAAAAACATTAATTTGGCTTTATAAAAATAATCCACATAAATAGTAAAAGCGTTATATTCTTTACTACCAGCTTCAGCTGTCAATCGTTCAGCAAATTCTTTTTGAACTAACAAAACAATATTTTTAAAATTAACTCCACTTTGAATTAGTTTTAAAATTATTGGAGAAGTTATATAGTACGGTATATTAGCTATAACATATATATTATCGTATTTAGTTAAATCAAGATCTTTTTGTAAGTCATGTTTCATAAAGTCATCATAAATAAAATGAGTTTTTTCATTTTCCAACTTTTTTAAATAATCTTGCATTCTAGAATCTATTTCATAACCCCATAAATAACTATCTTTTTTAGTCAAATACTCGGTTAAGGCTCCCATACCAGGTCCAATTTCAATTATTAAATCATTATCATTTACTTTTACCAAATTAGCAATATTTTCTAAAATTTCTTTATTTTTCAAAAAATTTTGACCATATTTCTTTATAGCTTTTAATTGTTGCATAAAAAATCCTCCAATCAAAAAAAGGCTTATTACCAGCCATTTCTTAATATATCATAAGTAATCGCAGAACGACCCACAGAAGAATACGCATAATCTAAATTATTAGTTAATAAATCAATATCATTTCCCAAAACGCCTCGATCAAGTACAATTGCTATAACAGGATTTTCAGATATTGTCGGTTTATTAAAACGAATAATCGTTCCACAAGCCAAATTACTAGAAGATGCCACTATTCTAACATTTCCATAAGAAATATCTTGATAAGTTTCAACTCCTGATAAAACATTATAATTAGGTAAACAAGCTAAATGGCCACTACATAAAGGGCAGTCTGCTGTATAGCCAGTTAAATCTCCTGTGTATGTATCTTTAGCACTATATAAATCATTTGCTATATCTTCTTTTAACTTCAAAGCCATTGTTGATAAATCTATTGATTTATTATAATTATCATTTAATACTTTCATTTCTACTTTCGTATTACTTGAATCAACTACAACCACAAGTGTAACGATTAATGCTACTTGAATCAATTTCCAAACATTTTTAATAAGATTTCGACCCACTTGCTTCCACCTCGTATCTATATTCATTTTAGCAAATAATACACTATATGTCAAAAAGCTCTGCTACATTTTGATTGGTAATTTTAGCTAATTCTTCTAAAGATACTTCGTATATTTCACCTAAAAACTTGGCTATTTCTTTTATTTTACTTGGATCATTTCGTTTACCACGGAATGGTACTGGTGTTAAATAAGGAGAATCGGTTTCTAATAAAATATATTTCAAAGGAATCTTCTTTATTACTTCTTTTAAATTGCAATTTTTAAAAGTGATAACTCCATTTACTCCTAAATAAAAACCCATTTTTATATAAATTTTCGCCGTTTCTAAACTACCACTAAAAGAATGGATAACTCCCTTTACTCGATATTTTTTTAATATTTCTATCGTATCCAAAGTAGCTTCACGCGAATGAATAACTACCGGCAAATTATACTTTTCTGCTAAAGCTAATTGCTTTTCAAATAATTTTATCTGTTGCTCTTTATTTTCTTTTGTATAATGATAATCCAGCCCTATTTCTCCAATAGCCACTATTTTTTTATTTTTTAAATTTTGTTCTATAAATTGGATATCAGCATCAGTATAATTTTCAACTTCTTCTGGATGAATTCCTAAAGCTCCATATATTCCTTCCTTATTCACAAGACTAAGAACTTCTTGATTAGAGGCATTGTTACAACCAGCAACTATATAACGAGTTACCTTATTATCTTTAGCTATGTTTATAATTTCATCAAGATCTTCATAATATTCTTGAAATAAATGACAATGGGTATCACAAAACATAAAAGCCTCCTATATTAATTTTTATTTTTCTATTTCAATTCTTTGGAACAATATTTCTGGTTCATTTAAATCATAAATAGTATTTTCATTAAAGACAAAAATTTCATCTTTTGTATTTAATTGCTTCATAATATTTTCGCTTGTCGTTGGTAAATATGGATACAAGAAAACAGCACATACTCTTATAGCTTCGAGCAAATTATAAAGTACAGTTTCGAGTCTATCTTTTTTACTTTCCTCTTTAGCTAAAATCCAAGGGGTTGTTTCGTCAATATATTTATTACTTCTTCTTAATACTTCAAAAATACAATCTATAGATGCCCCTATTTCTAAATTATTCATTTTTTCTTCAAGCTTGCTTGATAATTCATTAACTAGTGTTAAAAGTTCTTCATCAACATTGTCTTTAATACTTTTATTTTCAATATGACTATTAAAATATTTTTTCGCCATTGATATAGTTCTATTTACCAAATTTCCTAAAATATTAACTAAATCGCCATTTATTCTTTCTTCTAATAATTCTTTAGTAAATATACCATCTGAAGCAAAAGGAATTTCATGTAATAAATAGTATCTTACTGCATCAACACCATATTCATTAACTAAATCATCAGCATAAATAACATTTCCTTTTGACTTACTCATTTTACCATCTGCCATGATTAACCAAGGATGTCCAAATACTTGTTTAGGTAGAGGTAAATCCAAACTCATTAAAAAGCAAGGCCAATAAATTGTATGAAAGCGAATAATATCTTTTCCAATCAAATGTAAATCAGCTGGCCACCAAGAATTAAATTCTTCACTACTACCATCTGGATCATAACCAATATTGGTAATGTAATTAGTAAGAGCATCTAACCATACATAAACAACATGTTTTTTATCAAAATCAACAGGAATTCCCCAATCAAAAGAAGTTCTTGATACACATAAATCTTGTAATCCTAGTTTAATAAAATTATTAATCATTTCATTTTTTCTTGATTCTGGTTGAATAAATTCCGGATGATTTTCTATATATTCTATTAATTTATCTTGATATTTACTTAATTTAAAAAAGTAAGCTTCTTCCTTTTTTTCTTGAACTTCTCTTCCACAATCCGGACACTTTCCTTGAACTAATTGTGATTCTGTCCAAAAAGATTCACATGGAGTACAATAAAGTCCTTTATATTCTCCTAAATAAATATCACCTTTATCATACATTTTTTTAAATATCTTTTGAACTATTTTTTCATGATTTTCATCAGTTGTTCTAACAAATTTATCATAACTGGTATTCATAATATCCCAAATATTTTTAATTTCTTTAGATACTTTATCAACATATTCTTTAGGAGTTACTCCCGCTTCTTTTGCTTTTAATTCAATTTTCTCACCATGTTCATCTGTACCAGTTTGAAAATAAACATCAAATCCCATTAATCTTTTATACCGTGCAATACTATCAGCTAAAACAATTTCATAAGTATTTCCTATATGAGGTTTGGCAGAAGTATAAGCAATAGCAGTAGTTATATAATATTTTTCTTTCATTTTCTTTCCTCTTTTCTATTTACCATTATTTTTATTTAATTGCATTACAAACATAGTTCCCATTCTAAAAAATAAAAAAAATCATAAACTAAGGGCGAAAAAACCGCGGTACCACCTTAATTCATGATTTTATCATGCACTTTAAATTCGTAACGAGAATAACTCGATTTAACTCCAGAACCATCTTCATATTTCATAATCTACTTGTTTTCATCAACCACAAGCTTTCTATAAGATTATTAAAATATTACTCTTTCTTTCTCCGTTAATTATTTGTATAGTAACACAAAAAAAATTTACTTTCAAGCAATATCAATTTTATTAATTATAATACTTGAAATTAATTTTAATAAATCCATTTGATAATCCGGAATAGGACTTGATTCTTGATAAAGTAAAATAAGCCCTAAACAATCAATCGAAGAAATTATAGGCAAGATTAAAAAATAACCAGTTAAATCTTCTTCTTTAAAATTATATGTATCTAAAACACTTTTAGTTACAGATTCTCGATTATGAATGTATTTAATTAATTTTTCACCTATTTCCTGATTATTTTTAATTTTATCTACTCCTGAATACAAAGCTTTATCTCGATCGGTAATAATTATTTTAAAATCATAAGTATTATCTACAATATTAGCCAAATTTTTAACTATTTCACTATAATCTTGCATTTTAGAATATTTTTTTAACACAATATGATCATTTTCAACAAATATTTCTAAATTTTCGCCATCTCGTATCCCTAAATTTCTTCGAATTTCTTTCGGTAAAACAATCCTTCCTAATTCATCAATTTTTCTAATAACTCCTGTAGATTTCAAAAGAAAACCAACTCCTCTGTATTTTAGTTTGAGTAAAGTTAATTTTTTTATTCGAAAAATCAGAAATTATTTAGCATTTTCTAAATCTTTTAAAATTATTTCTAATAAAGGCACCATGGAATATAAGAAATGTTTATCATTAGGTTTTAAATTTAAAGTAATTATTATTTTCTTATTAACATATTTAAATTTAAAGTTAGGATTAATATTATAAGATTCTAAAAATAACTTTTCTCCTTTTATTAAACTTGAATATTTTTCAGGTATTTCTATTTCAATATAACGTTCATTTTGAAAAACGTTAGTAATTTCTAAATTCTTGGCTAATTTTTCAAACCATTCTTCATACATATAGATTTCAATTTCTTCTGTAATTTTACCAAATCTATCTTCTAAAATATGTTTAATTCTTTGCAATGATTCTTTATTTTCTACTTCATTTATAAGTTGATGGATTTCGATTTTTACTTCTTCATCACTAACATAGTCATCACTAATATGAGTACTTACATTAACTAAAGATTTAGAATCATTATCTTCATCTTCTACTTCTTCGCCATTAAGTCGCTTAATTTCTTCATCAATCATTCGCATATAAAGTGATATACCAACAGAATCTACGAATCCAGCTTGCTCACTACCTAATATGTCTCCTGCTCCTCTTAAAGACAAATCACGCATAGCTATTCGATAACCACTACCAAGTTCTGTAAAATCTTTAATAGCTTGCAAACGTTTAATTGCAATGTCATTTAAAACCTTTTTCTTATCATACAATAGATAAGCGTAAGCAATCCGATCACTTCTTCCCACTCTACCTCGTAATTGATAAAGTTGACTTAATCCAAAATGATCAGCATCATAAATAATTAAAGTATTAGCGTTTGGAATATCTATACCTGTTTCGATAATAGTTGTACAAACTAAAATATCAAAATCCTGATTTATAAATGATTCCATTATTGAATCTAGTTCCTTTTTTGTCATTTGGCCATGAGCAAAACTAACTCTAGCTTCGGGAATTATTAGTCGGATGCGATCACAAAATTCCTCTATAGAAGCAACTTTATTGTACAAAATGAATATTTGTCCTTTACGAGATAGTTCTTTATAAATTGCATCTTTAATTATTAAATCATTTTCACTAGTAACATAAGTTTGTACCGGGTAGCGATTTATTGGAGCAGTATCTATAATAGATAAATCTCTTAAACCACTCATTGCCATTTTTAATGTTCGAGGAATAGGAGTAGCAGATAAAGTCAAAACGTTAATATCATTTTTAAATTGTTTTATTTTTTCTTTATGAGTAACCCCAAATCGTTGTTCTTCATCAACAACTAATAAACCTAAATCCTTACAAACAATATCATTACTTAACAATCGATGAGTCCCGAATAAAATATCTATTTTACCCATTTTTAAATCATCTAATATTTTCTTTACTTCCTTGGTTGTAGTAAAGCGATTCAATAAAGCGATTTCTATAGGATAAGATTTAAATCTATTCAAAGCTGATGTATATTGTTGCTTAGAAAGAATTGTTGTCGGGCATAAATATAATACCTGCTTGTTATTTAAAACTGTTTTAAAAATAGCTCTAAATGCCACTTCTGTTTTACCAAAACCTACATCCCCACATAAAAGGCGATCCATTGGAACTTGACTTCGTAAATCATTTTGAACCTCTTCTATAGCTCGTAATTGATCTTTGGTTTCTTCATAAGGAAATAAAGATGCAAAAATATCTTCCTCAGGATAATCTTTATAAGCAATTCCTTTAGTATTACTTCGTATGGCATATAACTTCATCAATTCTTCAGAAATATCTCGAATTTTTTTCTGTACTTGGCGTTTTTTAATTTCCCAAGAAGTACTATTTAACTTATTGATTTTAGGCTTAACTCCATCATTATCAGTATATTTAAATATAGTTGAAATTTTCTCAACAGGAATATATACTTTGTCATTACCAAAATAATTAATTTGAATAAAATCCTTTAACATTCCTTTTTGATTTAAAGTAACTACACCATTATAAATACCTATTCCATGACTACGATGAACTACATAATCTCCCAATTTTAAATTATTAATAGAATTTAATTTTTTACCTATTTTTAAAGTATTTCGGTATTTTATTTGCTCGTTTTTAACATTTTCAATATCAAATTCTGATAAAACTATATAATTATCGAATTGAAAACCCTTATTTAACTTATGCATAATAATTGTTATATTATCTTTTTCAGGATTTTCTTTTATAACAGCAGTTGGAAATAAATATAAAATTTGCTTCTTTTGACTTTCTTTAGATAAGCAAAAAATTACTTGTTTTTTTTGAGCAAGCCAAATGTTTACTTTTTCTTGTAATAAATCATAATTGGAATTAAAATTCTCTATATCTTTGGAATTATATTTACTTATAGGATAATCTTTATTTTGGGTGTTATTTAAACTTTCTAAATAAACAATTTTCTTAGATTGCAAATCGGCAAAATCAAACATAAAATTAGTTTCTTTAAAATCTTCATTGTTTTCTTTATATTCCAAAATATCATTACTTAATTTTAAATATCCTGCTTTAATTTGTTGATAATCATAATAAATCAAAATAGGATCATGCAAATATTCTAATAAAGAGCTATGTTTATCACTAACCAATTCTTTAAAAGGATAAATAGAAATAGAATCAGTTTCATGTAAAGATAACTGAGTATTCTCATCAAAATACCGGATTGATTCAATTGTATTGCCAAAAAATTCAAACCGCAAAGGGTGTTCTTCTTCAATTAAAAATACATCTAAAATAAAACCTCGAATCGCATAAGTACCTGTAGAAGTTACAATACTATCTTTCGTATAGCCAAACTCTTCTAAAACTTCGACTAATTTGTCTCGATTAAATTCTTGATTTTTCTTAATATTTTCCACTTTTTTTTGAGATAATGGGGCTAAGAATTTCAGATAACCATTTAAATTAGCAATAACAATATAATGACCATTTTCTATTAAACGTAAAGTTTCTAACCGCTTGATTTGTAAATCAGGTGAGGTAGCTAAAGCAACTGAAGATAAAAAATCATCCATGGGAAAAAGCAGGACATTGTTTGTATACGTACTAAGTCCTGAAAAAATACGGTTACTTTCATAAAGAGAATTTGTTACTACTAATATATTTTCTTGATATTTATTAAACATCGCTAAAATATAAAGAAGATTAAGCTCATTAGTTAAACCTGTAACCTGAATATTCTTATCTAATTTGAAATTTTTAGTTAACCAGTCCATATCAACCTCTACTATTATATTTGCTTATAGTTTTATCGAAACCATTTAGGACAAAAGATTCTATAATTTCTCCAAAAAGAGCCATATTATCATTTAAATATTGTTGTTCTTTCTTGGAAAATTTACCTAGTACATAATTAATAGTATCTCCATTTTGATCATGAGATATACCAATTTTTAATCGTCCAAAAGATTGAGTATTTAAGGAATTTATAATTGATTTAATACCATTATGTCCTCCGGAAGAACTATTATTCTTTAATTTAAATTTTTCAAAAGGAAGGTCCATATCATCTTGGATTATTAAAATATCTTCAGGTTTAATATTATAAAATTGGACAGCTTTTAAAACTGAATTTCCAGACAAATTCATAAAAGTTTGAGGTTTTAAAAAAAGAACCTTTTCCTCATTAATTTTTCCCATTTGATATAATCCATCAAACTTCTTTTTCCAATCATTATTATTTAAATATGCATCAAGAACCATAAATCCGACATTGTGTCGAGTCATTTCATATTCTTTTCCTGGATTCCCTAGACCAACAATTAGTTTCAATCATATCACTTCCTAAAAATATTTTTATAACTGGATATATTTTCAATAAATAAAGGTGAGCAAATTTTAACACCATTATTTGCCCCTTTAATACATTTTAACAAAACTATATTAGCACTTTTATCGTTTTTTGTATAAACAAATTGAATTTTTTTAGCTTTTATGTGATATTTTTCACATAAATATAATATTTCTTCTAATCTTTCAGGAAGATGAACTAAATAAAAACTACCTTTATTTTTTAAAGTATAACTAACTATACGAAATAAATCTTCTAAACATAAATTTATTTCATGTCGAGCAACAGCTTTAATTGAATTACTATTTATCAACGATGAATTTTGGTATTTATAATAAGGTGGATTAGCTACTATAACATTAAAATTATTTCCCGGGAAATAATTTTGGATATTTTTTATATCATCATTAATTATATTTATTTGTTTTTCTTTATGATTTAACAAGATAGATTCTTGAGCTAATAAGCTGATTTCTTTTTGCAATTCAAAAGAAGTTATTTTGTTTTGAAAATAATAAGATAATATTAATGAAACGGCACAATTTCCCCCACATAATTCCAGTATCTTATCATTTTTATTCACACTATCCACAAATTCTGCTAATAATATTGAATCTAAAGAAAATTTAAAGTATTTCTCATTTTGGGCAATTTTAAAATTTTCATAATCATATAAGTCATTAATTACTTTCATTATTTAAATTTATCTCCACAATTTCATTACCAGTATCAATTTTTATTTTACGATTTAATATATCAATTGCTGTTACTTTTCCCGATACTCCTTCAAAATTAACATTTGATCCAATACTAGGAAGTCCTTTACGAGCAATTTCATAACACTCATCTTCATATGCTAGACAACACAATAATCTCCCACAACAACCATTTATTTTGGCTGGATTTAAAGCTAAATTTTGATTTTTGGCCATGTTCATTGAAACTGATTCAAGTGTTTTTAAAAAAGAACTACAACATAATTCTTTGCCACAAGAACCAATTCCTCCCACTAAACTTGCTTTATCTCGAGCTCCTATTTGCCGTAATTCAATTCGAGTTCGATAAATGCTAGCTAATTTTTTGGTTAACTCTCGAAAATCAACTCGTTCATCAGAGGTAAAATTTAATAATAATTGTTTTCGATCAAAAGTAAAAGAAGAAGATAAAAAACGCATATCTAAATTTAATTCATTTGCTATTTTTTGAGCATTTTTTAAAGCTTGATCCGCATCTTTTAAATTTTTTAAATATTGCTTATAATCATCCTTTGTAGTTAAACGAATAATATTCTTTATATTGTCTAAAGAACCTATTTTGTTTTGCTCAACTTTTTCTACGACTTTACCATATTGTAAACCTTTTTCGGTCTCTACAATAACATTAACATTTAAGTGAATATTTATGTTTGAGGCATTAAAATAATATACTTTCCCATGATCATTAAATTTAACTCCGTAGATATTCATTTTAATCCTCCAATCTTAACACAAAATCATCCAATAATAAGTTTATATTTATATTATAATTCATTTTATCTAATAGTTCATTAACCAATTGAATTCTTTTTAAAATCTCTTTTGGTTGTAATTTTTGTAATTTAGTTAAACTTTCATAATCCAAAACCCCATTTAACAGATGCAAATAAAATTGTAATATAATTTGAAACATTTCCATTATTTCCGATTTTTCATACTTTTTTTCGATTATTTTTTTATTTACTACAATACTTTTATTTTTTAATATTTCAATATCATATAAATAAGAAATTGCGAAATTGACCAACTCTTCCGACCAATGAAAATCATTTAATATATAATTAGCTTTTATAATTTCACAACGACTTTTTATTGTTGATATAACATTTTCTTTATTATTTGTAATTAAAAAACCTACTGTATTTTTTAAAGGTTCTTCGATAAATTTTAACATAGTATTAGCCGAAAAAGCATTGAATTTTTCCGCATCATTTATAATATAAACATTATATTTACTTATATAGGGTATATGAGAAAAAGTCATTTTCAAATTTTCCATTTGTTGTTTTTTAATAGCTTGTCCATCAGGATAAATAACTTCTAAAGTAGGAAGATTATTGGTATCTACTAAATGACATATATTACATTTATTACAATTTTCTTGATAATTATTAGGACAATCCATTATCTTTATTAAATTTAATATATCTAGTAAAGCATTTTCTTTAGCATTTGTTTCCACCAAAAAAACATGAGAAAGCTTATTCTCACGGAATTTATCAACCAATTTTTTAATACTATCATTTTGTATCATATAACACCTATCTTACTATGAAAAACATGGCTATTAAAGAAACTAATCCAGGAACTCCCAAAACTGTAATAGTCGAAATTGTAAATAAATTTATTGGAATTACTACGTTGAAAGAATTTACTAATAAATTCAATCCGTATAATAATAAAAATGCAAAAATAACTTTTTTAACAACATTCAATAGTTTATTAATCATAAGATCACCTATAAAACTATATGTTGACAAGCTATCAATTTATTCGGAAATTTGTTTACGATCATCTAAGGCTGTTTTTAAAGTAATCACATCGATATAATCTATATCAGCACCCATTGGTATACCATAAGCAAGTCTTGATATAACTACTTCTTTGCCTTCAAAAATTTTTTTTATAAATAATGTAGTTGTTTCTCCTTCAATGCTTGGTTTTAAAGCTAATATTAATTCTGGATGGTCTAATTTTTCTACTCTATTTATTAAACTTGATAAATTAATGTCTTCATAACCTATTCCCTCTGTTGGAGATATTAATCCATTAAGAACATGATAAGTTCCTTGAAAGTTACCTACTTTTTCAAAAGTAAAAACACTTTTAGAATCTTCAATAACACATATTAAATTTTTATCCCGATTTTCATCTTTACAAATATCACAAATTTCTTGATCTGTTAAATGTCCACAAATACTACAAGGACGCAATTTTTCTTTTGCATCTACCAAAGAATTACTAAAATCTTTTATTTGGTCATCGGATAGTTCTAATGTTGCTAAAGCTAATCTTTCGGCACTTTTTTCCCCAATACCTGGTAATTTTTTATAAAATTCAATAATAGATTCTAATTTTTTGGGGTAAATCATTGCTAAAATAAACCACCTAAACCAGATCCAAGAGAACCCATTTTATCTTCTATTTCTTTATCAACTTTAGTTAAAGCATCCTTAATAGCTATTTGAATCATGTCTTCAAGCATTTCCACATCGTCTTCTTCATAAGCTCTTTTTGATATTTTAATTGAAACTAATTCTTTTTTACCATTAAATACTACATCCACAAATTCACTTTTGCCTTCAAATAATGTTTTATCAATTTCATCTTTCTTTTTTTGTAAATCTCTTTGCATTTTTTGAGCTTGAGCCATTAAATTTTGCATATTCATAATTAAATTTCCTTCTTTCTTATTGAATTTCAACTTTTTCTTGATTGAATATATTTATTATATCACTAGATTTTAATTCTTGGTGATTTTCTTCATTTGTATTTTTATTTTGGAATGTTTCTTTCAAAGTAGGTTCTTCTTGTATTTTATATTTATAATTATTTTTTAAATTTTCCATATATATATTTTTTTCTTTTTCCCATTGATTAAGGGATAAAGCTAAAAATTTTTTATTTGTATGAAATAAATTTTCATATTCTTGTTCAATTTGTTTTAAAGAGTAATTGAATCTTTCTGCTACAGTTTTTTGGGAACTAGCCACAATATTTATATCATCTGATGCCAAGACAATATTACAATCAATAATAATTGCTTTTAGTTCAGGCGAACTTATGTTTGTAATAAAATTTTGCCAATTATCTTTAGCTTTTTGTAAATGATTTTTATCAGCTTGAGCAAAGCAATTATTAATTCGAATAGGAATTAACTTTTCCAAATATTCAGGATTAATATTAGATGTTTCACGTGAAACATTATCTTTAATAGTTTCAACTTCTTTTTTTGGAACATTCTTTATTGGATTATCTTTAATTATTTTATCATCAGTTTCTGAGTGAGATATTGGTTTATTTATCATTGATTCTTTTGTAGTCATTTTATCTGCAAATATCATAAAAATTAACAAAAATGGATCAATATTTATATTTATTTTATTTAATAAATCATTAAGTTCAAAAACTATATTTTTTATTTCATTATAATTAATATTATCATTTTTATTTTTAAAATTTAAAGCTTTTATAAACAACTTATCAACTAATTTTTTTATAAAGGTTTTATAATCAACAGAACTTTGTTGTAGATTTTCAAAAATATTTTGAATTTGTTGAAAATCATTATTTAAATAAGCATCAATGATAGAATTTATTTGAATTAGTGAAACAGATCCATAATTATTTAAAACTGATTCTAATGTTATTGTAGCTTCACTTGTTGATAACTGATTTAAAATACTTAAAGCATCTCTTAATCCACCCTCTGCTAAGTAAGTAATTTCTTTTAGAGCATCATCAGTTATTTCTATTTTTTCTTTTTGACATACATTTTTTAAATGATTAAAAATATCTTCATCAGTTATTTTTTTGAAATCATATCTTTGACAACGAGATAAAATAGTTATTGGTACACTTTCAATATTAGTTGTTGCTAAAATAAAAATTACATGTTTAGGTGGTTCTTCTAATGTTAATAACAAAGCATTAAAAGCACTTTGTGAAAGCATATGAACTTCATCTATAATATATACTTTATATTTACTAAATGAAGGAGTTATTTTAACATTATTAATAAGTTCTCTTATTTCATCAACTCCATTATTAGATGCGGCATCTATCTCGATGATATCAGCATTTTGATTTATATTTTGACAATTAATACATGTTCCACATGGAACACCATTTTGTGGATTCTCACAATTAATTGTTTTTGCAAAAATCTTAGCTGTACTAGTTTTTCCTGTTCCTCTGGGTCCAGTAAAAATATAAGCATGAGATAATTTATTATTAATAATTGCATTTTTTAACATTTTTATCGTAAATTTTTGACCAATAATTTCGTCAAAATTAGTTGGACGATATTTTCTATAAAGTACCTTATAATCTGTTTCCATAAGCTTTTTCCTCACCAGCATTTATTATAACATAAAAAGTTATAATTACCTTTTATTTTTAAAAAAAGTTGTTAATATTTGTTGATAATTACTAATAAATTTTTCATTGTCTTTATATATCATTTCAGTTTTATCATATTCCTTTTTATTTTCAGGTTTATTCAAATAATAATAGACACATTTTATTCGACTTTGTTTAATAATATTGTTACACATGGAACATGGTTTTAATGATACATACATTGAGCAATCACTTAAATTCCATCTTTTTAATTTTTTTGCAGCTTTTTTAATAGCAATTACTTCGGCATGAGCAGTAACATCATGCAATTTTTCTCTTTTATTATAAGCCGAAGAGATAATTTTATTTTTATAGATAATTAAAGCAGATATAGGAACTTCTTTTCTTCGTGCGGCTTTTTGAGCTAATTTTATTAATTTTTTTAGAATTATATTTTCATTCATAATCATCACCATAAAAAAAGTGCACACGAATAGGGATTGATATGGCTGCTGTCTTCCAACTCTGACCAGATTACAATATATCCGTTGCACTTTGTAATGATAACATTTTATTATATTTAATGCAACATGTTTCACGTGGAACATCAATTATAATTTAATTTATTTTTACTAAAAAAAATATGTTTCACGTGAAACATATTTAATCTATTTCTTCATTTTCTATAGATTCTTCAGTTTTATCAACCAAACTTAAAGTAGAAACTTGTTGATTATCTTTTAAATTTATTAAACGTACACCTTGAGTTACCCGGCCTAATACATTAATTTGATCTAATGGAACTCTTATAATCATTCCAGTATCGGTTACTATAATCAAATCATGATTTTCTTTTGCTAGTTTAAATGCTGCCATATCACCATTTTTATCAGTAATATTTAAAGCTTTGACACCTTTACTTCCTCTCTTAGTTTGTCGATATTCACGAACATTTGTTTGCTTGCCATAACCTTTTTTCGTTACTATAATCAAAGAATCATTATCAGTAGCTTTTTCGGCACCAATACAAGTACTTCCTTCTAAAGTTATACCTTTAACTCCACTAGCAGTTCGCCCCATAACTCTTACTTCATCTTCGGAAAATTTAACCATTCTACCATTGCTAGATCCTAATAAAATTGAATCATTTCCTGTAGTCTTTTGAACTGATATTAATTCATCATTATCTTTTAAACTAATACAAATTTTACCGCTTGTTCGAATATTTTCGAATTCGCTAATAGCAGTTCTTTTTACAATTCCTTGTTTTGTTGCAAAAAGTAAATATTTTGCAGAATCTTCTCTTTGAATACTTAAAATAGAATTAATTTTTTCTTCTTTATCAATTTGAAGTAAGTTAATAATAGGTAATCCCTTAGATTGACGACTAAATTCAGGAATTTCATAACCTTTTAATCTATAAACCTTTCCTTTATTTGTAAAGAACAAAATGTAATCATGAGTAGATAATGATTCTAAATGTTCAACAAAATCTTCTTCATTTGTATTCATACCCTTAACACCTACACCACCACGTCTTTGTGATTTAAATGTATCAGCTGTTGTTCTTTTAATATAACCATTATGTGTAAGAGCAATCATTATATCTTGTTCTGGAATTAAAGATTCATCTTCAATAAATTCAATTGCTGACATATCAATATTTGTTCTTCTTTCATCAGCGTATTTATTTTTAATTTCAATCAATTCTTCACGTATGATGGCCAATACTTTTTCTTCGCTAGCCAAAATACTACGATATTCATCAATAGCCTTCAATAAATCAGCAAGTTCATTTTCAATTTTATCTCTTTCTAAACCAGTTAAACGACGTAATCTCATATCTAAAATAGCTGTAGCTTGAATATCATCAAGTCCAAATCTACTCATTAATTGTTCTTTTGCCACTACATCTGTTTCAGCTTCTCTAATTATTTTAATTACTTCATCTAAATTATCTAAAGCAATTTTCAAGCCTTCTAAAATATGAACACGCTCTTCAGCTTTATTTAAATCATATTTTGTACGACGAATAATAATTTCTTTTTGATAATCAATATATTTAACTATTATATCTTTAAGAGGCAATATTTTTGGACTTTTTTGATCAATCATTAAGAAATTAATACCATAAGTTGTTTGAAGTTGAGTATATTTATATAAATTATTAAGTACTACATTAGCATTAGCATCCTTTTTTATGTAAATAACTACTCGTACGGGATTTTCTAAATTTGATTCCTCATGAATGTCACTAATTCCATCAATAATTTTATCACGAACTAATTCGCCAATTCTTGTTTGAAATTCGGCTTTATTTACTTTATAAGGAAGAGCTGTAACAATAATTCTTGTCTTTCCATTAACTTCTTCTATATTCGCTGTACCTCGAATAGTTATTGAACCTCTACCAGTTTCATAAGCTTTCTTAATTCCACTATTTCCTAAAATACTAGCACCTGTTGGAAAATCTGGACCTTTAATATATTGCATAAGCCCATCTGTATCAATATCAGGATTATCTATATATGCAACACATCCATCAACAACCTCTCCTAAATTATGAGGTGGAATATTTGTAGCCATTCCAACTGCAATACCCATTGTTCCATTAACTAATATATTAGGAAATCTACTTGGTAAAATAGTTGGTTCATTTTCTGTTTCATCAAAGTTTGGAACAAAATCAACAGTATTTTTATTTAAATCTCGAACCATTTCCAAAGATAGTTTTGATAACCGAGCTTCGGTATAACGCATGGCTGCGGCACCATCACCATCCATATTACCAAAATTTCCGTGACCATCAACTAACATGTGGCGATAAGTAAAATTTTGGGCCATTCCAACCATTGCTTCATAAATGGAAGAATCACCATGAGGATGATATTTACCCATAACATCTCCAACTACTCTCGCACTCTTACGATGAGGTTTATCGGGAGTATATCCTGCTTCAAACATTGAATACAAAATACGACGATGTACCGGTTTTAATCCATCACGTAAATCGGGGATTGCACGAGCAACAATAACACTCATGGAATAACGAATAAAAGAATTTTTGAATTCTGATACAATATTATTTTCTACAATTTTATCCATCAACTACACCTCCTAAATATCCAAATCCTCAGCTTCATGGCCATGTTCTTCAATATATTGTTTTCTTGGTAAAACATCATCACCCATAAAATCACTAATGATTTTATCAGCTTCCATCGCATCTTCAACCGTAACTCTTCTTAAAATACGATTACTTATATGCATTGTTGTATCTCTTAAATCTTCTGCTTCCATTTCACCTAAACCTTTAAAACGTTGAACAATTGGCTTAGCATTACTTGGTAAAGTAGTTCGATAAGACTCTAATTCTTCTTCTGTTTGAAAATATTTATTAGTTTTACCATAAGTTATACGGAATAATGGTGGTTGAGCAACATATACATACCCACCTTCAATAATTGGTCTAAAAAAGCGATAAAATAATGTTAATAACAAAATTTGAATGTGAGAACCATCAACATCAGCATCGGTCATGATAATTATTTTATGATATCTTAATTTACTTACGTCAAAATCATCGCCGATACCTGTACCAAAAGCCGTAATCATAGTTCTAATTTCTTCATTAGATAATGCTCTATCAAGACGAGCCTTTTCTACATTTAAAATTTTACCACGTAAAGGCAATATAGCTTGAGTTTGAGGAATTCTAGCTAGTTTAGCATTCCCTCCGGCACTATCTCCTTCGACAATAAATATCTCCGAAATAGAAGCATCTTTACTTGTACAATCAGCAAGTTTTCCTAACGTATTTATAGAATCTAAAACTGTTTTTCTTCTTGTAATTTCCCGAGCTTTTTTAGCAGCAAGACGAGCATGTAAAGCCGTCATAGACTTATCAACAATTAATTTTGCTTCTTCAGGATTTTCCATTAAAAATCTTTCAAAACCTTCACTAAACACATCGTCAGCTATTTTTCTTACTTCACTATTACCAAGTTTCGTTTTAGTTTGACCTTCAAATTGAGGATCAGGATGTTTACAAGAAATAATCATTGTAAGACCTTCCCTAACATCTTCTCCTGTTAAAGCATCATCATTATCTTTTAAAATTTTGGCATTTTTAGCATAATTATTAATAATTCTAGTTAAAGCTCTTTTTACTCCGTCTTCGTGAGTTCCACCTTCATAAGTATTAATGTTATTAGTAAAAGAATAAAGATTAGCATTATAAGAGTCATTGTATTGCATAGCAACTTCTATTTCAATACCATCCTCAGTTCCTTCAACATATATAACTTCATCATGAAGTACTTTTTTATTTTTATTAAGCATTTTTACATATTCAATAATTCCACCATGATACAAAAATTCATCTTTTTTATCTTCTTCACGTTCATCAATTAAAACAATTCGAATTCCTTTATTCAAAAAAGCAAGTTCTTGTAAACGTTTAGCTAATGTATCGTAATTATAAATTGTTGTTTCTGTAAAAATTTCTGGATCAGCTTTAAAAGTTACGGTTGTTCCAGTTCTATTTTCTTCACAAGTTCCAATTTCTTTCAAAGGTTCAACCGGATGGCCACCATTTTCAAATTTTTGATAAAAAATCTTACCTTCCCTGTAAATAGTAACTTCAAGCCATGTTGATAAAGCATTAACGACACTAGCTCCAACACCATGTAATCCTCCACTAACTTTATAACCACCGCCGCCAAATTTTCCACCAGCATGCAAAACGGTAAATATTGTTTCAACAGTAGATAAGCCAGTTTTTTGATTGATTCCTGTTGGCATACCTCTTCCATCATCTTTAACTGTAATTGTATTGCCTTTACCAACAACGACTTCTATATCGTCACAATATCCTGCTAAAGCTTCATCAATAGCATTATCAACAATTTCCCAAACTAAATGATGCAATCCTTTTTCACTAGTTGTACCAATATACATTCCCGGACGTTTTCTAACAGCTTCTAAGCCCTCTAATACTTGAATATCACTATCATCATAATGTTTATTTTCGTCCATTATTCTACCTCCTCTAATAAACCATTCGAAATAAAAAACTTTTTATAATTTTTATCTTTTAATAAAAATGATAATTTTTCTATTTCCGTTGTTGTTATAAATGTTTGAATATCTTGTTCAATAAATTGCAAAATATTTTTGATTTTTTCAACATCTAATTCACTTAATAAATCATCTAATATTAATATGGGAGTAACATTTTTCTCTTTTTTAAAAATACATATTTCACTAAATTTCCAAGCAATTACCGCATTTTTTTGTTGACCTTCAGATCCATAATCTTTTAAATCATATTCATCTAAATATAAATGAAAATCATCATGATGAATACCAATATTGGTTTTGCCAAATGCTAAATCTCTTTTCAAATTTTTATTATATAAGTTAATTAATTCCTTTCGAGATTTATTTTGATAATCACTATCATATTGAACTACCAAATCCCCATCTAAAGCTATTTTTTTATAAATATCTTTTAAATATAAGTTAAGATTTTTTAAATAATTTTCGCGCATTTGATAAATTTCTAAGCCTGAATCAATTAATTTTTCCGTAATAACTTGTAAATAAGTCGTCATAGCATTACCATTTAAATACATTTGTTTTAAATAAGCATTACGAATTTTCAGAAGTTTATTATAATCATTTAATTTTTTTAAATACTCAATATGAAGTTGAGACAAACCAATATTCAAATATTTTCGACGAATACTGGGAGTATCTTTAATCATTTTTAAATCATTCGGATTAAATAAAACTACATTAATTTTCGAAACATAATCACTAATTCTTGTTATCTTATTATTATTAATTTTAACTTTTTTACCATCATTATTAATAATAATCTTGAAAGTAGTTTGAAATTCATCATTTAACATACCTTCTATTTTAGTCAAATTTGTTCCGGATTTTATTAAGGTTTTATCATTTATTTGGCGAAAACTTCTTGTAATTGCAAGTACATATATTGCTTCTACTAAATTTGTTTTACCACTACCATTTTTACCATAAATAATATTTAAATGATTATCAAAGGTAACTGCTAATTGATTATAATTTCGAAAATTTAGTAATTTCAAATTCTGTATTTGCATTTTTGGCCTCTTTTACGCTCATATAATAAAATAATAGGTATTTATGTACTCCTATACCTATTAAAATTATAACATATTTAAGCATTTTTTTGTATCTTTTTTTCAAGTTTTCGGCCATTTAAGACAGATTCTAAGCGCGTAGCCCTCATAACTTGATTATCCACAATTCCATATGTGGTATCTAATGATAATTTATCGCCATTTTTAAATACTACTATTAAATGATTTTTTTCATAATAGTAGCGATCAATACTACTAAGTCTTAACCACGAGCATTCTGGAAGTCTAGGAGAAGTTGTGGGAAAAAATATTATACTATTGCTTTCTTCAACTATAATGGGAGCTTTGTAAGAAACTCCAATTAAATTTTCTGTTCCTTTTTTTCTTCCAGCTAAACTACTTCCAAAATATTCACAACTTTCTTCCATAATTTCATTAGCACACTTATTAACAATGAAATTAGAATCTTCTTCATATACTCGTGTTTTATTTCCCATAGCATATAAAGCAACGGTATTATTATTAATTTCATAATTTTCCATCCATTTCACCCCCTAACTTTGGAAAATTGTTTATTACCTTAACAGATAAATATTAAATTTTTTGTCGAAAAAAAAGCTTACTAACAATTTAGTAAGTTTTATTTATTAAATATTGGTAAAACTAGTTGAATTAAAGATTCATCTGTTAAAGATTTTATAATTATTGGTTTAACATCCGTATTTAGTAAAATTAATATTTCTTCCTCTTTTATAGCTTTTAATGCTTCTAACATATAGCGAGAACTAAAGTAAATTTCAATATTAGAACTAGCATCTGTATCTACAGTCAATTTTTCTTCAACTTTTCCAATTTCGCTAGCTGATGAAGAAATTTGCATCTCTTTATTTTCAATCTTCATTTTAATTATATTTTTATCTTTTCCTTGAGTTAATAAGGCTGCTCTATCTACACTTGCCATAAATTCATCTTTATTCATTTTTATTAAAATAGCAAATTCAGTTGGAATTAAATTAGAAGTATTAGGATAAGTTCCAGAAAGAAGATTTGTTTGAAATTTTATATTTTTATATTTAAACAACACTTTATTACTAAAAATGTGCATTTCAACATTTTCATCATCCGTAATTATTTTTTCTAATTCCATAATATTTTTACCAGGTATAACAATATTTATATCGTTTGTAACTGGGGTTGATAACTTAATATTTTTTTTAGCTAAACGATAAGAATCAGTTGCTATAAATATTAAAATATCTCCGGTAATAGTGACATTTATACCTGTTAATAGCGGCCGTAATTCTTGATTAGATATAGCAAAAACAGTTTGATTAATTAATGACTTTAAGACATCTCCTTTTAAAATAATTGGATCTTTATGTTCATCTATTCTTAAATTTGGATAATCATTAGCATCTAAACAATTCAAATTATATTGGTTATTTTCTGTATAAATTCTAATTTTTAAACCATCTATAACTTCAAAGTGAATAATATCACTAGGCATTTTTCTTATTATTTCTAATATATATTTACTTTGAATAACTATTGTTCCTGTACTTTCAATACTTTTAATTTCTTTATTACTAATAAAGGCATTAATCGTAAGTTCACTATCACTAGCAGTTAAAGATAATCCTTCATTGGTTAAATCAAATTTAATTCCATTTAAGACTGGTATTACATTCTTAGTCGATACTCCTTTTATTACATGATTTAAATTTTCTAATAAAATGTTTTTATCAATTGTAAATTTCATTGTTCATTCCTTCTTTCTTTTTATTAATTTATTTTATTATGTTTATAATGCTGTTGATAAAGTGAATAACTCTATTTTTTCTTTATTTTATCGTATTTTAGCTATTTTTTTATTAGTGCATAAGCAAGTTTATTTTAAGTTAATTATCAACAATATTAAATTCTATTCTTAATTTCATTAATTTCAAATTCTATTTTTTTATTTTCCTTAATCTCCTTTTCAATTTTTTCATAAGCATGAATTACTGTTGAATGATCTCTTCCGCCAAATTCAAAACCTATTTTAGGAAAAGTTTCTTCGGTTAGCATTCTTGCTAAATACATGCCAATTTGTCGTGGATAAGCAATTTTATTACTCCTTTTCTTACCTTTCAAATCTTCAACTGTTAAATTGTAATAACTTGCTACAGCTTGTTGAATATTTTGAATACTATTTTCTGAGTAAATGTTATTACCTATATAGTCTTTAATTGCTTCATTGGCAAATTCTAAATCTATTTTATCTGGTACCATCATAGCTGTATAAGCCATTAATCTATTTAAAGTTCCTTCTAGAAATCTTATATCATTAGGACAACAATTAGCAATAAATTCAATAACTGTTTCATCTAATTTGTCTGCTATACTGGTATTTTTAATTTTTTGTTTTATGATTCGACAACGTAAATCTAAGTCTGGAGGATAAATATTAACAGGTAATCCCCACATAAAACGGCTTTGTAATCTTTCTTCTAATAATTTTAAATCCATAGGACTTCGATCAGAACTAATAATAATTTGTTTATTAGCTTGATGTAAAATATTAAAAGTATAAAAGAATTCTTGTTGGGTTTTTTCGGCCCCTACTAAGTATTGAATATCATCAATAATTAAGACATCAACATTTCGATATTTGTTTTTAAAATTATTGGCATAATCAATGGAATTCGGCCCTTTTTCAACATAAGCAATTCCCGTAAAATCATTCATAAACATATCACTTGTTGTGTATAAAACTTTTTTATTGGTCGTTTGAGTTATAAAGTTTCCAATGGCATGCATTAAATGAGTTTTACCTAATCCACTTTTTCCATATATAAATAAAGGATTATGTAATTTTCCAGGTTGTTCAGCTACTGCCATCGCCGCAATTTTAGCCAAACGATTTGTATCACCTACTACAAAGTTATCAAAATTAAGATTTGGCTTTAAATTACTTTCCCAAACTTCATTCTGCTCTTCTTTTTCTTTGGTTTGTGGATAAGTATCTATAGGAGTATTTTTATTTTCGATTTCATCTTCTAAAACAAATTTAATATCATAATTTATATTGGTTATTTTTAATAAAATATCTTCAATTAATGAATAATAATTGTCACTTAAAATATTTCGGTGAATATCCATAGGGACTTGAATAGTTATTAAATTATTTTCAATGCTAATTAATTTTAAGTCATTAAACCAAGCATAATAAGATGCTGAATTTATCTCATTTTTAATATTTTCTAAAAATTTATTCCATATTTCTTCAACTAACAAATCCATCACCCCGCTTGTTATTATTACCAATTTAATTGTAGCTCAAACCACTTAAATTGAAAAGTCTAAAATAATTATTCACTCTAATTCACATGTTATCAACAGCAAATTTTTCCTTATTCTATCTGATTTTAGAATATTTATCAACATTATCCACAAATTTTCAAATAATTTTTATGCACATTGTTTATATAATTTATCAACAATAATGTTAATATGTTGATAAAGACTAAATTTCCTTTAATTTAATGATTAGATATAAACATTTTTATAAACTAGTGTATTTTTCAAACATCTTCTTGACTTTTTTTATGCACTAATATTATAATAAGGAAGCTTAGATTTAAAGGAGGAAGAAAAAATGTTTAGTACTTATCACCCAAATAAAAGAAAAAAAGCTAAAAAACATGGATTTTTTGCACGTAAAGAAACTAAAATTTTAAAAAATAGAAGAAAAAAAGGTCGTAAAAATTTAATAACTAAATAACCACTAATTATGTGGTTTTTTTATTAAAAAGGATGATTTTAATGAAAAAAAAAGAAGTTGTTAAAAAAAAGGAAGAATTTAATAATATAATTAAAACTTGTCCTTATAAAAAAAATAAATATTTTACTATATATATAAGGAAAAGAGAAAATGCAATTGCTCGTTTTGGTCTAGCAATAAGTAAAAAAGTTGGAATTGCTGTTGTTCGTAATCGTTTAAAAAGACAATTACGAGCTATAATTGATAAAAATAAAGGTATCTTTTCAAATAGTTGTGATTATATTATAATGATTAAGAAAGATTGTGTTAATTCATCTTTCCAAATTTTAGAAAAAAATTTAATTAATTTATTAAAGGAGACAAAATGAAATATAAAAAAATTACCGTGTTAATAGCATTAATTTTATTATTTACGACAGGGTGTGGAAATTCTAACTATATTCAAGATAATAAAAAGATTGTTACTAATGAAGAAACAGGTCAAAGTTTACAAAATAATATTTTATGTAAACCGACAGAAAAAGAATTATATGAGATTTATGAAAAATATAATGATCAATTAAAGACAAAATTGGAAGATTTACCAACATGTCAAGAATTTACTCCTAACAAAATAGCTTATCATGGCTTATGGGAATCTTTATTTGTTAAACCATTAGCTTATATAATTTTAAAATTAGGAATGTTAGTAAAAAATTACGGTATATCAGTTATGTTAGTAGGTTTAGGTATTAGATTGATATTAATGCCATTTTCTAAAAAGAGTATGGATCAATCTGAAAATATGAAAAAAGCTACTCCAGAAATTCAAAAAATTGAAAAAAAATATGCAAACAAAACTGATACTGATTCAATGATGATGAAAAGTCAAGAAACAATGTTAGTTTATAAAAAATATAATATAAATCCAGTATCGGGTTGTTTAATTGCTTTTATCCAACTTCCTTTATTTTTTGCTTTCCTCCAAGCTATTAATAGAGTACCTGCTATATTTGAAGATAGTTTGTTAGGCATGAAATTAGGAATGACTCCATGGATAGGTATTAGCAAAGGAAATTATATTTATATAATTTTAATTATCTTAATAATTTTAACTACGTATTTATCATTTAAGAATTCTATGAAACAAACAGGAACAAATAGTGAAATGGAACGTCAAATGCAATTTTCTTTGAAATTTATGATTATTATGATATCAATTGCATCATTTAGTTTACCAACAGCTATAGCTTTATACTGGGTGGTTACTAATGGCTTTATTGTAATTCAAAATTACATATTTAAAAAAATGAATGAAAAAAGTTCCAAAAAGAGAGGTTAATTATGAAAGAAGTAGAATTAAGTGCTAAATCAAAAGAAGAGGCTTTAAAAAAAGTAGAAGAAGCTTTAAATGCTAGTGTAGATGAAATTATTTATCATATAACTGAAGAAAAAGGTAAGTTATTTAAGAGTCCAACTTACACTATTAAAGCTATTACATATGATGAAGTAAATAAAATAATTTTGGCATATTTAGAAGAAGTAATTAAAAATTTAGGATTACATCCTACTATTGAATCTAAGATAGTTGAAAAAAAATTTGAGATACAAATGACTTCTGATAATAATCCTCTTTTAATTGGTAAGAATGGTCAAACTTTAAAAGCTTTAGAAGTATTAGCTAGACAATACATATTTAATAAATATAAATATTATATAAACATTAATATAGATATTGAAAATTATAAAGAAAAACGTATTAAAAATTTAGAATATTTAGCTAAAAAAACTGCTAAAGAAGTTGTTATTACTCAAATAGAAGTAAAATTAGAAAACATGAATTCTTTTGAAAGAAGAATTGTTCATAATTCATTAACTGATTTTAAAGGTGTTACAACATTAAGTGAAGGAGAAGAACCTAATCGCCATGTTATAATCAAACCTGTTGCTAAATAAGCAATGGGTTTTTATATTAGTTATCAACAAATTATTTCCCGGGAAATATTTTTGTGTTATAATACCCACGAAAAAGGAAGTGCTAACATGAACGATAATGATACTATTGTTGCTATTTCTTCAGCTATGGGAAAAGGAGCAATTTCTATTATTCGATTAAGTGGAGAAAATTCAATTTCTATAGTTAATAAAATATTTAAAGGCAAAGATTTAAGTAAAGTACAATCTCATACTATTCATTATGGTTTTATAGTTGATGAAGAAAAAGAAATAGATGAAGTTCTTGTATCTGTAATGCTAGCTCCCAAAACTTATACTACAGAAGATATTGTGGAAATTAATTGTCATGGTGGTATATCTACAACTAATAAAGTTTTAGAATTAGTTATTAAAAATGGTGCACGTCTGGCTGAACCAGGGGAATTTACTAAAAGGGCATTTTTAAATGGGCGAATTAATTTAGTAGAGGCTGAAGCGGTTGGTGATTTAATTGCTGCCAAAAGTGAAAAACAAAGAGCTGTAGCAATTAATGGGGTAAATGGTCGTTTAACTAAATTAATATCCAAGCAAAGAACAATTTTATTAGATTTATTAGCTAATATTGCTGTTAATATTGATTATCCTGAATATGATGATGCTCTTGTTGTAACTGAAGAATATTTAAAAGAAAAATTGACAAATATTAAATTAGATTTAGAAATTTTATTAGAAAATGCGAAAATTGGTAAAATTATTAAATCAGGTATAGATATAGCTATAGTAGGAAGACCAAATGTTGGTAAAAGTAGTTTATTAAATGCTTTTTTAAATGAAGATAAAGCAATAGTTACCGATATATCAGGTACAACAAGAGATATAATAGAAGCAACAACTAACTTAAACGGAATTGAAATTAACTTAATAGATACCGCGGGAATAAGAAAAACAGATGATTTAGTAGAAAAAATAGGTGTTGATAAAAGTAAAAAAATAATAGATACTGCTGATTTAATTATTTTAGTATTAAATAATAATGAGTTATTAACTAAAGAAGATGAAGAATTATTACAAAAAGTTTCCAAAAAACCTCATATTATTTTTGTTAATAAAAATGATTTAGCAAAAAAATTAGAATTACCAAAAAATATAAAAAGTATCATGGGAAATACTCAAGAGTTAAATGGTTTAGAAGCTTTAAAAAAAGAAATTATTACTATGTATAATTTAGATAAAATAGATGAAAAAGATAGTACTTACTTATCTAATATTCGTCAAATAAATTTAGTAAAAGAAGCTCTAGAAGAAATAAATATTGCTTTAACTGATCTTTCAAACCATATTCCTATTGATATGTTAGAAATTCATATTCGTTCTTCTTGGGAAAAATTAGGTATTTTAATTGGAGAAAATTATGAAGATGAATTAATAGATAAATTATTTAAAAATTTTTGTTTAGGAAAGTAGATGAAAATATGAAATATGACATTATAGTTGTTGGTGGTGGCCATGCTGGTTGTGAAGCTTCTCACATCGCCGGATTTATGGGTAAAAAAACTTTACTTATTACCATGAATAAACAAAATATCGCTGATATGCCTTGTAATCCTTCAATTGGAGGAACAGCCAAAGGAATTATAGTTCGAGATATTGATGCCTTAGGGGGATTAATGGGTAAAATAGCTGATAAGTCTCACTTTCAAATGAAAATGTTAAATAGTAAAAAAGGTCCAGCAGTTCAATCTCTTCGTTGTCAAGCTGATAAAAAATTATATCCTCGCAATATGTTAGCAGCTTTAGAAGAAACATCTAATTTAGAAATTATGGAAGGTCTTGTAGAAGATATAATTGTCAAAAATAATAAAATAGAAGGAATAATTTTAAATAATAAAGAAAAAATCTTTTGTGATGCCTTAATTTTAACCACAGGAACTTATTTAAAAAGTAATATTTTAAGGGGTGCTAAAAACACCAAAGGAGGACCTCATGGTGAGGGAAGAAGTAATTTTTTAAGTGATAATTTAAGAAAGTTAGGATTTACAATTCAAAGATTAAAAACTGGTACTCCTCCTCGAATAAAAAAAGATTCAATAGATTTTTCAAAATGTCAAGAAGAGTTAGGTGACCATAAATATTATACATTTTCTCATGATGATGAACCATTTTACGATATTGATAAACAAGAAAAATGTTATTTGGTTTATACTAATGCTAAAACTCATGAAATCATTTTAAATAATTTAGATAAATCTAGTATGTATGGTGGATATGTAACAGGTATAGGACCTAGATATTGTCCTTCTATCGAAGATAAAATTGTTCGTTTTAAAGATAAGGAAAGACATCAACTATTTTTAGAGCCGGAAAGTAAAGAGTATGATGAATGGTATTTACAAGGTTTTTCGACTAGTATGCCTGAAGATATTCAAGAACAAATGGTTCATAGTTTAAGTGGCTTAGAAAATGCAGTAATAACTAAATATGCTTATGCTATTGAATATGACGCTATTGATCCTTTACAAATGAAACCTTCTTTGGAATCGAAAGTTGTGGAAAATATTTTTACGGCTGGTCAAATTAATGGAACAAGTGGTTATGAAGAAGCTGCCGGACAAGGTTTAATAGCTGGTATAAATGCAGTTTGTAAATTAAATCAAACTCAACCTCTAATTTTAAAAAGAAATGAATCTTATATAGGAGTTTTAATTGATGATTTAGTAACAAAAGGTACAAAAGAACCATATCGCATGTTAACATCAAGAGCGGAATATCGTTTATTACTTCGCCATGACAATGCCATTCTACGTTTGCGGCCCATTGCCCATAAATATCAAACAATAACTGATAAAATGTATCAAAATTATTTAAATTTGGTAACAGATATTGAAAAGTTAAAAAAATTCTTAACTAATACCAAATTAGAATTGACTAATGAAAATAAAAAACTATTTATTCAAAATAATTATCAATTACCTCCTAATAAAATAAGTTTTTTAGATTTATTAAAAAGACCTGAAATTACAATGGAATTTTTAAATCAGTTTACCAATATAGATTTTCCTATAAATGTAAAAGAAGAAGTAGAAATTGAAATTAAATATGAAGGGTATATAAAAAAGACGGAAAAAGAAATAAGTAAAATGTTAAAATTAGAAGAAAAACAAATTCCTTCTGATATTGATTATCAAAAAGTTAAAAATTTAGCAAGTGAAGCTCGTCAAAAACTAGAGCAAATTAGACCTTTATCAATTGGCCAAGCAGCTCGAATTAGTGGTGTTAATCCGGCAGATATCTCTATTTTAGCTGTCTATTTAAAAAGGGAATATAGTAAAGATGAATAAACAAGAATTTCTTAATGCTTTGAAAAAAATGGCAATAAATATCACAGAAGAACAATTAAATAGTTTAGAAACTTATAAAAATCTTCTTATTGAATATAATAAACATACTAATTTAACAGCTATTAAAGATGAAGAAAGTATATTTTTAAAACATTTTTATGATTCACTTACTATTAATAAATATTTAAAAAATAACGAATTAGTTTTAGATATTGGAACAGGTGCTGGATTTCCTGGCATGGTCTTAGCTATTATAAATCCAAATATCAATTTTGTATTACTTGATTCTAACAATAAAAAGATTAAATTTTTGGAATATTTAAATAATAATTTAAATTTAAAAAATGTAACTTTTGTTAATCAAAGAGCAGAAGATTATGTGCATGGAAATCGGGAAAAATTTGATATTGTAACTTCTCGAGCAGTAGCTGATTTGCGCATATTATCAGAATTATCACTTCCTGCTTTAAAAATAGGAGGTCTTTTTGTAGCGATGAAAGGCGATATTTCTGAGGAATTAAATAATTCTCGGGAGACTATTAATATTTTAGGAGGAAGCATTCAAAAAATTGAAAAAATCCTATTACCTTTCGAGAATAGTAATAGAACAATAATAACTATCTCACATAATTTCAAAACAAATGAACTTTATCCAAGAAGCTACGACAAAATTCTTAAAAAGCCATTGAAAAAATAAGTAAAGTACGATATATTAATAGTAGGCTAAAGGGGCTGATTAGTATGAATATGGATAAAAATATTCAAGAAATCCCAATTGAGGATATAATTCCTAATAGATTTCAACCAAGACTTGCATTCAATGAAGAAGGATTGAATGAACTTTCTGATTCCATAAAACAACATGGAATAATTCAACCCCTTGTTGTACGTAAACTTGGCGATAAATATGAAATAATTGCTGGAGAAAGAAGATATAAAGCTGCTACTCAAGCCGGATTAACTAAAGTGCCTGCTATAATTTCTGATATAGATGATAATAAAAGCGCCGAGGTAGCTTTAGTAGAAAATATTCAAAGAAGAAATTTAACAGCTATTGAAGAAGCTAAATCATATAAAAATTTATTAGACAGAGGTTATTTAACTCAAGAACAATTAGCAGCAAAGATGGGAGTATCTCAATCTTCAATTGCAAATAAATTAAGACTATTAAACTTAGCTCCAGAAGTTCAAGATGCCTTATTAAATGAAAAAATATCAGAACGTCATGCTCGAGCATTGTTAAGTTTAGATGATATGGAAGAGCAAAAAAAATGGTTACAAAAAATAATTGATGAACGTATGACTGTTCGGCAATTAGATATGGAATTAAAAAAATATAAAGAAGATCCTGATGACGAAGGAAATGATATACCTTTAGTTAATATAAATCCCGATATAGATAGCATTTTAAATAGTGCAGAAGATATTAATGTTACTAGAGAAGCACACGATGTAGCTAGTATGTTAATGCCGGACCAAGCCATGAATCAAAATGAAGTTACTGACCAAAATTTGCCACCAGAATCACCTTCAAAAATGCCTAATAAATTCTTTAATTTTTTAGAAGATGAACAAGCAAATATGGATATTGGTGAACCTGATGAGATATTTACGAATTTTACTCCAACTTCTTTAGAAGAATCAGAACCAAAAATTCCAGAAAATACTATGCAATCTGTAGAAGTATTAGATGATTTAGATAATATCGATACTGATGATAAGCCTGAAGATACGACACCATCAACACCTCAAGAATTACCGGAAGAACCACAAAATGTTGAGTCTTTTGAAAATATATTTGAATCGACACCAAACTTAGAAAATAATTCTACGGAAATTGTAAACGAACCAATAAGTCAACCAGTAGTAAAAGAAAATACTTTTGTAGATCCTATGGATAGTGTTGTAAAATTAGAACCAGATTATGAAGAAAAACAAGAAGAATTAGCTGGCACGGATTTAAAAAGTGCAATAAATACTATTAGAGAAACAATTGATGCGCTAAATAAAAAAGGATTTACAATAGAAATGGAAGAAGCCGATTTAGAAGATTTGTATCATATAACAATTAAAATCGATAAAAACCAAGAAGAGTAATCTTCTTTTTTTGGTAATTGAAAATGGCAAGTAAATGAATTATAATTAAATTAATAATAGAGGAGGATTTATATGAAGAAAGCAAAAAATAACCTCCCAACCAGACTAACTCTGGGGGGGTATATCAAATAAGAAAGAAGACCTAGAGTTAGAAAAGTTTACTAAGAACAAAAAAAGAAAATTTATTTTAATAGGATTAATATTAGGAATAAGCGTAACTATTGGTGGAATATTCTTATATAAAAGTTATGCCTATTATGAAAATGAAAAAGAGTATAACGTAATAAAAGGAATAATACCCGATTTTTCGTATGATGTGAAGTTTGCCATAACCGTGGATGATGAAACAAAAGAATCAATCCCAACAGAGCCAAAAGATGCTAACAAATCAAATTATTATAAAGTAACGGCTACTTGTGATAATGGTATAAAAGCAGAATGGGATTATAATGCCTGGAACTTAAAAGTAGAAGATATTCAAAAAGGAACAAAATGTAAATTAGCATTTAATAGTACCTTAACCGAAGCAGATTACAAAAATTACATTGACGCAGGAGTTGCATATAGAAGAAATACATATAGAGGCAAAGATATTACCAGTAAATTAAAAGATGGTAGTTTATTCACAGAAATAGAGAGTGGTCATTTCGACGATATATTTGTTGGAGATTACATAACAAGTTCAAGTGGCCAAAAAGATTTAAGTAACAAAACAGTAGTATGGTTAATAGCTGATCTAGATAATTATTTATATACTGGAGACGGAGGTATTGTGTTAAATAAGCATCATGCGACAATAATACCAGCAATTCCTTTAATGAAAGCTTCAATGAATTCCACGAATACAACTGTAGGAGGATATGCCGGAAGTGAAATGGTAGGGTATGAAGTAGACGAAAATGGAAAAGCTACCCAAGAGAAAAAAGAAGAAGGAGGAACATTAGATACAGTATTAAGTAAATATATAGAGCCTGATTTTGGAGCTAGTAATCCTAGTGGTGATAAACAAAATCATATAATAGAATATCGAAATATAATAACTGTTCAAGTGGATAAAACAAGAACAAATCGATTTGGACTTACCGATGGTACAAGCTCTAATTTTGAATGGTATAATAGAAAATTAGATTTCATGAGTGAAATGAATGTGTATGGAGGAATCATTTGGTCATCATCAGGCAGAGATATCGGCATAGACAATATGCAATATGCCATATTTCAACTAAAGCCAGGTTTTAGAGATTCTTACGGAACTTATAGATTTCATTACTGGTTAAAAGATGTAGCCAAAATGAATAATTTTGCGTATTCCGACGCCTATGGTGTGTCGGGCGTCTACGGTGCGAATGGCCTTATTGGAGTCCGCCCCAGATTCTTAATCGGTTAACATTTTCTTTTTGAGCAAATGTTTTTTTTAGTTGTTAAACATTGCTATTTTAATAAAAATAACTTTTTTATAAAACTTAAGCGTGTTATAATTAGAATAATGGAAGAGGGTTAAACATGACTAAGTATGATGCTATATTTATTGGGGCCAATAATAGTAATTTAATAGCGGCATTAAGACTAGCTAAAAATGGCTATAAAGTATTAATGTTAGAAAAGAATCATATTCCTGGTGGATGTTCTACTAGTTTTATTAGAGGACGTTTTGAATTTGATGCTTCTTTACAAGAATTATATGAATATGGATCAACAGAGGAACCAGGTTTATTATATAAATTATTTCAAAGTTTGGATTTAAATGATCAGATACGTTTTGCAGATATCCCTAATGCTTTTCATGTTTATGTTAGTTCTAATCATGAAAATTATAAATTGCCTTTTGGGCTACGTAATTTTATTGATAAGATGGAAGAATATGTAAGTGATAGTAGAGAGTCTTTAGAAAAGTTCTTTCAATTAGGTTTAGAGTGCCGAAATGCTTTAAAATATATTGGTAAACATAAAGCAAATACTCGTTACGAAGTTTTATTGAGTGATTATCCACATTTTATGAAAATAGCAAATTTATCAGTTAGTACAGTTTTGAATGCTATAAATATGCCTCGTAAAGCTCAAGAAATATTAGCTGCCAATTGGAGTTATTTTGGCAGTCCGATTGATACTTTATCTTTTGTCCAATTTTCTTCCACTTTTTATTCATACATTGCTAGGGGAACGAAGATACCTCGTAAAACTAGTTTTGAGATTAGTTTAGTTTTAGCTGAAAATATAGTTGATAATGGTGGATATATTAAGTACTTATCAACAGTTGAAGAAATTTTATTTGAAAATGACAAAGTAAGTGGAGTTAAGCTTAGTAATGGGGATATTTATGAAGCACCATATATTATTTGTGGCGTATCTCCTAATGAAGTTTATGGCAAAATGATACCATCTAAATATATTCCTAAAAATGCTCTTAAACTTACTAATTCACGGGTTTTAGGAGGTAGAGGTTTTGCTATTTATTTAGGTTTAAATCAAAGTGCTAAAGAAATAGGATTGAATGATTATTCTTATATAATTACTAATACTTTGGATAGTCGTAAAGAATATGAAAAAATGGGAACAACGAATGTAGAACATTTTAGAGTATCAGTTATCAACAATGCAAATATTGCAGCATCTCCTAAAAATACATGTATTATGCAATTTTCTACTTTTTTTACTAATGATTGTTTTATGAAACTAGCTAATCCAAGTAATTATTATGAATTAAAAGAACAAATTGCCAATCGTTTAATTACTCTTTTTGAAGATATGACAGGAATTATTATTAAACCTTTTATTGAAGAAATTGAGATTTCTTCTCCAGAGACTTTTGCCAGGTATACTAATCAACCTGAAGGGACAATTTATGGCTTTAAAGCAACAGGTTTAGATAATCTTTTACCACGAATGATTAATGAAGAAAATGAACAATTTATTGATAATTTGAAATTTAATAGTGGTTTTGGCACTTATTTAAGTAGTTATGCAACGACATATTTGACGGGAAATGAATTAGCCATGAATATCCTAGCTAGTAGAGAAGGGGTGGATGCAAATGAATAAAATTGAATTAAAAGGTTTAAATAATGATAAAAATTTTCAAAATATGGGCAAAGAAAGAGAAAAAATTATTCATAAGTCTTCTTCTAAACCAATTGTAACAGAATATAAAGCTAATGCTTTAGCTAAGAAATTACATCCAGAAGAGCAATATGTTAAAGTAGAAAAAATTATTAAAGAGAATGATGATGTTAAAACGTTTGTTTTAGTACCAGATAAAAGTGAAAATACTAATTCCTTAGCTTATTTTCAAGCTGGACAATACATAACTATTATCGTTGAAATTGATGGAGGAATTTATAGAAGACCTTATACTTTAAGTTGTAGTCCTAAACATGCCTTAAATCACGAATATATGATTACAATTAAACGGGTTAGAGGGGGAATAATTTCTAATTATTTTTTAGACGAAGTGCAAGAAGGTTTTTCTTTTAAAATTTCTGCTCCTTTAGGAAATTTTTGCTATTCAACAATTAGAGATTGTAAACATGTATTAGCACTAGCTAGTGGAAGAGGAATTATCCCTTTTTTATCTATGGCTGAAGCTATCTATGATGGTAATTTAAAATGTAATTTAACAATTCTTTATAAAGCTAAGACTAAAGATGATTTGTTATTTCGTGAAAAATTAGATGATATTATTTGTAAAATGGAAAATGTAAATGTAGTGTATGTTTTGAGTGAAGAAGATGACAATGAATTTTTGAGTGGCGACATTGATGAAGATTTAATAAGACAATATTCTACGGAAGAAACATCATATTTTGTTAGTGGTTCTCCAGATTTTTATTCTCATATTAATGAAGTTTTAAAAAATTTGGATATTCCGAAAAAGTTTGTTCGACATGATTTATTTAAGGGAGAAATTGAGTTAAAGAGTAATGAAGAGTATTTACTTACAGTTATAAGTGATGAAAGAGAATATTCTCTTAAATGTCATGGTAAAGAAACATTATTACAAGCCATTGAAAAAAGTGGTATTGATATAAAAAGTGGTTGTCATGTTGGAGTTTGTGGTTTATGTCGCAGTAAGTTAATTAGTGGGAAAGTAAAAACTATTGACGAAAATTTGAGAGCTATTGATAAATCATATAATTATATTCATCCATGTATAACTTATCCGGAAAGTGATGTAATATTAAAATTACCTAATTAATTTTTGGCAAATAAAAAAAATCGTTTATTAGAAAAACGATTTTTTTATCTGTTGTAGAATTCAACAATAAGACTTTCATCAATTTCTTGATTTAATTCACTACGATCAGGAAGTCTAACGTATGAACCAGACATCTTTTTAGCATCAAAGTCAACATAAGCCGGACGACTTAATGTAGCTTCTAAAGCTTCTTTTATTGCTTTATGATCAAGTGAATTTTCTTTTACACTGATAGTATCTCCTGGTTTAACAGTATATGATGGAATATTTACTTTTTTACCATTTACTAAAATATGACCATGGTTAACTACTTGTCTAGCTCCCCGTCTAGTTTTAGCAAGTCCCATCCGATAAACTAAATTATCTAAACGACTTTCTAATAACTTAAGTAAATTTTCTCCAGCTACACCTTTCATTTTAGAAGCACGATCAAAAACTCTTCTAAATTGTTTTTCGGTTAAACCATACATTAAACGTACTTTTTGTTTTTCTTGTAATTGGACACCATATTCACTAAGTTTCTTACGACGATCTGCTCCATGAACACCAGGGGCATAAGGACGACGTGCAAGTTCACGACCATTTTCTAAAAGAGAAAAATTTAATCTTCTTGCTTTTTTATAAGCAGGTCCAGTATATCTTGCCATAAAATTACTCCTTTCTAATTTTGCTATAAGTTAAGATAAAAATTAATTTAATAGGGAGTTTATACGAATCATTTCCTAAAAGGCAGTTTAGTACTTTGAATTGAATTATAAACACGTTACTAAATATAATTTTCGCTGCCAACTCATGCACTAATAATTTATCACTATATTCTTATTATGTCAAATATAATTTTATGATATGATAGCTGGATTTTCTTTTATTTTTAAATAAAAAAATGATATACTATCTTTGGGTGTCATTATGAACGAAACTGCCAAAAAAATATTACAAAAATTAAATGATAATGGCTTTAAAGCTTATTTAGTTGGGGGCTATGTTAGAGATTTATTACTGGGAAGTGAAAGTAATGATATTGATATTTGTACAAATGCACAGGGTAAAGATTTAATTTCTTTGTTTTCTGGTAAAGAAAATGGTTATGGTTCTTTTAATGTCCAAGTTAATAAGTATAATATTGATATAACGACATTTAGAAAAGAAAATAGTTATCAAAATAGTAAATTAGTAGATTATGTTTTTATTGATGAATTAGAACAAGATCTTTTACGAAGAGATTTTACAATTAATACAATTTGCATGGATGCTAGGGGAAAAGTATATGATTTTTGGCACGGAATAGATGATTTAAATCATAATATAATTAAAGCAGTTGGTGATGCCGATACTCGTTTAAAAGAAGATCCTTTACGAATATTAAGAGCAATTCGCTTTGCTACAGTATTAGATTTTGAGCTAGATAAAAACTTAGAAACTGCTATTATTAAAAATAAAAATTTAATTAAAACTATTAGTTATTATCGCGTTAAGGAAGAAGTATCTCGAATTTTACTATCGTTAAATTTCCAAAAAGGATTGGATTTATTAAAAAAATATGGTTTAGATAATATATTACAATTATCATATGTTCATGTTATATATACCAAAGATTTATATGGTATGTGGGCTCAAATTCAGTATCCCGAAAGTTATCCATTTACAAAACAAGAAAAAGAGATTATATTAAACATACAAGATATTATAAAGGATGGTTCTATAACTAATGGTACTTTATATCATCATGGTTTGTATTTATGCTTAGTAGCAGGGGAAATATTGGGAATAGATAAAAATACCATATATAAAATAAATGATAATATTCCTATTCATGAGCGAAAAGATTTAGCAATTTCTTATTTGGAACTAGGTACTATATTAGATATTAAACCTTCTAAAAAATTAAAGGAAATAGAGAAGGAAATTATTGATAAAATATTACATGGTCATATTAAAAATACTAAAAATGAAATTAAAAATTATTTATTAGATAATAAAGAAAGGTGGAATAGTGATGAGTAAAAAATTAATGCAAGAAAAAAATTTAGTAATTCCATCTTACATTTTTTCTATAGTTAATCAACTGCATTTAACAACCAATGAATTTTTGTTATTAATATATTTTTGGAATAATCCTGATACGTCTTTTGATATTTTGGAAATTTCGCGAGTTTTAAAGTTAAAAGAAGAAGAAATAATGCTCGATTTTAAGGGCTTATTGAATAAAAAAATAATTACTTTAACTGCTTTAAAGGATAGTAATGGTAAAAGAACAGAAATAGTTAATTTGGATATTTTATATGCAATGCTTGAAGAAAATTTTAGAGTGGAAACAAAAAAAGAAGAAAATGATAATATTTATAGTATATTTGAACATGAATTTGGACGTACTTTATCTTCTATGGAGTATGAAATTATTAAAAATTGGTTAGAGAAAGGGTTTAATGAAGAGTTAATTTTAGGAGCTTTAAAAGAGGCAGTTTATAACGGAGTGAATAATTTACGTTATATTGAAGCAATTTTATATGAATGGAATAAGAAAGGCTATAAAACAATGAAAGAGGTAAATAGTCGAATTACTAAACCTAAAGAAGAAACGGAAAAGTTGTTTGATTATAATTGGTTAGATGATAACGAGTAGAAAAGTTAAGAATTATTTAAATGAATTATTTCCTGATGCTTCTTGTGAGCTTTTATATAATAAAGATTATGAATTGTTGATTGCTACGGTTTTAAGTGCACAATGTACCGATAAAAGAGTTAATATGGTTACTAAAGAATTGTTTCAAAAATATGATATTTTTTCTTTAGCTCAAGCTGATTTGAATGATATCGAAAGAATTATAAGACCAGTAGGTACTTATACGAGAAAAGCTTTGTACATTAAAAGTATAGCTAAAGATTTGGTTTTAAATTATAACGGAACTGTTCCCAATAATCGAGCTTATTTGGAAAGTTTACCAGGTGTGGGACGAAAAACTTGTAATGTAGTTTTAGCTAATATTTATAATGTTCCGGCGATAGCTGTTGATACTCATGTTTTACGAGTTTCTAAAAGGTTAGGACTTGCTGATTTAGAAGATAGTGTTTTGGCTGTCGAAAAAAAATTGATGGCGTTTTTTCCTAAAAAAGATTGGAGTAGATTACATCATCAATTAGTATTATTTGGCCGGTACAAGTGCAAAAGTATTGCACCGATTTGTCAAGATTGTCATTTCCAAAATTATTGTCAATATTATAATAAGAAAAAAAGTACTAAATAAATATTTAGCACTTTTTTTAATTAGTTGTAGTAGGTTTATTAGTAGTAGAAGAATTGTTGCTACTAGAATTAGTACCAGAAGCTGGTTTGGTGTTTTCAGTACTATTATTATTATTATTATTATTATTATTATTATTACTACCGGTATTGTTGTTATTAGTATTAGCATTAGAATTATTATTGCTATTATTAGGAGTTGTAGATGGACTTTGTGTAGTACTTGCTAGATTAGCCGAAATAGTTAAACCGGCACTCATATTATCTTTAAAAATACTATATGCTGCTTTAATAATAAATTTATAATTGTTTGCAGAGGATGCTACATAAGTGAAACTAGATTGTGGTGTCCATCCTAGACTAGTTAAAGATCCATCACTATTTTGTAAATATACTTGATAACCTATTGAACCAATATTTCCTGCATTATAAGACAAGCGTTGTTCATAATATTTTTGGGCCCATGATTGATAATTTTCATTAAAGAAATTTTGTAAATAAGTATCGTTTATAGCATCAGGTGTAGCAATTGGGTCCCAAGATAAAGTTATGGAAGCACCATTAACTATGGCATTACCATTAGTCGGTGAATCTAATGTATCAAAACGTGATGAAATTTCTGTTGGTTCAGTTCCTTTTTTAAATAATTCAGTCTTTTTTAAACTGCTTGGAGTATAAGAACTTGCAAGTTGGAGAGGGAACGTACCAAATTCTACAGTTGCTTCCACAACACCACTTGGTTTAGTAAAACGAGAATTTGGTTTTAAGATTTTATTAGCAATAGCAGCCATCATTTTTTTTCTAGCTGAGCTTCCGGTAGATGAGGTAATGTATTTTCCTCCACAATCTTTTTCTTTATAACTATCGTATCCATACCATAGGGAAATAGAGTAGTCAGGAGTGTATACATTGTTCCAGTGATCTGGTGTAGCTGAATTTGGAATATGATAATTTTTAGCATCGTTACTATCGATAGTAGTAGTACCACCCTTAGCAGCTATATCAGTTCCACTAACTTTAATTGGACCACCAACATTATGATTTAATCCGCCATCAACTAGCATATTGGTAATCATATAAGCTGTTTCTTCACTCATTACGCGCGTTTTAGTATATTTATAGTTATATTCTTTGTCATCATCTAAGTAAACAATTTTAGTAAAAGAATAAGGTTCGATATAATATCCACCACGACCGAAGGCAGCATAGGCAGCACTCATTTGTAAAGGATCAACACCTTTTTTGAAACCACCAATAGAAGCGGCTTCGAATAGTTCATCACCATAATCGACTCCTAAACTATGAGCAAATTCAGCAATTTTATCTTTATCTACTTGTTGGAAAGCTTGTAATGCTGGAACGTTTCTACTATCGATTAAAGCATCACGCATGGTAATCATACCTTTATATTTACTATCGTAATTTTTAACCGAACCTCCAGTTGTATAGGTATATGGCTCATCAAAGAAAGTAGTACCAGTTGAAGCATTATTATATTCAATCATAGGTCCATAATCGAAAATAGGTTTAGCTGTAGATCCTGGTTGACGTTCGATATCAACAGCTCTGTTTGTACCAGTTTTAATATAATTTCTGCCACTTCCTAAAGCTACGATAGAACCATCTACAGTCGAAGTAATAGCTATACCGTTTTGAACTAAGTCATCTACAAAGGTATATAATTCGCCATTTTCAAAAGAGGTGATTACATCTTGAATTTTAGGATCTAAAGTAGTGTAAATAGCCATACCAGTTTTGGCTGGGTCAACACCAGTTTTATTTTGAACATCTTCTAAAACATATTCAATAAAAGCTTGTACTCCTTGATTAGTTGTTGATTGACTTTTATTTTTTTCTTTAATTAATGATTCTATTGGAATATTACTAGCATCTTTGGCTTCTTGTTCAGTAATATAACCATGTTTAACCATTAATTGTAATACAGTTTGTTGTCTAGCTTTAGCATTTTCAGGGTAATTAATAGGATGATAATAACTAGGATTATTAAACATTCCAACTAATAAAGCTGCTTCTGGTAAAGATAAATCCCGAACTGATTTACCAAAATAACTTTGAGAAGCTTGTTCAACCCCATTAATACTATCATAATTAGCTCCCCCATAACCTAGCCATTGAGAATTAACATAAAATTCAATAATTTCTTCTTTAGTATAAACTTTTTCAATTTTGAAAACAGACATATAAATATCCATAAATTTTCTAGTTAAACTAACTTCTTTACCATTATATGTATTTTTAGCTATTTGCATAGTTAGAGTAGATGCTCCACCAGCATTTCGACCAAGTAATTGATTAATACTAGCTTTTAAAAATCTGGCGGCATCAAAACCATTATGTTGGAAAAAACGCGAATCTTCGGTAGCAATTAAAGCATCTATAAAGACTTGGGGAAGATCATTATAAGTTACTAGTTCTCGATTTTCAGAACCAACCCGAGCAATTTCATTTCCATCTTTATCATAAATGATACTGGATTCTTTATTATATAATTTTGTTGTATTAAAATCAGGAGCTGTAAAAATAATATAAAGTCCAAAGATTAAGATAGCCGAAGTAATAAAAATACCGATAGAAACTAATAAGATAAGTAATTTATTCTTACCTTGTTTTTTTTCTTTATTATTTTTTAAAGTATCTTTGGCTTTATTTACAGCTTGATTAACTTTCTTTTTAACATTTGACATATTATTCCTCCTTAAAGTATATTTCATCCACAACTTTTAAATAATCGAGAGGTGGACGATAACCATATTTAATCAAATATCCCGTATTTTGAATAAATGAATAAGGGATGCTTTTACGATTGTTATTATCTATAAATTCAATAAAATCAAAACCTTTTAATAAATATACTAAATCATTAATTTTTATAATTAAAAATACAATTCCTTGATGTCTTAATATATTTCTAATATGATTTATTTGATGATGATGGATATTGGCTAGAGGAAAAGATGTTTTATTTTGGGTAACTTTAGCTTCAAATTCAATATATTTGCCCCGATAAAGGCCATTATAGTCGAGGGTTGATTGTTCTTTAAAGTAACCTTTTTCAATTACTTTTCCGTGTAAATTATATGAAACATTAGCAACTCCGATGGGAGTAGGTTTTTTATAAATATAAGCTTTATCAATTTCAATATAGTATTCGTTACTTAAATTTAACTCTTCTTCTAAATCCATTCCACGGTTTTTATAGGAAATAGGGGTTTGGTGCACGTCTTTTTTTATGTTATTTGGATAATTCATAAAACCACCTATTAAAATTATACTATATTTTCTTTGATTTTACTATAATTAAGGAAAGAGATTGACAAAAATCTTTTTGCTATCTTTTGTCGAATTTATTTCAATTATTTTACAATTTAGTAAGATGGTTATTAGAAGGTGAATGTATGTTTAGAATGGAAGTTTTTTTGAATGATATGATTGAAAAAATTAATGAGGCCGAATTATTAATAGATAGTAAAAAAATAAAAGTTCAGGAAAAATAAATTTTTATAAAGCATATAATATAAGTAATAGTATACTCCATAACTTGACAATTTTACTACTTATTTATTATAATTAGGACGTAAGAAGGTGGTAGAATGTATAGTGAAAAAGTTACTTTAACCAAAGAAGATATCTTGAATAAAGATTTTAAGGTTGATGCAAGAGGATATCGTCCTCAAGAAGTAGATGATTTTTTAGATACAATTATTGATGATTATACAGCTTATACTACCATTATTAGAAGACAGGAAAATGAAATCCGGGCTTTAACAGAAGATAATATTAAATTAAAACAAGAATATCATAAACTTCGGAGTCGTTTAGAAGCGGCAGAAGATGCTTCTTCTAATTCAAGTCCTGTTAATAATGTTGATTTGTTAAGAAGAATTAGTCAACTTGAAAAAATTGTATTTGGAAAAAATGAATAATTTGTAGGCAAATGCTGCATTTTTAAAAAAATGTAGAGGAAAGTCCATGCTCACACAGTCTGTGATGATTGTAGTGTTCGTGCTTAGGGAAAAAATAACCTAAGGCAAAAAATTTTTTTGACGGCGGAAAATTTACCTTAAATGGTAATAGTATCCATAAAGTGCCAAAGAGACGAGCTTGCTTGGAAACGAGCAAGGATGGAACGTGGTAAACCCCGCGAGTGAGAAACCCAAAATTTGGTAGGGGAGTTTTTGCTGATAAGAAGAATGAAGCAAAAAAGAGTAATCTAGATAAATATTTGCCACACGAATTTTTCGTGTACAGAACATGGCTTATTCAGGTTATTTATTTTTTTTATTTACAAAAAAGGAGTGAAAAATCTTGAACGAAATTGGTGAACTCTTTCGAGTGACCAGGGAGGATGCTGGAGTATCAATTAATGAAGCCAGCAAAGATTTGGATATAAAAGAGGTTATTTTAGAAAATATCGAGGAAGGTAACATAGGGTGCTTTAAAGATATTTTTATATTAAAAGATTATATTTATGATTATGCTAAATATTTGGGAATAAATCCTGATAAAATTATTGATGACTTTAATGAGTATATGTTTGAATATACTTCTAAAATACCAGTCAAAGAAATTGAACGTCAAATAGAAGAACAAGAAGCTAGACAAGAAAAAAAAGAAATATCTTCTCCATATACAGTTCAATCTAAAAAGAAAAATCGCAATTTTTATATTATTCTTTATTCTGTAATTATTTTTCTTTTAGTTTTAGTTGTTTTTTGGAGTGTTAAACAAATAACAGTTAATCAAGCGACAACTTCAGTAATTAGTTATGTAAAATAGGAGTGATACTAATGAATTTACCTAATAAAATAACCATATCAAGAATAATTTTATCGATTATAACTTTAATACTTTTAGTTATTCCGTGGTATCAATTTGGTATACCAACAAAAACTTTTGTTATTGCCGGAAAAATTGTTGTGAATGTTAAATATTTAATTGCCGGTTTTTTCTTTATAATTGCTTCTGTAACTGATTTTTTAGATGGTTACTTAGCAAGAAGTCGTAATATGGTAACCGATTTTGGAAAAGTTATGGATGCGATTGCTGATAAGATTTTGGTTAATGGAGTTTTAATTATTTTGGCTTGCCAAGGCTTTATTAGTGTGTTAGTACCTCTTATTATTATTACGCGAGATACATTTGTGGATTCAATTAAAATGGCTAGTGGTAATAAGGGTAAAGTAGTAGCAGCAAGTTATTTAGGCAAAGCAAAAACTATGTGTATGATGATCGGTGTTTCTTTGATGTTATTTTATAATTTACCATTTGAACTTATTGGAATACCTGTAGCTGATATTTTAATTATTGTAGCTTGTATATTATCTGTTGTATCAGGATGTCAATATTATTATAATGCTAAGGATTTAATTTTTTCCAAATAGACAAAATTTGAAAATTATTAAGAAAAAGTAAACAAAAAAAGAAAATTTATAGTTTACTTTTTATTTTTTTGGAAAAAAATAGATTCAAATTTTAACAAACATATGTTTGATAAAAGTGTTGACAAACAATTTTTAATATAATAAAATGAAGATGTACTGAAAGCGAGGATAAACATGAAATTATCAAAAGATACTAAAGACAAAGATAAAGATAAAGCGTTAGAGCAAGTGCTTGCCGATATTGAAAAACAATTCGGTAAAGGTGCAATTATGAAACTTGGAGAAGAAGAACACATGGAGATCGATGTTACTAGTAGTGGTTCTTTAACTCTAGATGTAGCTTTAGGAGTAGGTGGTTACCCTAAAGGTCGAATTATTGAAATATATGGTCCTGAATCTTCAGGAAAAACGACATTTGCCTTACATGCTATTGCAGAAGTGCAAAAAGAAGGCGGACGGGCAGCATTTATAGATGCCGAACATGCTTTTGACCCTGTATATGCTAAAAATTTGGGGGTTAATATTAATGAATTATTATTTTCTCAACCAGATACCGGAGAACAAGCTTTAGAAATATGCGAAGCCCTAGTTAGAAGTGAAGCAGTTAATATTGTAGTAATCGATTCTGTTGCGGCCTTAGTTCCTCAAGCGGAAATTGATGGAGAAATGGGAGATTCTCATGTTGGTTTACAAGCCAGATTGATGAGTCAAGCCTTGCGTAAGTTATCAGGAACAATTAACAAAACAAAAACTACAGCAATATTTATTAATCAATTAAGAGAAAAAGTTGGTGTAATGTTTGGTAATCCTGAAACCACACCAGGAGGTCGGGCTTTAAAATTTTATTCTACAATTCGGTTAGATATCCGTCGGGCTGAACAAATTAAACAAGGAGATCAAGTAATTGGAAATCGGACCAATATCAAAGTTGTTAAAAATAAAGTCGCTCCACCATTTAAATCAGCTACAGTTGATATTATGTATGGAGAAGGTATTAGCCATGAAGGTGAAATAATTGATATTGCTAGTGAGTTAAATATTATGGAAAAAAGTGGAGCATGGTATTCCTATAATGGCGAAAAAATTGGCCAAGGTAAAGAAAATACTAAAATATTTTTAAAAGAAAATCCACTAATTCGGGATGAAATTGAACAAAAAGTACGTGAACATTATGGTTTTAACTCTAATAAAAGTCAAACAACAGTTAAGGAAGAAGAAAAAGAATAATTTTTCTTTTTTTTGATACAAAAAATATTATTGATAAATTTTTGATAAAACTTTATAATTAATATAAGATAGATTTGTGTAATATGAATTTGTTGATATATAGAAAAATAATGGAGGGATAAAATGAGTTTAAACTTAATGTCCATTATTTTAACTTTAATTATAGGTGCTTTTATTGGAGCAATAATTGTTTTGTTGATAGAATATATTAAAGGAAATAACGCTGAAAAAAAAGCCGAAAAATTATTATTAGATGCTAAAAAAGATGCTGATAAATATAAAAGAGATTCTTTATTAGAGTTAAAAGAAGAATCTTACAAATTAAAACAAGATGCTGATCAAGAAATAAAACAAAAAAAAGAAGAATTAAAAGATTCGGAATCTCGAATTAATCAAAGAGAAATGAACTTAGATAAACGGGAAGAAATGTTACAAAAAAGAGATTCATTACTTGATGAAAGAGATAATAATTTATTAACAAAGCAAAAAGAACTATCTGAAAAAGAAGTTAAAATGGACGAAATGTTAAAAAAAGAGATGCAACAATTAGAAGAAATTGCTAAGTTTTCTCGCGATAAAGCGCATGATATGATAATGAAACGTGTTGAAAATGAAATGGCTTTAGAAGTGGCCAGCTATATTAAAGAACGAGAAAGAGAAGCCAAGTTAGTAGCAAATGAAAATGCTAAAGATTTAATTGTTACTAGTATGCAACGTTATTCGGAAGATGTTGCAAGTGAACAAACTGTAAGTACAATTACTCTACCTAGTGATGAAATGAAAGGCCGTTTAATTGGTAGAGAAGGAAGAAATATTAGAACTATTGAATCTGTTACAGGAGTTGATTTAATTATTGATGATACTCCGGAAGCTATTGTAATTTCTAGTTTTGATCCTTATCGAAGAGAGATTGCTAAAAATACTATTGAAACTTTAATAAAAGATGGGCGAATTCATCCATCAAGAATTGAAGAAGTTTATGATAAAGTTTCTAAGGATATCAATGAAAAAATAACGGAAATGGGAACAGATACTTTATTTAATTTAGGTATTACAAATGTTGATCCAGAATTAGTTCATTTAATCGGTAAATTGCATTTTAGAACGAGCTATGGTCAAAATGCTTTACAACATTCTATTGAAGTAGCTAATTTAACCGGTCTTATGGCTTCTGAACTAGGAGAAAATGTAATGCTAGCTAAAAGAGCAGGTTTATTGCATGATATTGGTAAAGCTATAGATTTTGAAATCGAAGGCTCTCATGTCGAAATAGGAGTTGAGATTGCTAAAAAATATCATGAAGATGAAGTAGTTATTAATGCTATAGCATCTCATCATGGTGATGAAAAACAAGGTACGGTAATTGCTACTTTGGTCCAAATCGCTGATACTTTATCAGCTGCCAGACCAGGCGCTAGAAATGATTCTTTAGAAAATTATATTAAACGTTTAGAACAATTAGAAGAAATTGGAAATTCTTTTGAAGGCGTTGAAAAAACGTTTGCAATGCAAGCGGGAAGAGAAGTAAGAGTTATGGTAAAACCAGATGAAGTAGATGATTCAAAAAGTTATAAAATAGCTCGAGACATAAAAGAAAAAATTGAATCAGAAATGCAATATCCAGGAACAATTAAAATTACAGTTATAAGAGAAACTAGAGCTCAAGAGGAAGCAAAATAGTTTCTTTTTTTATACTAAAATAAAAAATCCAATCAAATTAAAGATTGAATTTTTTAATCATTTTTTTTAACTTCCATAATTACTGGTAAAACAATTGGATGCCGACCAGTTAGTTCACTTATATATGGGTGAAGTTCTAAAATAATTTGATTTTTTAAATCAGTATAATTATAGTTATTATTTTCTAAAGTATTATTAACAATATAAGTTATTTTTCTTTCAATTTTATTAATTAATTCACCATTTTCATTAACCATTACAAATCCTCTAGTAGTTACATTTGGTTTGATAAGTAATTTTTTAGTAAAAGGGTTAATATTTAAAATAACTAATAAAATACCATCATTACTCATTAATTTGCGATCTTTAATAACTACTGAACCAATATCACCGATTCGTGAACCATCAACATATACATCACCAGCTTGAACGCTTGGCCCCATATGAGCACCATTTTTATCTAAAATAACTGAATCGCCATTTTTGCAAATAAATATATTTTCTTTAGGTATTCCACACATAACTCCTAATTCAGCATGTTTTTTAAGCATCCGATATTCACCATGACAAGGCATAAAATATTCCGGATTAATTAAACGCAACATTAATTTTTGTTCTTCTTGTTTACCATGTCCAGAGGCATGAATATCACTAAATTCACTATTGGTAAAAACATGAACGCCTTTTAAATATAATTTATTAATTACCCGATTAACACTACTAGCATTTCCCGGAATAGGGTTTGAAGAAAATACTACTAAATCATCTGGCATTAAGGTAATTTGTTTATGAACACCATTAGCTATACGAGAAAGTGCTGCTAAAGGTTCACCTTGACTACCTGTACATAAAATACATACTTCATTTTTCTTTAAAGTTTTAGCTTTATTATAATCAATTATTATTGTTTTATCTTCTAAAAGACCATTATTCATAGCTAGTTCAATAGTAGTTTCCATGGAACGACCAAAAACAACAATTTTACGATTATGTTTTCGACAAGTTTCTACGATATGTTTAATCCGATAAATATTTGAAGCAAAAGTAGCAATAATTATCCGAGCTGGATGTTTACTAACAATACTTTCTAAAGCTTCATCAACCATACTTTCACTAGTAGAAAAACCAGGAGATAAAGCGTTGGTAGAATCACTCATTAATATTTTAACTCCCCGTTTACTAATTTCGGCCATTTTATGAAGATTAGCCATTGGACCAATTGGAGTTAAATCAAATTTAAAATCTCCTGTTTCAAAAATAGTTCCATTAGGAGTATGAATAGCTATAGCATAAGAATCAGGAATAGAGTGCGTAGTTTTAACAAATTCAATTTCAAAATGATTGGTTTTAATTACAGTTTCTTCATTAATAATTTCAATATCTTGATATTTTATATTTTGATCAATTAATTTTTTATTTATTAAATCGGCCGCAATTTTAGCAGCGTATATCTTAGGTATTTTGATACTTTGAAGAATGTAAGGTATACCTCCAATATGGTCTTCATGACCATGGGTAATAACTAAACCAACTATTTTCTCTTCATTTTGTTTTAAATAAGTAATATCTTGAATAACGGCATCGACACCTAGTAAATCTTCAGTAGGGAACATTACACCAGCATCAATGATTAAAATTTCGTTTTTGTGAGTTACCACATACATATTTTTTCCGACTTCGCCTAAACCGCCTAAAGCGATAATAGACGTACTTGTATTATCTTCTTTCATCTAAATTTTCCTTTCAAAATAAAAAAATAAAGTTTTTTCTTAACGAAGTTATTATAGCGCAAAATATTTGGATTGTCCACTATTTCATGATATACTACTATAAGTAGGTGAAAAAAATGATACAAAATAAAAAGGGATTTACATTAGTAGAACTTATGGCAGTAATTGTAATTTTAGCGATTATTATTACCGTTGCTTCTTCTAGTATTTTTGCCACAGTCAATAGAGCTAAAAAAGGAACAGCTGAAGAGATGCGTGGTAGTCTATCGGATATTGCAATCACCTATGTTTTGGATAATTATCACTTAAAAAAATGCTCTGATAGTTTTTCCAAAGAAATGATTCAAGGTAAAACAACTAATTTAGCAACTAATGGTAATTGTGCTAAAAAAATTACAGTTGATACTTTAATAAAAGAAGGTTTATTTGAAGATAAAAAGGGATATTGTAAGAATACTGATTTTGTAATTGTCTATCGTTATTCTAATGGTGATGATAGTGAATATAAAGCTTATGCATCTGATACTGTGTGTACTAATTTTTAAAAATTAAGGAGGATTTATATGGTAATCTTTGATAAATTAAAAAAAATAGTAAATAAAAAAAATGAAAACGAAGATTTAGCAAAAACAGAAGAGATTTATGACAAAGGTCTTTCCAAAACTCGAGAAGAATTTGTTTCTAAATTAAGTTTATTAGGAATTAAATATACTAAAATCAGTGAAGAATATTTTGAAGAATTGGAAGATTTATTAATTTCGGCTGATATTGGTGTCAATACAGTATTTTCATTTATGGAACGTTTAAGAAAAAGAGTTAGTACAGAAAAAATTCAAGATACTAAAATGTTAAATGAAATTATTGTCGATGAATTATTTATTATTTATGTTAATAATGAATCTTTAACGACAAAGATTAATATGAATGAAAATGGCCCAACAGTCATTTTGATGGTAGGGGTAAATGGAGTTGGTAAAACAACAACAATTGGTAAATTAGCTCATAAATATCAACAAATGAATAAAAAAGTAATGATGATTGCTGGTGATACTTTTAGAGCAGGGGCTTTAGAGCAATTAAAGATTTGGGCTGATAAAACTAATTCGTTATTTTATGGCAAAGAAAATATTGATCCTGCAGGAGTAATTTTTGATGGACTTGAATCAGCCCTTAATGAGAAAGCTGACATCATTTTAATAGATACTGCCGGCCGATTACAAAATAAAGTTAATTTAATGAAAGAATTAGAAAAAATAAATAAAGTTATTGATCGAGTTATTCCCGGAGCACCTCATGAAACTCTTTTAGTAATTGATGCTTCAACTGGTCAAAATGGAATAATGCAAGCTGTATCGTTTAAAGAAATTACTAATATTACCGGAATAGTATTAACTAAGTTAGATGGAACTGCTAAAGGTGGTATAGTTTTAGCTATAAAAGAAGAAGTTGATATTCCTGTTAAATTTATTGGTTTAGGAGAAAAAATGGAAGATTTACAAACTTTTGATATTGAAGAATATATTTATGGTTTATTTAAGGACTTGATGTAAAATGGATAAAGCCGAAAAATGTATATATTATAATGATTTATATGATTTATATGGTAATCTCTTAACTGAACGAGAAAAAGAAATATTTGTCTTATTTTATGAAGAAGATTTATCTTTACAAGAGATTGCTGATGCTAAAAAAGTAAGTAAAAGCGCTATTGGAAAAGCCATTCAAACTATTACTAACAAATTAGAAACTTATGAAGAAAAATTACACTTTTTAGCCAAGATAGTTAAAGTTAATCAAGAATTAAAAACTATAAATAATTGTAATATTGAAGAAAAAATAAATGCTATATTGAAAGATTAGGTGAACTTTATGTTTGAATATATGGGAGATCGAATAAGTAATGCAATAAAAAATATTCGGGGATTAGGTCGTATAACTGAAGAAAATATAGGAGACGCTTTAAGAGAAATTCGTATGGCTCTTTTAGAAGCAGATGTTAACTATACTGTTGTCAAAGAATTTATTAATCATGTTAAAGAAAAGGCTTTGGGTGCTGAAGTAGAAAAAAGTTTAAAACCTGATGAACTATTTATTAAGATTGTAAAAGATGAATTGGTAGAATTATTAGGTGGCGATTATGTTCCTTTAGAAACAAAGAAAAATCCTACTATTTTAATGTTAGTAGGTTTACAAGGTAGTGGTAAAACAACTACATCCGCTAAATTGGCTAATTTCTTGCGAAAAAAGCATGCCAAAAATCCTTTATTAATTGCTTGTGATATTTATCGACCAGCGGCCATAACTCAATTAGAAACATTAGGTAAAGAATTAAATATCTCTGTATTTGCTGAAGGAACAACTAGTCCCGTTCAAATTGTTAATGATGCCTTAAAATTTGCCAAAGAAAATCATCATGACTACCTTATTATAGATACTGCTGGACGTTTACAAATTGATGAAGCATTAATGCAAGAATTAAAAGATATTAGTGAAAGTGTTCATCCTGATGAAACTATTTTAGTAATTGATGCAATGATGGGTCAAGATGCCATTCACGTTATTAATGGATTTAACGAAGCTTTAACTTTAACAGGAGCCATTTTAACTAAATTAGATGGTAATACAAAAGGTGGAGTTGCTTTATCAGTTCGGCATTTAACTAACATTCCTATTAAATTTGTAGGAGATAGTGAAAAACTGGATGGTTTATCGGAATTTTATCCAGAAAGAATGGCTAATCGTATTTTAGATATGGGAGATATTTTATCGATTGCCGATAAAGTTGAAGGTATTATTAGTGAAGAAGAAGCTCTAGATACTGCTAAAAAAATGAAAAAAGGAACATTTGATTTAGAAGATTTTTTAACTACTTTTAAGCAAATAAAAAAATTAGGTCCTTTAGAAAATATTATTAAAATGTTGCCTCAAGCTCGAAAAATGGGCTTAAATAATATTAATATTGATCCAAAAGATATGGCCCATGTGGAAGCAATTATTCTTTCCATGACTCCGTATGAACGTAAACATCCCGAAATTTTAAAAGCTAGCCGTAAACAAAGAATTGCCAGGGGTAGTGGAAGAAGTGTCGAAGAAGTAAATCGTTTATTAAAACAATTTGAAGAAATGAAAAAAATGATGAAGATGGTTAGCTCTGGCAATATGAAAATGCCATTTTAAAGCAGGCAAAAATTTTTATTTATGGTGTTTATCATAAGCACCATTTTTTTTGTCGCATAAAATAAAATTAGAAAGGAAATGGTATTATGAAAATGAATCGTTGTATGGATACTAATATGTATAAAGAAGCACAAGAAACTCCAAATTGTGCAATGAATATGGATGCTATGAACATGGATATGAATCCTAGAATGGGTATGTGTTGTCCTCAATCTCAAGTAATGATGTGTCAACCAATAATGGAATGCCCTCAAGTTCAATGTTGCCATAGAGTTATAAATTATGAAGTACCTCACATTATACCTTGCCATACAAAAGTAATTAACCATCATATTTATAAACATACTTATCAACCATGCTATAGTTATTCTGAAGAAGATGAAACTTCTGAAGTTTACGAACCAAGATGTTGTAATTAAATCTCGAAATCGAGATTTTTTTCTTTTCATTAAAAGTAGAGAATGTTATAATAAGAAATATAGGTAAGGTGGTCATAATGGAAAAAGGTTATACTATTCCTGAATTAATTATTGTAGCAGTAGTTCTTGGTGTTTTTTCAATTGTAACTATTAATAAGGCTAGTTATGCTTTTGAAGATACAAATGCGGTAAATGAAAAAACAGAAGCTTTAATATTAGAAAAAAGTGCTAATATGTATGGAAATAAAATTAAAGAAGATTTAAAATCTGAAAAAACGAAGTTTATTTTGGCTAGTGATTTAATTGAAGCTGGTTATTTAGTAGAAGATGATTCTTATAAGAATGTAAAAATAAAACTAACTTATAATGAAGAAAATGATAGTATTTCTGCTGAAATTATGGATTAATTATGGCAATTACTAAAACTAATTTTATTAATTATACTAGGTGTCCTCGCTATGCAAGTTTAGAGGAGATAAAAAAAGATCGGCTAGAAGCAGACATAAGTTATAGTGATTATAAAAATGAAGAATACGAAAATAAAGTACAAGAAATTGTCGATTCTATGTATGAAACGAATGAAGAATCTGGCGAAGAAGTTGATTTAGTTAATATAGTTGATAGACAATTAGAAGCTATGTTAGATTATTATAAAATTGTTGAACAAGTAGCTGGTCAAATTAGTGAAAAAACTTTTGGGGGAAAATCTATTTATGCTGAAAATACTAAGGATCAAGAATGTTTTGATTTTTCTTATCATGGTATAAAATATATTTGTTATGTTGATATTTATAATGAGAATGATAATGGTATTAATATTATTGAAGTTAAATCGACGACTAGTAAAAAATATATAGAACTTATGGCTGGCCATAAAAAATGTCCTAAATATTCTATTTGGGAGAAAATAAATAATGTTTATTATTTAAAAGATGAACTTGCTAATTATGATTTAGAAAAAGAAATGCCTTTGGAAGAATATGAGAAAAAGAAAGAAAAGTTATTTGATCGTTATGATTTAGGAAAATATGTTTATGATTTAGCTATTCAAAGATATTTTATTGAGCATGAATATGAAAGTACGAATACTTTAGATAAATTAGCTAATTTCCATTATTATTTAGCTGTTTTAAACTCCGAATATATTTTTGATGGTACTTATGTTGATAATAAACCAGTTTATAATCCTGATAGTAATGGTAATGAATTAATTACTTTTTTTGATATGACTAAAATTACGCAAGAATATCAAAAATATGTTGATAAGGATCGAACTTTATTAGAACAATACTTAACTAATTTAGATGCTTCGCCTTGTCCTTTGGGAAAATATTGTGGTTATAAAAAGCAAAGTGGTTGTAAGTTTTTTAAACCTGTATGTGGAAAAATGATTCCACCAAAAAATTCGAGTTTAAGTTATGTTCATAATTCTCATGGATTTGTAAAAGATGATGGAACACGAATTAAAGGGTTGGAGCTTATTAATGAAGGATATATTAATTTAATGGATGTGCCAGAAGAATGGATAACTAAAAAGAATCACCATGTGCAAAGAGATGCTTATATGTTTAATCATGTATATGTAGATAAAGAAAAGATTAGTTTAGGTTTAAAACAATTAAAGTATCCTATTTATCATTTAGACTTTGAAACTATGCCTTGTCCTGTACCACGATTTAGGGGAGAATGGCCTTATATTCAATCGCCTTTTGAATTTAGTTTACATATTGAAAGAACACCAGGAGTATGTGATAAAGACAAAGATAATATTGTTTTTTTAGCTAAGACTCATAATGATGAACGAGAAGATATGATTAAGTTGATGCTAAAATATATGGATCCCAATGTAGGAACTTTATTTGCTCAAAATGTTTCTTTTGAAAAAAATCGCATTAAAGAATTAGCTACTATGTTTCCTGAATATCGAGAAGATTTAATGAAATTATATGACCGAGGTTTTGATTTATTATGGTTAGTTAATACTAATTCGAAAATGTATATGGATTTAGGATATGATGAAGAAAGAGCTAAAACTTTTAATTTTTATGATAAACGTTTATCCGGTTCTTTTTCGATTAAAAAAACTTTACCCGTATTTAGTGATTTGAGCTATGATAATTTAGTGGTTAAAAATGGAACTGAAGCCATAGTTGAATATGCTAATTATTATAAAATGAGTAAAGAGGAATATGCTTTAAAATATCAAGCTTTAATAACTTATTGTAAGCAAGATACTTGGGCAATGGTTGAAATTTTAAATGCTTTGCGTGGACTTGTAAAATAATTGTCAAAATTTGTCAAAAAGATTGTATGCTTTACAGATTGTGAGTATGATAATATTGTAAGGATGTGATAAATATGTTATACCCATCTATTGACAAATTACTTAAGATTGTAGATTCTAAATACAAACTAGTTCATGTAGCTTCTATCCGTAGTAAACAAATGAGTGAAAATAATCACTATCAAATGAATGAAAATGAATATAACAATAAAAAAGAACTTGGTCGTGCTTTAGAAGAAGTTGAAAAAGGGTTAATAACAATTAAAGAAAATTAATAGTAAAAAAATTAAAAAATGCTTGATTATCAATATTTCTTATGATATTATAATCTTGTTCTTTTGGGGAATTAGCTCAGCTGGCTAGAGCACCACGTTTGCACCGTGGGGGTCAAGGGTTCGAATCCCTTATTCTCCACCAGATAGATATTAAACTCGGACTTTTATGGTTCGAGTTTTAATATGTTTAAATTTATGTTATAATAATCCACAAATTTAAATTGATTGATTGTCGATTTAGAAAACACACTTGCATATTCACAAGTCAATAAATTTATACATATAGTATTGCTTTGTTTGGAGATGAATAGTTATGAGTTATATTAAAGATGATTTATATAATACAGCTTTACCTACTTTAATAATTGAAGAAGAAAAACGCTATAAGAAATATCCTTAAATAGGATTCGGTGATGAAGCATCGATACATAAGTATAATGAGCAAATAGCATTTAAAACATTTGATTTTATACGA
>CANRLP010000002.1 GCA_947631515.1 uncultured Bacilli bacterium
AGACCTAGAGTTAGAAAGATTTACTAAGAACAAAAAAAGAAAAACATTTATAATCGGAGCAATAATAGGTATATGTGCCACAATTGGTGGGATATTTTTATACAAGAGCTATGCTTATTATGAGAATGAAAAAGAATATAATGTAATAAAAGGTATAATACCTGATTTTTCGTATGATGTTAAGTTTGCCATAACCGTGGATGATGAAACAAAAGAATCAATCCCAACAGAGCCAAAAGATGCTAGCAAATCAAATTATTATAAAGTTACAGCTACTTGTGACAATGGAATAAAAGCAGAATGGGATTATAATGCTTGGAACTTGAAAGTAGAGAATATAAATAAAGGAACAAAATGTAAATTAGCATTTAATAGTACCTTAACCGAAGCAGATTATCAAAATTATATTGACGCAGGAGTAGCATATAGAAGAAACACATATAGAGGAAAAGATATAACAAGTAAACTAAAAGATGGTACATTATTTAGTGAAATAAGTAGTGGCCATTTTGACGATATATTTGTTGGAGATTACATAACAAGTCCAAGTGATCAAAAAGATGCAAATGGAAATACAGTAGTATGGTTGATAGCTGATTTAGATAATTATTTAAATACTGGAAATCCATATTTAACAAAGCATCATGCTACCATCATACCTGCAGTACATTTAAAGGATGCCACAATGAATACGACAGCTACAACCAAAGGTGGCTACTGTGGAAGTGAAATGGTAGGAGGTACTGTTTCGATTGTATCTGATACTGAGAAAGCCGATTGTAATAATGCGATAACAAGTGGAACATTAGGTCAAGTATTAACTACATATATAGAGCCTGATTTTGGAACTAGTAATGATAGTAATGATAAAACAAATCACATAATAGAATATCGAAGTCAATTATCTGATATTATGGATTCTACACGTTCTAGTCAATATACTGAAGGGGGAGCTTCTTCAAGTTGGACATGGTATTGGAGGAAATTAGATTTAATGAGTGAAATAAATGTGTATGGTTCGATAGTAGCATCTTCTTCAATAATTGATACAGGAATAGATAATCGCCAATTTGCCATATTTAAATTAAAACCTGAATTCATTAATAGTTATGGTACTTCTAAATTTGGTTATTGGTTAAAAGATGTATCGAATTCGCGTTCCTTTGCTCGTGTCGACCCTTACGGTTTTTCCACCGCCAACTACGCTACCGTCCAAAGTGGCGTTCGCCCAAGATTCTTAATCGACTAACATTGTCAAAATAAAAAAATATTCATACCTTAATTATGAGAGGAGAATATTTTATGTATCAAAATTATTATAGTAATTTTTATCCTCAAAATGGAGACCGTCAATTCTTTTTTCCATTTTTGACAGGAGCCTTAGTTGGGGGTGCGGCAGTTGGTTTAACTAGACCAAGACCAATATATAATGTCGCCCCATATCAAAATTATCGTCCTTATCCACCATATGCTGGAGGACCATATGGCTATTCATCTTATAGTTATTACTATCCTTATGGACGTTAAGCAACTATGTTGCTTTTTTTTATACAATTTTCAATTATTCCTAAACATATAAAATAAATAAACATATTAGATCCTCCATAAGACAAAAAGGGTAGAGGAATACCCATAATAGGAAATAAACCAATATTCATTAAAATATTTTGCATTTGTTGAAAAACAAATAGAAATAAAAACCCATTAATAAATAAACGATAGGCATATTGCTTAATATTAAATAAATGATGAATAAAATAACAATTTAAAATAAAATAACATATTAACAAAATTATTGCTCCTAAAAATCCAAAAATACTAATAGCTAAAGTAAAAACAAAATCAGTAGGAAATTCGGGGACATATAATAATTCTTTTTGAATACCATGACCCAAAAAAGAAGCATTTCCAATAGTAGTTAAGGCATTATTAAGCTGTAAACCATTACCATCTTTAAAATTTAACAGACGATCTACCCGATAAAAAAAACTAGTACCAATCCATTTAATTAATAAATCTTGATGATAAAAATATAAATAGAAAAAAGTAAGAAGTAGGAAAAATAATAAAGAAAAAGCGATAATAAACCATCGTTTATGGATGCCTGAAAATAATAAAACAGCGAATAATAATAACAAATAAATAATAATTGCCCCAGTATCTGGTTCTAAAAATACTAATAAAGAAGGAATGAAAGTAGCTAAAAAACATGCTCCAATAAATTCTATTTCTTTAAGCTTTTTTTTCTGGAATAGTTCACTTAAATGTATTAAATATAATAGCAAACTAATTTTCATAAATTCACTTGGTTGAAAATTAAAAATCTTTAAATTGAACCAAGCTTTAGCTCCATTAATTTCTTTGCCTAAAAATAATACTAAAATTAAAAGAATAATTCCTCCCATATATAAAAATAAACTATAATCAAAAATTTTCCGAACTTTAATTCTTTGTAAAATAAATAACATAATAAAACCAATGACGTACCAAAGAATTTGTTTGACTAAATGCATATTATATATACTTTTGATAAACTTAGCTTGGTACATGCAAAAAAAACTAAAAATCATAATAATTAATAGAGGTAAATAAAGTAATAAATTATTTTTATCAAAAATCTTTTTCATATTTTTAGTATGCAACATAATTGGGATTTAATCATAAAATATAACGAGGTGTATTATGATGAATAAAGATTTACCAAAAGTATTTGCTGTTCCGATAAATAAATCATTAAAAAATAACAAAGATATTTTTATTAGTGACGAAGAAGAACGTAATGAAGAAAGAAGTGGTGTTGATATAATTGATATTAATAAAATATTTAATTCTAAAAATCATGTTTATAAAACTAGAGTAGTAATTAAAACTAGCAAATTTACCAAAGAAGTGGATGTAGTTGGAATGCAAAATAATTCTTTATTAACTTTAAATGGCGAAGTAATTCCTATATCAGAAATTAAAGAAATAAAAAAAATGTAGATTTGTTCTACATTAAAGAATTTCATCAATATATTTTTTTAATTGTCTGGCATCTTTACCAAAAATAATTTTAAGTTGATTATCTATTTCTACTATACCTTTAGCACCCAGTTTTTGAATTGCATCTTTATCAACTATAGATATATCTTTTAAGATAACTTTAAAACGAGACATATTACATTCAGCATTAATAATATTATCTTTTCCACCCAAATAATTGATTAACTTATTAGCTTCGACATTAAAGTCTCTTTTCATTAATTTAATAACAACTAATGATATTAAAAGAAGTACTGCGAGGATAATTATATATTGAATGATTGTATTCATTTTTATCACCTAACCAAATTATACAACAAAAACAAAATTTTTAAAACATTTTTGAATTTGTGAACTATTTTAAAATATTCACATAAATTAATAATGAGAATACATGAAAGGGTGAATGATATGTGTAATAATAATAATGAAGAACAAACAAGCTGTATTGCTGAAATTCTAAACGTAATTTTAGTCCTTCAACAAAATGCTTGCCCAGAAAATTGTTTAGATTCTTGTGATAGACCAATGCTTGGTGGAGGACCCAATTGTCTTATTTGTAACACTAGACCAATAATGCTTTATACCTGCTGCGGAAATGGAACTCCTTGGAGTATGCCAACTACTAAAGATTCAACAGCAACTTGCGTAGAAGGTTCAACTGATTGCTCAAGCGTATTTAGAGTAGAAAAAGTTGATGGAAATTGTTGTACATGCCGAGTACTTGCTGATAATCCAGATACAACAAGTTTAAATCCTTATATAGCTACAAATTCTTTCTTTACTATCAGTCTAGATTGTGTTTGTGCTATTCGTTGTTTAACTGATACATTTGTAGAATGCGTATAAAGACCAACTGGTCTTTTTTTTATTGGTTATATAATCGATATAAAGTAATACTTGGGAAATTTAAAAAACGAATAGGGTATTTATAAGTTCCTAACCCATTAGAAATATACATACTCATTTTTTTACGATGATAATAATTATCGGTGTACTTATCAACACCATCTTGAGTTAACAAACTTCCATAAAAAGGAATTTTAACTAAACCACTTAAAGTATGACCAGTAAGAATAACATTTGGCCTTAACTCTGTTTCTAAAAGAGTATCAAAGATAATAGGTTCATGATGCAACCAAACTTTAAAAAAAGTAAGATCATTATTATCAATTTGGGTAGCTTTTTCAATATCCATTTCTTGCTCTAAACTAGAAGATGTTCCAATAAATTGAATTGGCATATTTCCTTTATAATATAGTAAATCATTTTCATTTTGTAAAACTTTAAATTGCGCTTTTTCCATAATTTCTATATATTTATCTTTATTAATGTAATCAGAATTGCCAATAACAGCATATTTTTTTAAAGTTGCTTTTAAATCGCTTAAAATTGTTGCTATTTGTTCATAATTTTCTTCTTTCATATTTATAGAATCATCTAATAAATCTCCTGTATAAACAATAACATCTGGTTTTAATTCATTAATCATATTGACAATTTTTTTAAGTTCCTGATTATTTATAGTACTACCATAATGAATATCTGAGAATTGAACAATTTTAAAACCATTAAACTCTAAAGGCAGTTCACTATCAACAATTGCTTCTTCGTGAGTAATAAATAATTTCGGCTCGATAATATGAATATAAATGATGAAAGCTCCAATTAAAAATAATCCTATAATTAAAAATATTTTCCACTTTTTTTTTGGTTTTGGTAAATCTTGTAATTCTTCATTCATAAATATCACCCAACTAAGAAATGTGTTAAAACAATTAAAATAACTGAAATGGAATTATGAAGCATGTGAGGTATTATTGAAGCAAAAATATTATTAGTTTCATAATAAGCTTTCGCAAAGAAAAATCCTAGAGAACCATAAGGTACAATAAATAAGAATTCTTTTGCATGAGCTAAAATATTTTCGAAAGTAAAAGGATCAAAGGCTGTAAAAACATGAAGTAATCCAAAAACTAAATCACTAAATAATGCATAAGGAATTTCTTTTTTAAAAGAATAGCGAAAACAAAAACGGAAAACTAATTCTTCTAAAAAAGGACCAATGAAAATAATAGTAGGGATAGCATATAAAGTAGCACTTAAAATAGTATCACGAGTTGTTTGTTCATTAACAGCAATATTTCCGACAATCGAACTTACTAATAAATTAGAAATAATCATGACAATTATGCCATAGCCCCAATAACTAAATCCTACGTTTAATATCTTTTTAGGTTGATGAATAAATTCCTTAAATTGCTTAATAATTTCTTTATGAACAATTAAAAAGATTATTAAAAAAGTACCAACATAAACACCCAATTGTGATAAGTTTAAAATCCAAAAATTAGAACTATGTAATCCTTTTTCTAATAATAGAGAAAAAAGAAGAGGCCCAATTAAGTAATAAATTAAAAAAATACCAGCTCCGAAAAGAATTCCTTTACTACAATTTTTAATCTTTGTCATATTAATCTATAAATCCTAATGATCTTAATCTTTCTTCAATCTTTTTTTGCGAAGCATAACCAATAATTCTATTTAAAGTTGTTTGTTCTTCTCCTTTATTATAAAAAACAGTAGTTGGTGTTCCACTAAAATTTACATATTGCGCTAATCTTTTACTATCTTCGGTACTTAAACCTGTAACATTTAATTCATAAGCAGTTATATTATTTTCAGATAATGTCCGATTTAATTCAGGAAGATATTGTTCACAATGGCTACAACCAGTTTGCGTAATAACTAAAATAAAAGTATTTTTAGCTTTAATTTTATTCTCATATTCAGAAATTGAAATTGTTTGAAGACTAGCATTATTATCAGCAAAAGCTAATTTATATACTAAAAAAACACCTATAGCTATTACAACTGCTATTATTAAATATAATTTCCAATTCTTACTTTTCATATAATCACCATTTAAAATATATCATACTTTTTTAATCAAAAAAAGCATTTTATTTCTTATCTTGAATTTGCTAGATGACTATGTTATAATCTAGGCATGAGATTTTAGGTTGGTGAGTGAAATGAGAACGCGTTTAGTGGGCGTGATATTAGCTAGTGTGTTTCTGCTCATTCCAAATACAGTAAGAGCAGAAAGTGCTTGCAGTTATAGTGAGCAAGCAAAATTTAATGATATTGCTTCAAATGTAAAAGCAACTTATGATGTTGTAGATATATATTTAGGAAAAGGCATTGACGTTGATGAGGAGGGTGCTCCGGAAGTAGATATTAATGTTAAAGGCTTAAAAGTAAATATATTGAATGTTACGGAAGATATTTATATTAACTTGATAAATAATAGTACCAAAGAAGAGAAAAAATATACTTATAGTGATACAAATAATGGTTTAATTACTTTTGAATTAAGAGATGTCTCAAGTGTAGTTAATTATACTATTGAAATATATGCCGCAACTAGTACTTGTGCAGGAGAATTAATTCGCAAAACTGAATTTTTAACACCACAATATAATGAATATTCAGAATTGGATGTATGTGGTGAATATCCAGACTTCTATTATTGCCAAGAGTTTTTATTAGGAGATAATATTTCTCGAGAAGCTTTTATGGAAAGAATAGAAGAATATAAGAAGAATAATGAACCAAAAGAACAAACCGAGGTTGATAAAAATATTTGGGATTCTATAAAAGAATTTTACCAAAAACATCAAATGCCAATTAATATTATTGGATCAGTTATAATAATAGGTGGGGTTATTGGAGTAGTGATACTCGTAAAAAAAAGAAGGAGTAGAGTGTTATGATAAAAGAAATGAGAAAGGTTATAATATTAATTTTAATTGTTACAATTGGTTTTAATTGTAAAAATGTAAATGCTGCTAGTGCTTACGGAAGATATATTCCCGGCGCAGCAATCCCAGTAGATATCAAATATAGTAATGGGAAAAGTTATCAAGATAACAAATTCCAAATAAGATTTGATTATAATGCAGGAGGAACAAATAAAAGCTTAGAATTAGATGCGTACTGTATCGACGTTGGTTATACCATGATGTCTGCTTACACACCTTTACAATGTACTCATGTAAAAGACAACGCTGCTTTACAATATGCTATTACTCACTTAACAACAAATCATACTGTTAATCAATTAGTTTTACGTTTAGTAGCTATTGCTACCGGAGAAGCTAAATCATTAACTGAAAAAGGTGGTTATTTAAAAGCTTATATAGATAGTGGTGGAGGTTTAGTTGGAGACCAAACGATATTAGCTCAAGTAAAACAAAAATATGAAGAAGCTATGCGTGCCACTAATGCTTCAGTTTCAACAGGAAACAAATTACAATTTACGCAAACAGGGGGATCTAGTACTGCTAATAGTTATACAGCTACTTATAATGTTAGTACAATTGATGGTAGCAGAATAAATTCCGTATCTTTTGCTTGTGAAAATTGCAATATGATTAGCCAAAGTTGGAATGGAACAAATGGTAGTGTTACCATTCAAGTTACTAATCAAGAATGTAATTACAATATAAATGCTTATTATAATTCAGGAGATAATTCTAACAATGGTAATAGTAATGGCAATGGAGAATTATATTTATGTACAGCTAGCGGATTACAACAATTAGTTGTTAATGTTAGTAGTGCCGACGCTGCTCAAATTGGCGATAGTATAGGGGGAGGAAGTAATACACCAACTCAAAGCTATACGGGAACTGTTCCAGCATCAACAGGTGGAGAATATTACGCAAAATATTGTCAAAATAAATGTAATACACCAACTGAAATAAATATGCCTGCTTATTGTGATGATTCAGGTGAAGAAAATATCTCAATAAAAGGTCCTTCAAATATAAAAGCTTGTGTATTAAAAGGAAAAGATGAAGCGGGAAACAGTTATCAAGATAGTACTTCCGTACCAGCTTCAAATCCATATTGTGCTGTTTATTGTAAAGAAGATTATGATATGTCACTTCCAGGGGCTCAATATACAACTAGTGGTAAGTATTTCCAATTAAAAAATACGACTGTAACAGGGAAACGCTCATGCTACGTAACAAGTGAAGTTGGTGGAAATACTGATGGAATTGATCTTTCAAAATATAAAAAAGAAATGGTAGCTGCTCAACAACAATTAATCAATGCTTATAACGAATATAGTAAAGCAAAAGCTTTGTATGATAATAAAGGTAATGCGGCAACTACTATAACAAGAGATTGCGAAGGTAAGGAAGCTGTTGAATATAATTTAACTGTAAATTATACATATTATAGAGCAAATTGTAGTGAATCAACTGGACAATGTACGATAAGCTCTGGTACAGCAAGTGCTAGTGCTAAATGGGGAGCAGTAGCTCTATGTGGTGTTTCTACTGATACTATTAACTCTTCTACTGGAAATGTAGGCAATGGTTATAATTGCCATAAAAATGGTTCAAAAAGTTATGTATGTACTAAAGAAGTTAGAACTTCGGCAACTATACCAGTAGATGGAGCTAACGAACCAATGGCACCAAGTTTTGATTCAGTTTCAGCAGCTATGAATACAATTAAATCTAAAATTAGTAGTTTACAACAATGTTATAATTGGACAAATAACTTCTGTTTTAATCCAGATGTAGATTTTGATTATAATGAAGAATATAATTCTGATATTAATTATGAAAAAGTATCTGAGGATGGTGGAACTACAGAAACATCAATAGGTACATCTATTGATAATGCTTATAATCCAAATGGGGTAGGAAGCATTAATGAAACTATAAATTATATTGGATGTACCGAAAATTCATGTACCAATAATGGTAATATAGGTACTAATATATCTTCTAACGTTACATATGTTAGAAAATCCGTAACTAAGTCAGCTTCTTTTAACAATCGTCAACAATTTCAAACCAATTATCCACATGGAACTATTAACACAGTAACTGATCAAAGTGCTGTACGACAAAATTATTCTTATTTAGGAGCTGTATTCCCAGTAGCCTTAAAAACTGATACAGGTGTATATAATTGGACTTTAAATTTCAAAAATATTGGTCAATATAATACCGAAAGTTGTAAATTAGGTAGATTAAATCAAGTTGCTACTGCGACTGGTAAAGTCTTAGAAGATAATATTGGATACGTTTGTGTATATGTAGTCGATTGTGATGATTGTGATTATGGATGTAATTGCCCAACTAATTTACCAGATGGTTATACATGCGTTAAACGAAGTCAATTTGTCTGTGAAATTATTGAAACAGATGAAAAATGTGACAATTGTGATGTATATTGTGTAAATTGTATATTTGATGGAGACGATACTTATTCTTATCGTACTATTTCTCTATCTGATATAAATCCAAATAATCGAACTTTAGGAGCCAATTGGTCAAGTGCCAAAGGTCAAGCAACAGAAAGTGAAATAGAAAAAAATAATGAATCAATCTACATAGAACCAGATTATTCATACACAATTACAGCTACACAAATGAAAAATATTAGAGATTATAATAAACAAAAAGGTACTTATATCGCCGATGATTTAACTTATCATAAATTAAATAATTTTAATAATATTTATGGTACAAGTTCATTCTTAGATGAAGGTCAAAGTAAAGGCTTCTTTACAGAAAATAAAAGAAATACTTCATGGACTTTATGGACTGGTGAAGTAAATACCAATGGAATTGGTCCATCATGGAAATAGAAGGGTGGAGTAAATAGTGAAAGAATCCTATTGGGGTTATTGGTTGATTACGTTAGGTGTATTTATAATAATTATTATGATGCTAATATCAAATGTAACCACTAAAAATACTCAAGATTATTATTTAATCAAAGAAGTAACAGAAGCTTCGATGGTGGATGCCGTAAATTATGGTTATTATCGTGAGTATGGTGAATTAAAAATTGACCGTGAAAAATTTATTGAATCATTCTTTCGAAGATTTTCCGAAAATGTCAGTTTAAATACATATAAAATTGAATTCTATGGTCTATATGAAGCACCACCTAAAGTTAGTGTTAAAGTAACAAGTAATAGTGGTAGCTTTATAGTAGCAGGGGATCAAACAACGTTTGATATTGTAAATAAAGTAGATGCTATATTAGAGCTTTCTGGAACAAATGAATAAAAATGGAGGATTAAAATATGGGAAATATCGTAACAACAATTAAAAGATTTTTAGGGAATAAAAACACCGTAACTATTATCGGAGTAATTCTAGGGATTTTGGTTTTATATATAGGTTATAACTACCGAGTTAATCAAGCAACAACACCTGTCACTGTGCCTTATGCTAAAGAAGAAATTTCATCACGTACTTTAATTACCAGTGATATGATTGGGTATATGGAAGTATCTAGTAGTGTGGTAAATAGTAGTCCAAATTTAATTACTAATGCTAGCCAATTAATTAATAATTATGTAGCATTTGGAACTACTATTCCAGCTAATAGTTTATTCTATAACTCTCAAATTTTAACATCAGACGAAATGCCAGATAGTGCATTTGCTAATATTCCTGATGGTTATACTATTTATAGTTTAGGAGTTAATCTTCATACTACTTATGGTAACTCAATTTATCCAGGAAATTATATTGATTTATACTTCAAAGGTATTGATGATACTCAAAAGATTATGTTTGGAAAATTAATTGAAAGTATTGAAGTTCTAGCCGTAAAAGATAGTAACGGAAATCACGTATTTGAAACAACTGTAGAATCTCGGACACCTGCCGAATTACTATTTGCTGTACCAAATGATATGTATGATTTATTAATGAAAGCGGGTTATATTAGCGGTTCATCAATCGAAATTATCCCTGTACCTCGTAATGCATCTTATAGTGCTAATCCAGGTGATACAGTAGTATCAAGTGATCAAATTAGAGACTTTATCTTATCTAAGAGTGCAACAATAGCTCAAAATACTACAACTACAACACCAAATAATCAAACAAATAATACTACTACAACTAACTAATAAAAAAAGAATAAAAAGGGAAGGTGACTAAATGACCAATGATGCTATATTTTCTCAATTAGATTTTGGACCCCTTGACGAATTTTTAAAACAAGATGACGTAACCGATATTTCTTATAGTAATGGTGGCCAAATTTGGTTAAAGACTCTTTCCCGTGGTGTTTTTCAAGTAGAAAGACCCCAAATTAATAATGCTTTAATGGAAAAACTAGCTTTCCAATGTTCCAATGTTATGGGTAAAACATTCAATATGGCTCATCCCTTTTTGGATGCTGAATCAACTGAATTACGTTTAAACTTTGTCCATGAATCGATTGCTACTAATGGTATAGCTTGCTTAATTCGGAAGACACCTGCTAAAATTAGATTAAATCGTGAAAAACTTATTAACGAAAAATATGTTCGCGAAGATTTATTAGATTTCTTACTAGCCTGCGTTCAAGGTCATGCTAATATCATTGTTAGTGGTGAAACTGGTTCAGGTAAAACCGAGCTTGTTAAATACTTAGCTAGTACAACCAAAGAAAATGAAAAAATTATAACAATCGAAGATACTTTGGAATTACATTTAGATAGAATATTTCCTCATCGAGATATTGTCGCTATGAAAACCAATAACATTGCCTCATATACTGATGTTTTGGTTACTTGTATGCGTCAAAATCCTATTTGGATTTTACTATCCGAAGTTCGTAGTGCTGAAGCAGTTTTAGCCGTTCGTAACTCTATATCATCTGGACACCATATAATTTCGACGATCCATGCAGATAAAGCAGCTAGTATTCCGATGCGTATGTATAGCTTACTAGAATCTAATCTAGATGTTGAACAATTTTTATCAACTATTCATCGCTATGTCCAAATTGGAATATATGTTAAAGGTTATTTAAGTAAAGAACTAGGAAGATTTCAACGGGAAATTATGGAAATTTGCGAATTCTATGTTGATGAAGACAACAAACCAAAAGCTAATACCATATTTCAAAAAACGATGGATGGTCAATTTACCTTAAATAATCCTACGAAAAACTTAAGAGATTATTTAGCAATCCAAGGAGTAATTTTACCAGATGACATTTTTAGAACTACAGAAAGTCCTAAGCCAAATCTTAATCCTAGTCCAAATGTTACTCCTGTTACTCCTAATTTAAATCAAAATGTAACACCAAACATAAATACATCAAATATGCCAAATCCGAGTCAAGTATCACCCAATATTAATATGATAAACAATCAACAAGCGATATAATATATATAAAAGAGAGTAGGTGCAAAAGTGGAATTAATTATATTATTAATAATTGCTATTTACGTTATATCTTATCGTCAAAATAATGGCCAAAATGTTTATAAATTCTTCATCTCACAAGTTAGTGAAGTATATGATAAATATGCGCCATATAGCTATAAAGAAGTAAGAGAAAAAGTTAAAGCTTTAGGACAAGATTTTACAACTCGAGAATACATTTCTCAAGTTGCAATATTTGGAATTGTTGCTGGTGGTATATCTTACTTATATTTTTATAATATTATCATCGCCCTTATCTATGCTGGAGTAGCAATAGCTTTTATTCCTTATTTAACTTATTTAAGATATCAAAAAATATATAGTGAATTTATCTTTGAACAAATTCAAATATATACAACAAATGTTATTATGGAATTTACTACAACGCAAAGTTTTGTTAAATCACTAGAAGGAGTTAGAGATTCTGGTATTTTAGAAGATCCAGTATTACAAGATGTTAAAACTATGATCGAAATGTCATATCAAAATGGTACTATCGATGAATCTATTGAATTCTTTAATGAAAAATATCCATTTTATATGGTTAAAAATATGAATCAATTATTCCTTCAAATTACAAAAGAAGGTGCTAAAGATTCTGGAGAAGCCTTAGAAAATATGAGTCAAGACATCGATGCTTTAGTTGAAGGAGTATATCGTGATCAAGTTGACCGTAAAAACTTCCATAAACGTTTCATAACTTTCGGACTAGCTTTATTCTTACTAGTTATGGCCATGCAATTTTTACTAGGAACCGATAGTTATATTGAACTATTAGATATTTGGTATGTTCAAATTATTTTACATTTAATATTAATAATAAATAGTTATTTCTTAATTAGTGGTGAGAAATACTATAACGAAGACTTGGGGGTAGAATAGTATGGCCATTGAAATATTGTTAATTGGGGGTATTATTCTATTCGTCATGAATTATACAGGACGTATTAGTGCTAATAAATTTATTGCTGATAATGAAGTTTACTTTAAAAAATTAAAAGAAGATGATTGGGACTTTTTCGTTAAAGCTAAATATGGTGATGGAGTAAACGCCGATGTTTTATTTAATAAAAGAATTCGTAATGGTTTAATTATTATAGTAGTTTTAATATTTTGCTTCATCTCTAAATTAAATTATGTAACTATTTTATTTTCGATTTTAGGAGGATTCTTAGTATTTAAATTAGATTATTTAAATATTAAAAAATATTACAAAGCTCATTTACATGAAATCGATGCTATGCTACCTCATTACTTAAAAAGTTTAGAAATATTAATTCAACACTATACTGTGCCTGTAGCTATAGGTAAATCAATTGATGATGCTCCAGCTATATTTAAAGAAGGTTTACAAGAATTAATTAATGAAATAAATTCTGGTAATGATAAAATCGATCCATATGTTAACTTTGCTAAAGAGTATCCCGTTAGAGATTCCATGCGAATGATGCGTTTATTATATCGGTTAAGTTTAGGACGTCAAGAACATAAACAAGAACAATTACTTGCTTTTTCCAAAACTATCTCTAACTTACAACAAAAAGCACGTGACATTAAATATAAAGAACGTCTAGAAAAAATGGAATCAAAAACAATGAGTATGTTGATAACTACTGGCCTAGGAGTTATGATTCTCTTAATCTTCTCTGTATTAATGTTAATGGGTACATAAAAAATATTGATATTATAATAAAAAAAAGATATAATAAAAAATAGAATAGAGGAGGAAGAAAAATGAAGGAAGCCACTGGAGAATTAAATATGACTGTTGTAACAGTAGTAGCAATTGCCGCTGTAGCAGCATTCTTCTATGCCTTTGTATGGCCATCTATAAAAAATAGTATTACTAGAAATACAAATTGTGCCAACGCTAGTTGTCCTGCTGGATGTACAACAGCTACTTGTGCTTGTACTTATATAGATGATAAAGGTGCAACTCAATCTGTTACATGTCCAAACCCAGATACAACTAAAAAATAATATAAAAGGAGTTTATAAATGAAACAAGCCACTGGAGAATTAAATATGACTGTTGTAGTAGTTATAGCGGTAGGAGTCCTAGCGGCTTTTTTCTATACAACTTTATGGCCCCAATTAAAAGGAAGTTATATTGCATCTAGTAAATGTAATGATGCCGTATGTGATCCTAAAACTTTAAGAGATGGTAAAGTTACATGCAATTATTATAAAAATGGTGAAATCCAAGGTAAAAGCTTTGAATGTGTTTGGAAAGGTTAATTGAGGAAGTGATAATATGAGGGAAGCAATAGGTGGAACATGGTTATTTCAAATAGTAATTATTTTCGTCTTATTATTTACAGGATTCATGTGTTTAACAATTAACCATTCCAAAGCATTTAATGTTAAAAATACTATTATAAAAGCCATTGAAAGAGAAGAAGGCGCCGATTTAAATAATCCTAACCAAGATCCAGCAATTCGGAGAATTGTTTCTTATTTAAGAGAAGCATCTTATCGAACAACAGGTAATTGTCCGAATGGTTATATTGGCTATAACAGAGATGGTCTTATTGATAGTCGAAATTCTGCTTTTTGTATTCAAAAAACAGTAACTAAAAATTCTAATGATTTACCAGATATGAGTTATTATCGAGTTGTGGTATTTTATCAACTTGATTTGCCGATATTTAATGAAGTATTTAATTTTACTGTAACTGGAGATACCAGATTAATTAATAAAAGTTAAAACTATACAGAGAAGTAGGTGATAAAATGAGAGAAGCAATAGGTGGAACATGGATTATGCAATTAGTAATCGTTTTTATGTTGATTTTCGTTGCTTTTTTAGCTTTGTCACTAAATTATAGTAAAGCTTTTCAAATGAAAAATGAAGTAATGACTATAATTGAAAAAAGAGAAGGCTTAACTACCGGACCAAATGGTAGTATAGCTTTAATTAATAGTTATTTGTCTAATAATGGGTATCGTGTAAGAAGAGGGTGTCCAGTTGGTAGTTATGGCGTATCAGATTTAACAAATTCCACCATTGAAAAAGTTGCCACAACCGGTAAACAATATTATTATTGTGTTCAAAAAGTTAAATCGGGAACTAAAAATGAACCTCAAAAAGCATATTATAAAATTAATATTTTCTTTTATTTTAACTTGCCAGTAGTGGGAGACATTTTCAAATTTAATATTAATGGAGCAACTAATGATATTCTTATTCCTGCCGATAATTTACAAGCAATAACAGAATAGGTGATGAATTTATATGAATGTAATTGTATCAAATAAATATCAATCTTTATTAGCAACCTTAGATATTGATATTATAAAAAGTATCAATGGAGAATTTGAAGTAGAAGATTTAATAAGTCAATTTACCAACTTTTACTTTAACAAAATGGTATTAGATATTACAGCTATCAAAAATTATCAAGATATTTCCACTTTACAAACTTTATCCGTAAATATGGATGTAAGCAATATCATTTTATTATTGGATGACTCAGAAATAGTTAATTCTCCTCGTTACTTATCTGCTTTAGTTTCTATGGGAATTTATAATTTCACCCGCAATATAGATGCGATAAAATTTTTAATAAATAATCCTAACACCTATAAAGATGTTGCTCAATATCACCAATTAAATGCTGTTAATATGGTAAGTGATGATAATAATTCAAATTCAGGTACTATTAATAAATTAGGATTACGAGTAATAGGTATTAAAAATGTTACAGAACATTCTGGATCAACCACTTTAACTTACTTACTAAAAAAACATTTAGAAAAAAAATACAGTTGTATAGCAGTTGAAGTAGATGAACATGATTTTATTTACTTAAATGATAAAGAACTAAAAGCAACTTCCAGTTTAGATTTACCATCTTTTATTGCTACTCATAGTGATGCCGAAGTAATATTAGTTGACTTAAATGATCGTGGTAGTATCAGTAGTTGTACAGAAGTTATATATCTAATAGAGCCGGGATTAGTTAAATTAAATAAATTAATACGTAAAGACAAGAGAACATTTGAAAAATTAAAAGATAAAAAAATTGTATTAAATCGGAGCGTATTAAGTGAAAAAGATATCAAAGATTTTGAATACGAATCTAGAAGCAAAGTATTTTTTAACATTCCTAATCTTGACGACAAAGTAGATCAACACAAAATTATTTATGATTTTTTAATAAAATTGGGTTTTGTTAGATTTGAAGAAACTAGTGAAGAAACAAAAAGTAGTAAACTATTTAACATATTTAAGTCATAAAACTTGACATTAGTGTAAATTAAATATACAATTGTTATAGAAATTGAGAGAGAGGTTTATATAAAATGAATTTATTTTTAACAGGAGCAATTGATTTTTGTAAAGGAACTGCTAATATTTGGCAAATAGTTGGATATGTTTTATTAGTATTTAAAATTATTATTCCAATTCTTTTAATTGTATTTGGTATGCTTGATTTAGGAAAAGCAGTAACTGCTAGTAAACCAGATGAAATTAAAAAATCTGTAACTGGTTTAGCATATAGAGCAGTAGCAGGTGTGGTTATCTTTTTAATTCCAACAATTGTAGGACTTATAATGGGATTTGTATCTGATTTTAGTACTTCTGGTGCTAAAGATGATTTTGAAATTTGTCGATCATGTATTACAAGACCAAATGGTGATTGTAGCGGATATGCTTCTGATGCATGGAAATAAAAGCAAGAAATTGCTTTTTTTTTGGCTCTATGTTATAGTAAAGATAGGTGAGAATCATGAAACAAATCATAAATCTATCTAAAGAATTTTTAGGTAAATTTGATAAACAAAAACTATTTTTATTAGGAAGTATTATTGGAGTAATGGTTGTCATTATTATTACAATATCAATTGTAGTTAAAATTGTTGGACTTCATATTTCTTACGAAGATTTAGAAGAAAAACTAGCTCGGGCAACTGAACAATATATGAATGATTATCCAAATAATTTGCCTACGGAAAGTAATCCAACAGTTGTAGTTACTACTTCAACTTTAGTAGAAAATAAATATATTAAAGAAATAACTAAATATGTAAAAGATAATTCTTGTACTGCTAATATTAATGTTTATTACAATAATGGAAAATATAAATATCAACCATTTGTAATATGCAATGATTTTAAAACTGAACTATTTATAGATCGCTTAAAAACGGATAATGTAATCTCAGCTTTCGGTGAAGGATTATATGAATTAAATGGGGAACAAGTATATCGTGGTCAAAATCCTAATAATTTTATGATGTTTGCCGATGAATTATGGCGGATTGTTAAAATTAATGCTAATGGTCAATTTATCATAATCAAAAATGATTTAGAATCCAAAAATTATGGTAATTGGGATAATCGTTATAACACAGAAGCTCAAACTCAAAAAGGTAATAACACTTTTGCTTTAAGTCGAGCTCTAATAGCTATAACAGAAATTTATAGAGAAAAATATTTAGATTATGAAAAATATTTAAATACTTTTGAAGTTTGTGCTGGAAAAAGAGATAGTGGATCTTTTGATAAAAGTGGTGCAATAGAATGTAGTACTAAATTAAGTAATCAATTTATTTCTTTATTACCATTATACGATTATATGAATGCTAGTTTAGATAATTCATGCGTAAATGCTAGTAGTAGAGAATGCCAAAATTATAATTATTTAGTCAATAAAAAAGATAAATGGTGGACAGTAACGGGAGATGCTAAAAATTCTTACAATGTATATTATATAAATACTTCTGGTCAAATTAATTCAGAAGAAGCAGCTATTAGTGCTAATTACCGGTATATTTTAGCATTAGATAAAAACGTATTGTATAAAGAAGGAACGGGTACAGAAGAAGACCCATATATAATTCGTTAGATATTTTTAAAAACATCCAAATAGCAGATAAATTTACAAACTATTTTTAACATGCTATAATGACTATAGAAAAATTAGGTGAGTAATATGGAAGACATTTTTTTAACTCTTTTGTCATCATCAAGTTTATGTAGCGAAAGTGGAGTATTAAAATCATTTCGTTTTATTGGCTATATTTTATTTATAATCAAAATTCTTATTCCTGTAATTTTAATTATTATGGGATCTATAAATTTTGGTAAGGCCGTTCTTGATTCAAATAATGATAGTGTAAAAAAAGCAGGAATTACTTTTGCTACACAAATAGTTTCGGCAGTGGTAATTTTTCTTATACCAACCATTGTTAATTTTGTATTTGGCTTGCTTCCACAAGAAAATGTAAGCTATGAAAATTGTGCTACTTGTTTATTTGATCCAACAAATTGTAAAATAAATGATTAGAAAGTATTATATTTTTAATACTTTTTTATTTGCACATTTAATACTAGTATTGTTTAGAAAATGTTGGTATAATTATAAAGAGTAAGTGAAAAAAGTAGGGATATGTCATGAAGAAAATTTGTCAAGTTATAATACTTTTTATGGGAATGCTTTTTGGCATTTCTATTGTTAATGCTAAAAATACTTTGATGACATGTGAATATTATAAAGCTGAAGATCAATTAGAAGGTTCTCCCCAAGCTGGTATTCTCTGTAATATTTTTACAGATTATTCTCATCAATGCTATGTTGAAGTAGGGGCTGCTAAAGCTACTACTAGTTCAAATAAAGAAAAAATTCAAAACTGGAATTCAGCAGTAGGATTGTCATGGAAAGCTAAAGATTATGTTCAACAAAGTAATCAATGTCCGGAATATTTAGTTGTTCGTTTAAAAAATGGTGCTTGGTTTAATGCGGGTGGTTATGAATTACATGCTGCGGCATCTCAACAAGAAGCCTTAGATTTAAGCCTTAAATTAAGTGATCAAAGATATTTAGCTCATAAAATTGGTGATGCTAGTGCTGCTGAAACTGCCAAAGCTGTTGCCGATGTTCAAAGTTTTATAGATAATATGAATGATACTAAAAATAATTATTCTTTAAATTCTTGTAAAAATGATAATGTTATTTCAACTCGATTACAAAAATGTAATGATATAATATCTGCTTTAGAAAGTCGGATGGCTAGTTATGATACTAACGTAACTAATATGATTAATGCCGGTTATTTAAATGAAGATGATGATATTATAAAATCATATCGAGAAACAGTTGAAAATACGGAAAATTTTATTAATCAAGCCGAATCAGAATTAAGTGTTGAAGAAGAAAAAATTAAACAAGAAATGGGTTTGGCTGATGAAGATATAGTTGCAAATCCTAATAATATGAGTTGCCGTGTGATAGATAATAAATATTATGATATTAATGGTAATGAAGTTACTAAAGAAGAATATGCAACTTCTTGTAATGCTGATTGTGGTATTTTTAGTGGTCGATTAGGGGATTTTTTAAAAACAATTTTATCTTTTATTCGCTTTGCTGTACCTATAATCATTATAGGGTTAGGAATTATGGATTTTTTAAAAGCTACTGCTTCACAAGATAACAATGAAATCAAAAAAGCGGCAACTAAATTAGTAAAAAGAATGGTAATTGGTATAATAATATTTGTTTTACCAACATTAATTGAATTAATACTTCGCTTAGCGGATATTAAATATGGTACTTGTGGTATTAGATAGAAAGGAGGCATCTAAATGAAATGGTTAGCTAATGGTTTAATAGGAATTTTACTATATCTAGATGGAATAGTTTATTGGTTGATTAGCCTTCTATTTGATTTATATGAAAAATTAGCTGGAGCCGATATTTTTGCTAATAGTGGATTATACGAAGAAGTTTCTCAAAGATTTTTAGTAGTCATTGGCGTTTTTATGCTTTTTTACTTAGCTTATTCACTATTAAGAGCTTTAGTTAACCCTGATGAATTATCTAAAAATACTAGTAAAATAGTTATTAACATTGCTGTCTCGCTAATTTTATTAAATGTGGTTCCGGTAATATTTAACTATGCTTTTGAACTTCAAAATATTATAATTGAGGACAAAGTTATTAGTAAATTTGTTTTTGGCAATGGCGATACAACTATTGCTAGTGTCGGAAAAAGTACAGCTTTAACTTTTTTTGATGCTTTTATTGAAGTTAAAGGTACTCCGGAAATAAAGGGAGATCGTACTTACACCTGGGATACTTTAAAAATATGTATTGATGATAATACTTCACCCGGTTGTGTCGGAAATGAAAGTTTTCGAAGTTTACATTTGTTATCTGATGCAGTTGTTGCTGGAGACATTGAGTACACATGGTTAATTAGTACTTTATGTGGTGCATTTTTAGTATATGTTATTGCTTCCTTTTGTATTGATTTAGGTATACGAGTTGTTAAACTGGGCTTTTATCAAATTATTTCCCCAATACCGATATTATTGCGAATAATTCCAGAGAAAAAAAGCGTTTTTGATAACTGGGTAAAAGCTACTTTGGCTACTTATTTAGAAGTATTTATTCGCTTATTTATAATGTATTTAATCACTTTTATAGCATCTAAGATTTTAGATTTAGATTTTTCAGGACTAGGTATATTTGGTAAAATTATTGTTTTAATGGGTATTTTTGCCTTTGGTCGTCAAGCCCCTAAATTAGTAGGTGAAGTTATTGGTGTAAATTCTGGTAATATTAAACTTGGTATTCGTGATAAATTAACAACTGGAGGTGCTTTCGCTGCTGGAGCTGTACTTGGTGGAGCGGGAACAACAATTGCAAGAAATTTAACACATGGTTATAATAATTTTAAGCAAGCTGAAGGTGGATGGAATAAATTCAAAGCCTTTGGTAGAACTGTAGGAAGTACTTTGACTGGCGCTGCTAGTGGAGCAATAAGAAGTGGTTATCAAGCGAGAAATGCTAAAAACTTTACTGATATGCGTAATGCTACTAATAAAGGAATTCAAACAACTATAGATAATCGAAACAAAGGAGAGTCATATAGAGCTAGTCATGCGACTACGGGAGTCATGAGAGGTCATGCTACAGATTTCGCAAGGTCTGTTGGTGAATGGGCTGGTGTAACTGCTGGTGAAGAAGGATTAAAGAAGCAATTGGATATTTATACTAAAGGAGCAGATTTCAAAAAGCAATTAGAAGATTTAGCTTTAAAGAAAAGTACAAAAGCCAAATTATATGATCAACAAATAGATGCTTTAAATAAAGAAGCTATAGATCCTAATAGTTTTAAAGATGCCAATGGTGTATTAGATAATGCTTCTTATAGTGCTGCTATATCTGCTAGAGCTAGTCAAATCGATCAATTAAGAAGAGCTAAGAATTTTGAGGTTATGAAAGTTGTTAGTGAAAAACTAAATAATATAGATGATGCTAAAAATATTGAATTTAAACAAATTGTTAATTCTTTTGAAACTTATAAAAAACAAAATGCTAACTTAGCCGGAATAAATGATTTACAAGATCTAACAACTACAAATTGGAATTCATCTTGGGATAATATAGATGCTATGAGTTTAACAAAGAATGATTTTGATAAAATTAAAAATCAAGTATCATATACATCTAATCATGAAACATTAAATGCCAAGAAGAATGAGACTGCTGCTAAATATGCTGAGCATATTCAAAAGACGCAAGAAAAGAAGTAGGTGAATGAAGTGAGTTTTTTAGACATACTGAGAGACTGGCCTACTGGGAATTATCATGATTATACAATGGAAAATGATATTTATGATCAGCTACTAAATTTAATCGATCAATTAGAGGAAAAATTGGAGATAATTGCTTTAAAAGGAACATTGAGTGATGCTTGGGCCACATTTGAATATTCAGATACAATATATACCTTAATATTACTTAAAAGTTTGATTGAGTTAAGAATAAAACAAAATATAAGAAAAATAAATAAATCTATGTTAGTTGAATTAGAACATTTACAAAACTTTTATAAAAAAATGGAAGAAATCGTAAAAAATAATATTATTAAAGTTTGTTCTTATGAAGAAGGCATGGAAGAAGTTTATTGGAATTTAATGGAAATAAAAAAATTACTTTTAAATAGTGCTAGTCTAAAAGCAATAAGAAGTCTAAATTTTGATTATCAAAATTTAGATTTAACTTATAATCAAATTCAGCAATTAAAACAAAGTATAACAATAAGGAAATGTGAAATTGTTCCATATATAGAAGATATGAATTATCAAAAAAAGAAATAAAAAGGAGAATAAGAAATGAATCATAATTACTTAATACCAGCCAATTCTAAAAAATCTATGTTGATACTAGGCTTTTTTACCCCTGTAGATTTAGCAATATTTGGAACGGGTTGTGCCTTTACTTTAATAATGCTACTAGTTTTTAACTCGAAAGTAGGTTTAGGATCCGTCATGTTATTACTTGCTCCTGCTTTGATTGCTACATTCTTAGTAATGCCAGTCCCAAATTATCACAATATATTACAATTAATAACTAACATTTTTACATTTTTACTTGGAAGAAAAAGGTATTATTGGAAAGGCTGGTGTGTAAAAGATGAAAAATAATGAATCAAGTGTTTCAAGCAAATATACAGAAGATTGGATGCCAATAAAACAAATTTTAAATGGTATGATTCAACTTGATAATGGGGAATTTGTTACAGGTGTTAAAGTAACACCTCGGAACATATTTATCTTAGATCAAGGTACTCAAGATAATGTAATTTATAATCTACGTAATTTTTATAATACAATTGATTATGAATTTTGGTTGATAGTTGCAGATCGACCTGTTGATATAAATATTTATTTATCCCAATTACAGGTTTTATATAATAATGCAACGACAGGAACAATGCGTAAATTAATAATGCAAGATATAAATAAAGCTAATATGTTTATGAGTGCTGAATACAATGTAGTCGATACTGAATATTTTATTATATTCAAAGAAAAGAAAATGGAAATTATTCAAAAAAGATTACATAATCTAATTGCTAATCTTTCTACTTGTGGATTAATTTCTACTCAAGTATCGAATAATGACTTGCGAATGTTAATTGACAATTTCTTAAATGGGGGAAAACCATCAACATTAGGAACGGTGATGCCAGAATGAGTATGAAAAGTGAATTAGCTCCAAAAGGTATTGAATTTAAACCAATGGAGTTTATAATAAGTGGAAAATATTGTACCATATTTACAATTATTTCTTACCCTAAATATATTTCTGAAGGTTATCTAGCTAATTTAACTAATATTTCAGGAGTAAAAATTGCTATTAAACACATCCCAATTGAGTTTTCTACTTTACAAAAAATGTTAAATAAAGAAATTGCTGATTTAAAGCAAAGATATCAAACAGAGCACGATCGAACTATTCAAGAACGTGTTCGTCAAGATTACGAATCATTAGAACAATTTATTCAAATGTTAGCAGCCACTCAAGCTCGAATTTTTGATTTTCAAATGCATTTATTTATTTCGGCTGATAATAAAGAAGAATTAGAAACCAAGAAAATGCAAGTTCGCAATTACTTAGATGGTTTAGGTATGCGTGGTATACCATTGATGTTTGAACAAGAAAAAGTCTTGAAATCTATTTTACCAATATTCCCTAAACAAGATGTGGAAAACCGGGTAGGGACACCAATTCCTTCCGTAACCATTGCTGCTATGTATCCATTTATTTTCGATAGTATCAAAGACCCTGGAAATAGTACGCTATTTGGTGTTGATTTTTCTGGAGGAGTTGTCCTATTTAATCAATTCCTTTATAAAATTAAAAAAGAAAATAACCGAAATAATGCTAATATGATTATTTTAGGTACTAGTGGTAGTGGTAAATCTACTGCTGCTAAATTGTTAATTCGCAGTCACTTAAGAAATGGCTATAAAGTTGTATGTATTGACCCTGAAGGCGAATTAGCGGAAATGGCTCATGGCTTAGGAGGAGATTTCCTTGACTTAGGTAAGGGTGGAGATTTCGGAATGATCAACCCTTTAGAAATTGTTGTTGACGCCGACCCTGAAGAAATAGAACAAGGTTTAGGCTATACAGTTTTAACTAGAACTTTACAACAATTAAAAGCTTTCATGAAATATTATTCACCTTCAATCGAAGAAGATGTTTTAACAATGTTTAGTGAAGTAGTTCAAGATACTTATAAACGTTATAAAATTGACTATGATTCAGACTTTACCAAATTTACTCCAGCTGATTATCCAACATTTGACGATGTATATGCAACAATTAAAGGACGTTTATTATCAATGCCTGATAAAACTCACGAAAAAGATGTTATGGAGCGTCTAGAATTAAAGGTAAGACCATTAGTCAAAGAATTACGTTATTACTTTACTGGACACACAACTTTACATATTGAAAGTGATTTCATCGTCTTTAATATCAAGGAATTAATGAATAGTGATGAAAATATCAAAAATGCTTTATTCTTTAATATCTTAAAATATGCTTGGGGTTTATGCTTAGACACTAATGTCGATGCAGTTATGTACGTTGATGAAGCTCACGTCTTAATGTCTAGCAAAAATGAATTAGGGGCAGAATTTTTAGCGCAAATCCAAAGACGTAGTCGGAAATACAATACCGGAACAATTATTATTACCCAACAACCTACAGACTTCGCAGCACCTAATATTATTGTTCATGGAAAAGCTATATTTGATAATGCTTCTTACTATTTAATTATGGGACTACGTAAACAAGCAACCGATGATTTAGCCAAATTAATTGATTTAAATGAAAACGAAAAAGATAGTATTAAATATTACAATCAAGGGGAAGGCTTATTTGTGTGTGGTAACAGAAGAATGCGTATTAATGTTATAGTAACTCAAGAAGAATTAGATTCTTTTGGAAGTGGAGGAGGACTATAATAATTAGCATTTAGGTGGTGATAAAATTGGCAGGAAATAATGCAAATAATAATGGTAAAAAAGTAAATAATACGATAAATAATATTAGAACTAAATCTTTGCAAAGTGTAGGAGTTCCTAAATTTGTAGCTAATCAATCTCTTAAAGAGAGTGGTTTGTCAACTAATCCTGCTAGTTTGCCATCAACTAAAAAAAATAATGAAAATGTTAAAAATGAATTAACTGGTAATTCTGATTCCGAAATAAATCAAGAATCTTTAACAGATGAAGAACTTCAATCAAATGATTTAAATGAATCTGATAACTCTTTAGCGTCTGAAGAGCCTACTGACAATGAAGAAAATGCTAACAATAATAAAAATGAAAGTACGGCAGATATTCCAAAAAACATATTACCTTTATTACTAAAAAGCCCTATATTTTGGATTGTAGTACTAGTTTTGGTTGTTATTTTTGGTTTTTTAGCAATCTTTTTTATCACTACAGATTATGATTGGAAAGGTATCGGTAACGATTTACCTCAATTTTATCCTATGGTTTGTGATGGCGTTTATTTAACTTGGGAAAATGAAGATTACATAGAAGAGAAAACTAAAGAAGGTACATATTCACCTATGACTGATCCCTATGCAGTCAATTTAAAAGATACGGGACGTTATAGTTACAAAAAATATGATTTTGATACTTATGTAGGTGGTATTGTTTGGACTGATAATAATAAAGCTCAAGATGTTGAAAATGATATCGTCTATCAAGCTATGGCTGTTGCAGCAAGAACTAGAGTAGTAATGAGTTTAGGACAAAATTGTGTAGTTTTGAGAGATTACAATCCGGAAAACTTTACTGAATTAACTGGAAAAGAAAAAAAATATAGTGAAATTACCAAAGCCGTTAGTGATACAGCCGGAATGATTATTGGCAAAGATGGTTCATTATTAAATGCTTTATATGACACATTTTCTTATATTAGCAAATATAAAGAAGACGATGCTAATTACCAAAATAGAGGAACATACTATTTAATGAATAAAAATGAAACTGGCTCACAAACAGTTCCTAGTGATTGGGTAGAAGAAAATGGAGTTCCTACTAAAAAAACTTTAACTTCAACTTATTTGTCTTCTTTTAGTTTATATGGAGCCAAATATTTATTAGAGAAACAAGATTCGCAATATGACTTAAAAAGAATTTTAGAATATTATTATGGTCGAGATATAATTTATTATACGATTGACTACGCTTTTAGTAATTCTTATAGTGTTGATTGTAGTGATATTTCTATGAAAAATACTTCATTAAGTAAAGAAGAATTTATTGCTCGGGTAAATGCGTACAATAAACCAGCCGCTCAAGCTCTTAAAAATATTGCCGGAGAAATTTATGATATGGGTGTTGCTAATGGAGTCAATCCTGAACTCGTTTTTATAAGAGCTGATGTTGAAGGTTATTCTCCGGGGGCCAGTAAAAATAATTATTGGGGACTTGGTTGTACTAATACAGGTGGTTATAATGCTTGTTTAAGTTATGGTAGCGTTCAAGCTGGTGTTGCTGGATTTTTAAAAAATATTAGTCAATATAATACTTTAACCGATTTAACAGGAAAATATGCTTATTTAGGAGATTATTGGTATAACCCCGGAAGTGCCAGTATAGGGGGATGTTATTATGCCCAATATATTTATCCCGATGGTATACCAAGTCGAGTTCAAGAAGCTTGTGCTTCCGGTAAAAGTTGTACTAAATCGGGAGGTGGCTCATGTGTTGCAACCACGGAAGAAGATAAACATGCCTATTTAGTATATCAATCCAGGACAATGGTTAGCGCCCGAAAAAGAATATTTAACTTAGATTCCGATTCTTGTGCTACTAATACAACAATTGGTCAACCAGGAAATGGCTCTTGTACTATATGGAAACAAGGCGATCCAAGATGGGGTTCTTTAAAATTAGGAAAATCTAGCGAAACCATGGCTCGTTCTGGTTGTGCCGTAACTTCACTTGCTATTGCCATGTCATGTTCAGGAACGACGATTAATAATGTAGCTACCTTTAATCCCGGAACATTTTTACAACAATTAAATGCTACTAATTCCTTTACTCCAGGTGGAGCTATTTCTTGGAGTTCATCAGCTATAACAAGTTTTGCCCCATTATTTAGATTCAATTCTAGTCATTCTTTAGCTGGAAGTGAACAAGATAAATTAAATAAAGTAACCAATGCTTTAAATAGTAATAGTGGTCATACGACAATTTTGCTTCATTTTGTCAACGATAAACATCAAAGAGGACACTGGGTAGTATTAAAATCCGTTTCTGGTACATCCATTACCGTTTATGATCCGGCAGGAAATGAACCAGATGTTAATATTTATCAAGCTAGACATTTAGATGCTATGCGAGTTTATAATTTTTAGGAGAAAAATATGAAGAAAATAGGAAAAAATAAATTTTTATGGGTATTACCAGTTTTAATAATTATTTATATGGGAATTATTATATATTTAAATAATCATGCTCAAGCCGGCTATATTTTAATATCGAATATCAATGCTTTATATTGTAAAAATAATAGTTCGTGTGAAAAGGTCACAAATAATGAAATTTTAAAACGCAATAAAGAAAAATTTGAGGTTTTTCAAGAGCAAGAAAATATTGGGTCATTTACTGTTGATTATATTAATAAATGGAATTTCTTTAATAGTGAAGGTAATTGGCAATTAATAGAAGATGATTTTTTAGCTGCTACGCCAGAACTTTCTTTAAAATTGCCAGAATACCAAACTAGAGTTATGAATAGTGATGAACTAGCTTTAGTTAATCGCTTATTACAAGAAAAGAAAATTAATTCTTATAGTACATTATCTCAAAATGAAGTTTTAGAATATGATTTTAATAAAGATAAAAAAAATGATAAAATATTAATTGCTTCCAATATTACAGATGAAAGTGAAGATGAAAAATTATTTACTATCGTAATTAGTGTGATAAAAGGTAAAGAAGAAATTCTCGATTTTGCTATAAATAATCAATATGAAAATTATAGTGCTCCAGCCTTCAATATCAAAAGTATTATTAATCTGTTTAACAATAAAGAAGATTACTTAATGTTAACTAAAGGATATTTTAGTGAAGCTGGAGAACCAGAGACTTATCTTTACCAAATAGATGGCAAAAAATTTAAAAATATTATCAGTAATTAACTTTTATTTATAAGGAATTTATTGTATAATAAAAAAAGAACGGAGGAATGAAGATGAAGTTTAGAGTATCTCCTAAAGATTTTCTAATTTTTGTTATATTTTGTATCTTTTTACTTTATCTTTGTGCAATAGCAGTTTTAAATTTCACTTCATTCTTTGATGAAGGGTCTTTTTCAGGATTAAATCCTTTTCCTGCTTTTATTGGCAATAATTTAACATTAACATTAACAATGTTTTTTATAGCTTTGATTATAATTTTTTCTTCAGTATCTTCTTATATTTTTGATAGGGAAAAAGGTCATGGAATTGGCTTAAATATTAAAGAAAAAGAAGAAAAAGGTTATTCAAGATGGGCTAAAGATAAAGAAATTAAAGAAGATAAAAATGTTGCGCATGTGAATCCTTCTAACGAAAAAACCGACGCTGCTGGAGTACCACTAATAAATAATGGAAAAGATATTTGGGTTGATAATGGGGCATATCATAGTTTAATTATTGGTACTACTGGTTCAGGTAAAACGGAAACAATTGTTAAACCAATGGTAAACTTACTTGCTAAAAAAGGCGAAAGTATGATTATTACTGACCCTAAGGGAGAGATTTACGAATATAGTGCTTCTTATTTAAAAGAGCAAGGATATAAAATTATTGTCTTAAATTTCCGTGATCCACAAAATGGTAATGCTTGGAATCCTTTGACTTTACCATATCAATATTATAAACAAGGGAATGTAGATAAATCGACAGAACTTCTAGATGACGTAGGAATGAATATTATAAGAGACCCCAATAACAAGGGTGAACCTTTCTGGGAAAATAGTGCAGCAGATTATTTTTCGGGATTAGCTTTAGGTTTATTTTATGATGCTAAAGAAGAAGAAGTTAATTTGAATTCCATAAATTATATGAGTACTATAGGAGAAGAAAGATTTGCTACTAGTACTTATATAAAAGAATATTTTAATTTAAAAGGCGAATCTTCAAGTCCTTATATTTTTGCTTCCAATACTATTAATGCTCCCAAAGATACGCAAGGTGGTATCACTTCAACATTCCGTCAAAAAATTAGACTTTTCTCATCACGCGAAATGCTAAGTGAAATGCTTGCTTATAGTGATTTTGATATGCGTGATATAGGTAAGGAAAAAACAGCAGTATTTATGATTATTCATGATGAAAAAACTACTTATCACAGCTTACTTACAATTTTTATAAAACAATGTTATGAAACATTAATTGATGTTGCCAAAGAAAATGGTGGTAAATTACCATTTAGAACTAATTTTATTTTAGATGAATTTGCTAATATGCCTCCACTTAAAGACGTGGATTCTATGGTTTCAGCAGCCAGAAGCCGGGACATTCGTTTTACTTTTATTATCCAAAACTTTGCTCAGCTAAATGATGTTTATGGTAAAGAAGTTGCTGAGGTAATTAAAGGTAACTGTGGTAATTGGATTTACTTAATTAGTACCGAAATGGCGGCATTAGAAGAAATTAGTAAAATGTGTGGAGAAGTAAAATCTAAAGAAAAAGATAAAACTGCTTCAACCCCTCTAGTTACCGTAACAGATTTACAAAAATTAAAATTATTTGAAGCTATAATTATTCGTTTACGTAAATATCCTTTTAAAACCAAATTAGAACCTGATTTTAAAATGAATTGGGGAATCGAAAGAGAAAAAGCTACCTTGCCAACAAGAGAAAAAAGAGAAATTGAACTTTTTGATTTAAAAAAATATGTTACGGAAGAAAAACAAAAAAAGATGATGGAGGATATGGAAAAAAATAAAGATAATCCTTTATCATCAACGCCTAATATGGGAATGAATAATTTTGGTAGTTCTATGGTTAATCCTTTTATGAATAATATGCCTAATCCTTTTGGTAATCCTAGACCTATGGGAGGCAATCCTTTTTTAAAAAATGCCCCTATGAGTAATGAAGAAATAGATCGGATGATTGCTGACATTGATAAAAAATTAAAAGAACTTGATGAGGAAGAAGCAAGACAAAAAGAATTAGAAAATAAATCAAAAGAAGAAGTAAAAACAGAGAATAATATAGTAAATAATGATGCGGAAGGAAAGTCTATACAACCAGAACATAATAAATCTAGTATTCCTGACAAACCGAAAATTAATGTCGATGCGGATAGTATCATTGTTAATGATAATGTAATTACAGATGATGAATTTTTTGACGATTTCTTTAATTAAAAATAGTCAACTATCATCTGTTTTTTTTATATTTCTTCATATATTACTATGGTGAATATGATGAAAAGAATAGATTTGAGAATTTATGATTCTTCTATGGGTACTTTAATTGATATATCAGATCCAGAGACTTACAAAGAAAAAATGGTTCCGGGTAGTGTAAACATTCCATATCAAAAATTACTGTTAAATTATAAAGAACTTTTAAATAAAAATCAAAAATATTATATTATGTGTTCAAAAGGAATACATAGTAGGCAAGTAGTAAGTATTTTAGAATTTTATGGATATGATGTTACACAAGTAGTTAGAAATGAAGATAAGTAGTATTTGACTACTTTTTTAAATTTATCATAAATAATATTTTATTATTATAAATTCGTGGTATACTAATAAAGTGATTAATATGCTAGAATTTATGAGAAATATAGACAATTTAATAAATACCTTTTTAATGGGCTTGGGAATATATGGACCAATTTTAGGATGTATTTTGATACTCTTAGAATCTATTATTCCTATTTTGCCATTATTTGTTTTTATTACTATTAATTTTTTAGTATTTGGTAACATTATTGGATTTATTATATCTTGGATTTTTACCGTACTAGGTTGTCTTTTGTCATTTTATCTTTTTCGTAAAAAAATTAAAAATTGGTTTGATCATAAAATAGAAAATAATTCTCAATTTCAAAAGATTATGAAAATGATTAATAAAATAAAATTAGAACAATTAACGGTAATAATAGCTGTTCCATTTACTCCTGCATTTATGATAAATATTGCTGCTGGTTTGTCTAAAATGCCTGTGAAAAAATTCCTTGTAGCTTTATTAATTGGTAAAATATTTTTAGTATTATTTTGGGGCTTTGTTGGTACTAGTTTAATTCAAAGTCTAACTCATCCGGTTGCTTTAATTAAAGTAATTGTCCTTCTAATAATTGCATATATAACAAGTAAAATTGTAAGTAAAAAATTTAATTTTGATTAAAATTAATGCTATAATGTAAATAGATTAAAGGAGTAAATATGGAATATCTAATCATTGGTTTATTAATTATAGCTATTATAATAGAAGTTATCTTATTATTAAAAAAGAAAGATTCTAGTGATATAACAGAACGTTTAGGGCGTTTTGAAACTAATATCACTAAAGAAATAGGGGAATTCAAACTAGGTTTTACTAATCACTTACATGAAGATTTTAATAAATTAAATGAACAAATTGTTAATAGATTAAATTATATAAATGATAAAGTTAATGCAAGACTTGAGGATAATTTTCAAAAATCTAATAAAACATTTAATAATATTTTAGAAAGATTATCAAAAATTGATGAAGCACAAAAGAAAATAGATGGCTTATCTACTGAAATAGTTTCTTTGCAAAGTGTTTTAACGGATAAAAAAACTAGAGGTATTTTTGGCGAAGTTAATTTAAATTATATATTAACTAGTATTTTTGGGGAAAATGCCAAAGGAATTTATGAAATTCAGCATAAACTTAGCAATGGTTTTATCGCTGATGCTATTTTGTATGCTCCATCACCTTTAGGAACAATTTGTATTGATTCTAAATTTCCCTTAGAAAATTATCAAAGAATGACCGATAAAACTTTATCTAAAGAAGAACGCGATTTAGCTTTAAAACAATTTAAATTAGATGTTAAAAAACATATTAATGCTATTAGTAGTAAGTATATTTTACCGGGCGAAACAGCCGGTGAAGCTATAATGTTTTTACCAGCCGAAGCTATTTTTGCAGAAATAAATGCCTATCACTCTGATTTAATAGAAGAAGCTTATAATAAGAAGGTGTGGATAACTAGTCCTACAACTTTAATGAGTACGTTAACCACGATTAGTATGATTTTGAAAAATATTGAAAGAGATAAATACGCCAAAGTTATTCATGATGAATTAAATAAATTATCTTTTGAATTTGATCGTTATCGGGAACGTTGGGATAAATTATCACGCAGTATTGATACAGTTTCTAAAGATGTTCGAGATATTAATATAACTACAGAAAAAATTACCAAAAGATTTAATTCTATTAATAGTGTCGATATGAAAGAAATCGAAAATAAAGAGGAAAATGAGTAAACAAATAAGTTACTCTTTTTTTAAATTATTCTTGAGTTTTAGCGCTGTTTTATATATAATAATGATAGAAATAAAATAGGAGTGCTATATGAGAAAGATAATTGCCGGATTGGATATTGGATCCTGTTCTCTAAAATTAATCGTTGCTGAAATTATAAAGTCTAAAACTAATATTTTGGCTGTTGCTGAATCTTCTTCAAAAGGGATAAAAAATGGCTTAATTATTAATAAAGAAGAATTTTTTATAGCACTTAAAGAAGTTTTAAAAAAAGCCGAAGATATGTTAGGCTTAAAAATTCGGAAAATAAGTGTTACTGTGCCTAGTTATAATACGGAATTTATGATGGGGGAAGGCATAACAACGATTACCAATGAGGAAAAAATTATTCATGGGGTCGATATTGTTAGAGCTATGCAATCTTCGGTTTATAACCGTGTTCCTAAAGAAATGGAAATAGTTGGCATAACTCCTACTAGTTTTCGCATAGATGAAGAGGAACCTATTAAAAATCCTTTAAATTGTTCAGGAAATAAACTATATGTTAAAACGGTTGTATCTTTAATACCTAAGAAAAATGTGCGAGTTTTATTAGATTGCTTAGAAAAAATAGGGGTGGAGGTAATTGATATTGCTCATACTGCAGTTGGAGATTATTATGCTCTAAAAAATGATAAAATAAGTAATTTAGTTGGGGCCATTATTAATATCGGAGAAGGTTCAACGACTATATCTATCTTCAATAAAGGAGTATTAACTAATACAAAATCTTTGGAAATGGGTGGACAAAATATCGATAATGATATATCATTTATATATAAGGTAACAAGCGAGCAAGCCAAAGCTATAGTTGATGAAATTGGTTTAGCTCATAAAAAACTGGCTTCGCCTAGTTCTAAAAAAAATGTTACCAATAAGTTAGGAGAAAAAATTTCTATAAATCAATATGAATTAAGTGAAATCATTATGAGTCGTTTAGAAGAAATCTTAAATCTTGCTAAAAAGCAGATTAATCTCTTAACAAAAAAAGAAATTCATTATATAATAGTAACGGGTGGCATAAGCGAAATGCCCGATTTCGAATTAACTTTAGAAAGTGTCTTTGGTAAAAATGCCAGAATAGCAAGAATACATGAATTAGGAGTAAGAAATAATAAATATAGTTCATGTTTAGGGTTAATTAAGTACTATAATAGTAAATTAATGCTTCGTAATAAAGATTTTTCAATCTTTAGTTTAGAAGAACAAGAAGAATTAAGTGGTAAACAAAGAAAGATAAATATATCGGATAATTCAATGTTAGGTAAATTATTTGGATATTTTTTTGATAATTAAGGAGAGTGTTTTATGAACGGATTAAAATTAGATCCAATAGCTAAAATTAAAGTATTTGGTGCAGGTGGTGGCGGATGTAATGCTGTAAACCGAATGATTGAAGAAGGAGTTCAAGGCGTAGAGTTTTATGTAGTAAATACCGATTTACAAGTTTTAAATTCTTCAAAAGCTGAGAATAAGATTCAAATTGGGAAAAATATTACAGGTGGCCGTGGAGCTGGTTCTAATCCCGAAGTAGGTAGAGAAGCAGCTTTAGAAAGTAAATCTGAAATCGAAGAAGCTGTTCAAGGTGCTGATATGGTTTTCATTGCTTGTGGACTTGGTGGTGGAACTGGTACAGGAGCTGCTCCTATTATTGCAGAAATAGCTCAAGAAGCTGGAGCTTTAACTGTAGGTATTGTAACTAAACCTTTCCGTTTTGAAGGAAAAAGAAGAATGGAACATGCTCTAGTTGGTTTAGAAGAATTAAAGAAACATGTTGATACTTTAATTATTATTCCAAATGATCGCTTAAGAGATATTATCGATAAAACAACTAGCTTCCAAGATGCTTTTAAAGAAGTAGATAATGTTCTTCATCGTGGAGTTCAATCAATATCTGATTTAATTGCTGTAACCGGAGTTGTTAACTTAGACTTTGCTGATATTAAAACTGTTATGGAAAAAAGTGGAACAGCCTTAATAGGTATTGGTATGGGTGTTGGTGAGAATCGTGCTGTAGAAGCTGCTGAGCAAGCCGTATCAAGTGCTTTATTAGAAACGACAATTGAAGGAGCAACTGATGCTATTATTAATGTTACAGGTGGAGATTCCTTAACATTATGGGAAATTGAAGATGCAGTAGAAACTGTTAGAGAAGCAGCTAGTAGTGATATTAATATTATCTTTGGAGCTATTCAAAATTCTAATTTAAATGACGAAGTTATTGTAACTGTAATTGCCACTGGTTTTGATGGTAAAGAAAATGAAGAACCAGAAAAAGAAATATATAACTCTGAAAAAACTTTACCAAAAAGAAGAATAGAGGAAGAAACTATCGACAATGAATATGATATTCCTCCTTTCTTAAGAAGCCATAACGATTATTAAAATTTAACTAAAAAATGACATTTTATAATGTCTTTTTTTTATATAATTTTTTTGGTGATAAAATGAAAGTATATATAGATTTAATTTTTCTTTTAAACTATTACTTAGACTTTCTTTTGCTCTTAACCACTTCTATAACTTTAAAACGTCATGTTTCTTTAAAAAGAATTTCTTTAGGGGCATTTCTAGGTAGTTTTACCCTTATTTTCTTATTTATTCCTTTTTCTAAATTTATGTTATTTCTGTTTAAAATTATAATCGCTTTAATAATGGTTATTGCAACCTTTAAATATATTGATATCAAATATACCAGTTCTAATTTACTATATTTTTTTATGATTAGTATTATTTTGGGAGGTTTTTTATACTACCTAAATATTGAATTTAGTTATACTCAAGTAGGTTTATTATTTGTAAAACATCACCTTAATATCAATGCTATTTTTTTAATATTAATATCTCCTATCATCTTATTAATTTATCTTAAACAACAAAAAAAAATCAAAAGTACTTATCAACTATCTTATCAAGTAAAAATTGTTTTGCAAAATCAAGAATATTTATTAAATGCTTTTTTAGATACTGGCAACCAATTAATTGATCCTATCACCAATAAACCCATTATTTTACTAGAAAAAGGAATTTTACCAGAAGATAACTTACCATTTTACTATATTCCGTTTCATAGTTTAAATAATCAAAATTTACTTAAATGTATAAAACCTCAATATATTGAAATTGAAAATAAAAAATTTAATTCATATTTAGTTGGTATAAGTGACAAAAAATTTAATTTTGAAGGTGTAACATGTATTTTGAATAACAAATTATTGGAGGAATTATCATGATTAAAAAAATATTATTGTGGTTAAAGACTAAATATTCCCATTGTTTCTTTGTAGGTAGTACCGATAAATTACCCCCACCTCTTAGTAAAGAAGAAGAACTTTCTTTGTTAATAAAATTTCAAAATGGGGATGAAAAAGCTCGCGATAAACTAATCGAACATAATTTGCGGTTAGTGGTATTTTTAGCCAAAAAATATGAAAGTTCTGGTTATGATATTGAAGATTTAGTAAGTATTGGTTCTATTGGTTTAATAAAAGGGATAAATACTTATAAAATAGATAAGAATATTAAATTAGCAACTTATGCTTCCCGGTGTATTGCTAATGAAATTTTGATGTTTTTGCGTAAAAATAAAAAAAGAAAGACGGAAATATCTTTTGAAGATGCTCTAAATTATGATGCTGAAGGTAATGAACTCCATCTAGAAGATATTTTAGGCACAGAAGAAGATATTGTTATTAAAGAATTTGAAAATTCGTTAGATAAAAAAATGTTAGCCGACGAAATCAATAAATTAGATCCGCGCGATAAACAAATTATGGTTTTAAGATATGGTTTAAATAATACCGAAGAGTTTACCCAAAAAGAAGTAGCGGAAATTTTAGGAATTAGTCAGTCATATATTTCCCGAATTGAAAAAAAAGTAATTAAAAACTTAAAAAACTTACTAAAAACTTAAAATTTGTATAAAAAAGCTCTTTTTAGAACAAAACAAGTTTGAAAGGAGCTTTTTTTAATGAGCAAATATAAAGTAGATATTACTAATTTAAATACTAATAATATAAAAGTTTTAAAACAAGAAGAAATGATTGAATTATTTAAAAGATACCAAAATGGGGATTTAAAAGCCAAAGATGAATTAATTAATGGTAACTTAAAATTAGTTTTAAGTATTCTAAAACGGTTTAATAAAGATAAATATAATATGGATGATTTATTTCAAGTCGGAGTTATTGGTCTTATAAAAGCTATTGATAATTTCGATTTGTCCTATAATTTAAAATTATCAACCTATGCTTGTCCTTTAATTATCGGCGAAGTAAAACGCTATATTCGCGATAATAATTCTTTACGTGTCAGTCGAAGTATCAAAGATTTAGCTTATCAAATTTTAAAATATAAAGATGAATATCTAAAAACTAAAGGTTATGAACCTAAAAATGAAGAAGTTGCTGCCGCTTTAGGAATTGATGAATATCAAATTACTTTTGCTTTGGATAGTTTAAAAGAACCAATGAGTATATTTGAACCAATTTATAATGATGGAGGAGATACCATTTATTTACTTGACCAAATTGCAGATAAAAAAGAATCTAATCAAGATAAAGATATGTTAATCTCTTTAAGAAAAGCTATGCAAAAAATAAAAGAGAGAGAAAGAAATGTTTTAATTGAACGATTTATAATTGGTAAAACTCAAATGGAAATAGCAGATGCTTTAGGTATATCTCAAGCTCAAGTTTCGCGAATAGAAAAGAATGCTATTCAAAATGTTAAACGATTAATAAAGTAAAGTAATACGGCGATTTTCGGTTTTAATAAATCCTTCTTCGCGTAAGTTTTTTAATTCTCTACTCATAGCTGAGCGATCAACAGCTAAATAATCAGCTAATTCTGTATAAGTTAAAGTAAGATAAATAATTTTTGTTCCTGTTTTTTCTGAAATAATTTTAAAATATTCGAGTAATTTATCTCGGATTGTTTTTTTAGTTAAGATTTCAATATGATCATTTTTCTCAGCAATTTTTTGACTAGCAATTTCTAATAAGTTTTTAAAAAATTGATGAAAGTAAGGTAGTTTATGATATTCTTCTTCCATAATTTGATTATAATCAATAATTTTTATTTGGCTTTCTTCTTTAGTAATAACTTCATATTCTGTATTGTTTAAAGAAGAAAGGATTGTTCCAAAAACAGCATTTTCTCCTAACTCTTCAATAATCGTTGTATTGCCATTATAATCGGTTTGGATAATCTGCATATAGCCGTAGATGACATAACCAATAAAATTTTCATTTTTTATCGTATTTAAAACGCGGGTGTTTTTGGGTAGTGTAAAGGTATGGGCTTCCAAAGTGTAAAGTAATTTGTCTTGATATTTTTTTTCGATATTGGTAAATAAAGGGTTCATTTTACCACCTCTAAAATTATTTTAACAAAATTATCAAATTGTTGCAATTGCAACATGAAGTCTAAAAAAAAGGTGCTAAGATTTTGCTAGAGTAAAGAAAGGTAGTAGAGTTTATGAAGGTTATTAAAAGAGACGGACATATGGTAGATTATTGTCCAGAAAAAATTGAATTAGCAATAGAAAAAGCTAATAAAGAAGTTGAGGAAGCTGATCAAGCAAGTAGTACTCAAATTAAAAATATTATTAAATATATTGAAGGCTTAGGTAAAAAAAGAATTCTAGTAGAAGATATTCAAGATATCATTGAAATGAAATTAATGAGTATCGGTAAGTATGCTTTAGCTAAAAAATATATTACATATCGTTATACAAGAGAATTAGTACGTAAAAGTAATACAACTGACTTAGCTATTAAAGAATTAATTGATGGAGAAAGTGAATACTGGAATACTGAAAATTCTAATAAAAATGCTAAAATTATTACAGTTCAAAGAGACTATTTAGCCGGTATTACAAGTACAGATATTACCAGAAGATTTTTACTTCCTGAAGATATAGTTCAAGCTCATGATGATGGTATTATTCATTTCCATGATGCCGATTATTTTGCTCAAAATGCTATGCACAATTGTTGTTTAATGAATTTAGAGGATATGTTACAAAATGGTACTAATATTAATGGTATTATGATTGAAAAACCTCATAGATTTTTAACAGCAATGACAATAGCAACTCAATTAATTACAGCAGTTAATTCTAGTCAATATGGCGGAGTAACAGTATCTCTTACCCATTTAGCTCCTTTTGTCAGATTAAGTTACAATCGTTTTTTAGATAAATATAAAAAAAGAAAATTTTCTAAAGAAGATTGTGAAAAATTTGCTAAAGAAGATTTAAAAAAGGAAATCACCGATGGTGTTCAAACATTCCAATATCAAATTAATTCGATGACTACTACTAATGGTCAAGCTCCTTTCTTAAGTGTTTGTTTATATTTAGGAGAAACTGATGAATATAAAGAAGAACTTGCCATGTTAATTGAAGAAGTCTTAAAACAAAGAATATTAGGAATGAAAAATGAAGCCGGTGTTTATATTACTCCAGCATTTCCAAAACTTTTATACGTATTAGAAGAAGACAATATTCGAAAAGGCAGTAAATATTGGTATTTAACAGAATTAGCTGCAGAATGTACAGCTAAACGTTTAGTGCCTGATTATATTTCTGAAAAAATAATGAAACAATTAAAAATTGATAAAAACGGTGATGGTCAATGTTATCCATGTATGGGATGTCGTTCCTTTTTAACTCCTTATGTTGATGAAAATGGTAAACCTAAATATTATGGTAGATTTAATCAAGGAGTTGTAACTATCAATTTAGTAGATGTAGCTTTATCAAGTGATAAAGATATGGAAACTTTCTGGAATATTATGGATGATAGATTAGAACTTTGCCATCGGGCTTTACAAATTCGTCATAAACGTTTAAGCAAAGCAACCAGTGATGTTGCCCCAATATTATGGCAATATGGAGCACTTGCTCGTCTTAAAAAAGGTGAATCTATTCATGAATTACTACACCATGGTTATTCTACAATTTCTTTAGGATATGCTGGATTATATGAGTGTGTTAAATTTATGACTGGACACTCTCATACTGACAATGGTATAGGTAAAGAATTTGGTTTACAAGTTATGCAAAAATTAAATGATAAATGTAAAGAATGGAAAGAAGCCGAAGATATCGATTATTCTGTTTATGGAACACCTATTGAATCAACAACATATAAATTTGCTAAAGCCTTAAGAGAACGTTTTGGAGTTATTAAAGGAATTACAGATCGAGATTATATAACTAATTCTTATCATGTTCCCGTATTTGAAGAAATTGATGCTTTTACTAAATTAAAATTAGAAAGCGAATTTCAAAAACTTAGTCCTGGGGGAGCTATCTCTTATATTGAAACCCCTAATTTAACTAATAATATTGATGCTGTTATTGAAGTAATTCAATTTATTTATGATAATATTATGTACGCTGAGTTAAATACTAAATCTGATTATTGCTTAGCTTGTGGTTATAATGGCGAAATTTTAGTAGATGAAAACTTAGAATGGTATTGTCCAAATTGCGGCAACCGTGATCATGATAAATTAGATGTTACTCGTCGTACTTGTGGATATATTGGTAAAAATTTCTGGAATAAGGGAAGAACCCAAGAAATTAAAGAAAGAGTAATTCATATCGATAATAAAGACGATGAGGAAATGGCATGAGATACAACAAGATAAGAAAAATGGATATTTCTAATGGACCGGGGGTAAGAGTATCCATTTTTATGCAAGGTTGTGCTTTTAATTGTAAAAATTGTTTTAATCCAGAGACTCATGACTTTTTAGGTGGTAAAGAGTTTACTGACGAAGTTATTGAACGAATTTTAAATTTATGTAGTTTAGATCATATTAAAGGTTTATCTATTTTAGGGGGCGAACCTATGCATCCCAAAAATATTGAAGCCACTACTAAATTAGCTAAAACTTTTAAAGATAAGTATCCCAATAAAACAATTTGGGTATGGTCAGGATATTTATTTGATGATTTAAAAAATAAGGAAGTTATGAATTATATAGATGTTTTAGTTGATGGTAGATTTGTTGATGAACTAAGAAATCCTAATTTGGCTTTCCGAGGAAGCAGTAATCAAAGAATTATTGATGTTGTGAGTAGTTTAAAAAATAAAAAAATAGTAGAATTAAATTTTGATAAAAAAATTCCAAAAGAGGTCGTAAAATGTTAAAAAAAGTAAGAGGATTTGAAATAGCTAAAGGTTATGAAGATAAAGATATTCATATGCCTATACGTAAAACTAAAAAAGCTGCTGCATATGATGTAGAAGCAGCAGAGGATATCATAATTCCGGCTTTTAAATTAGGTGCTAAGCCGACATTAATTCCAACGGGTTTAAAAGCTTATTGCCAAGATGATGAATATTATATGTTGCTAAATCGTAGTTCTGGCCCTAAAAAAGGCTTAGTTATGGCTAATAGCATAGGTATCATTGATGCTGATTATTATGGAAACGAATCAAATGATGGTCACTTTTTCTTCCAATATTACAATATTTTAGATCATGATATTGAAATAAAAAAAGGTGATGTTATTGGTCAAGTTATCTTCCAAAAATATTTATTAGTTGATAATGATTGTGCTGAAGGTATTCGTACTGGAGGATTTGGTTCAACTGACAAAAAAGATTAAGGTAAAACTTAATTTTTTTTTGCCCTAATAATTTTAAAAAAAGTATTGACGAACAAATGTATTGGTATTATAATAAATGTCAAAACTAGGAGGGTAGAAAAAAATGAAAGAAAAAATTATAAAAATGGAAAATACTACAAAATTATTTGAAGACATCAAGCATATTGATAAATTTGGAAATGAATATTGGAATGCTCGAGAATTAATGCAAGTATTGAGATATAGTAAATGGGAAAATTTTGAAAAAGTTATAGTTAAAGCAAAAAAATCTTGCGAAAATAGTAATATTTTAATTTTGGACCATTTTGCCGGCGTCAGGAAAATGGTATCTATAGGATCAGGTGCCAAAAGAAATCAAAATGATTATAAATTATCGAGATATGCTTGTTATTTAATTGCTCAAAATGGCGATCCTAGAAAAGAAAGTATAGCACTTGCTCAAACTTATTTTGCCATTCAAACAAGAAAACAAGAAATTTCTGAGCTAGATTATAATAAATTATCGGAAGACGAAAAAAGATTTTATCAAAGAAATTTAACTAAAAAAGGGAATTATTCTTTAAATATTGCTGCTAAAAATGCCGGTGTTAAAAACTTTGATAAATTTCATAATTCTGGATATAAGGGTTTATATAATGGGGAAACAGCAGACGATATAGCTAAAAGAAAAGGTTTAAGATATCGAGAAGATATTTTAGATAATATGGGTAGTGAAGAACTTGCTGCCAACTTATTTAGGATAACGCAGACGGAATCTAAGCTAAAAAGAGACAATATTAAAAATGAAAGTGATGCAAATAAAACCCATTATACTATTGGTAAAAATATCAGGGAAGTTATCGAAAAAAATGGTGGTACAATGCCTGAAGATTTACCAACCCCTAAGAAAAGTTTAAAAGAGTTAGAAAAGGAAAAGAAAAATAAATTTATAGAAAATAAATAATACCCTTTTATTGAAATAACAATTTCAGTGTTAAGGAGTGAAAAATAAAAAACACTCCTTTTAAAGTGAAAAAAATAACAAAAGAAAAAGAATAAAAAAAT
>CANRLP010000003.1 GCA_947631515.1 uncultured Bacilli bacterium
GGGGGGGGGTATATTAGATAAGAAGGAAGACCTAGAGTTAGAAAAGTTTACTAAGAATAAGAAAAGAAAAACATTTATAATCGGAGCAATAATAGGTATATGTGCCACAATTGGTGGAATATTCTTATATAAAAGTTATGCTTATTATGAAAATGAAAAAGAGTATAACGTAATCAAAGGAATAATTCCTGATTTTTCGTATGATGTAAAGTTTGCAGTAACTGTAGATGGAGCAAGTAAAGATAGTATACCCACAACGCCAAAAGATGCAAGTAAATCAAATTATTATAAAGTAACAGCAGAATGTGATAATGGAATAAAAGCGGAATGGGATTATAATGCTTGGAACTTGAAAGTAGAGAATATAAATAAAGGAACAAAATGTAAATTAGCATTTAATAGTACCTTAACCGAAGCAGATTATCAAAATTATATTGACGCAGGAGTAGCATATAGAAGAAACACATATAGAGGAAAAGATATAACAAGTAAACTAGAAGATGGAAGCTTATTTAAAGAAATAAGTAGTGGTCACTTTGACGATATATTTGTTGGGGATTATATAACAAGTCCAAGTGGCAAAACAGATATAAGTAACAAAACAGTAGTATGGTTAATAGCTGATCTTGATAATTATATGAATACAGGGAATACATCATTATTAACAAAACATCATGCCACGATAATACCAGCGGCACCATTAATGAAAGCCCAAATGAATTCCACAAATACAATTGTAGGAGGGTATGCCGGAAGTGAAATGGTAGGGTATAAAGTAGGAGATGATGGAAAAGCTACCCAAGAGAAAAAAGAAGAAGGAGGAACACTAGATACAATATTAACTCAATATATAAATCCTGATTTTGGAGCTAGTAATCCTAGTGGTGACCAAAAAGATCATATAATAGAATATCAAAATATAATAACTGTTCAAGTGGATGAAATGGCAACAAATCAAATTGGGAGAAGTAATATCTTAGGAGCTTCGTCAGATTGGAAATGGTATAATAGAAAACTAGATTTAATGAGTGAAGTAAATGTATTTGGTTCAACTATAGCTTCTTCTAGTTTATATGACACAGGAATAGATAATAGTCAATATGCTATTTTTAGATTAAAACCTGAATTTAAATATAGTTATAGAGCAACTGGGTTTAAATATTTTTTAAAAGATGTATCTTCTTCGGGTAACTCGGGTAGCTTTGCTTATATATACGAAGCTGGCGGCCCCAGCTGGGGCGGGGTGCTGAATGAGATTGGCGTTCGCCCAAGATTCTTAATCGATTAACTTTCATATTTTTTGAATAAAAATTTTCTAAAAATCTCATGATAAACATAGAATAACTTAGGAGGATTCTATGTTTGAAAATTATGGAATACGTATTACAACATTATTTAAAAAAGCAGAAAATTATCGAAAAAAATTAAAACATCCTTATGTGGGAAGTGAACACTTATTACTAGCTATATTAGATGAAGAAAATGAAGTAACTAATAAAGTTAAAAATTATGGTTTAAGTTTTAAAATATTTTACGACGAATTAATTAGAGTAGTGGGTGAATCACATAAAGATACTGATTTTGTTTTATATACCCCATTATTAAAACGAATAATAGATACAGCTACTAATGATGCTATTGATAATCATTCGGGAAAAGTTACTGAAAGGCATTTATTTTTAGCTATGTTAGAAGAAGGCGAAGGAATAGCTATTCGAATACTATTAGGTCTAGGCATAGATTTAGATGCTATGTATGATGATTTTAAAATAAGTTTAATTCAAAAACCAACTGAAAAGTTAGAAATATTGGAAATTGGTGTTGATCTAAATAAAACGGTTGATGAAACGGAAATAGTTATTGGTAGAGAAGATGAATTAAATCAAGTAATTGAGACATTATTACGTAAGAAAAAAAGTAATCCATTACTTATTGGAAAAGCTGGAGTAGGTAAAACAGCGATTGTAGAAGAATTAGCTAGGAGAATAAATAAAGGAACTGTTCCTACTGAGTTATTAAATAAAACAATAATTATGTTAGAAATGGGAGCTTTAGTTTCAGGAACTAAGTATCGAGGAGAATTTGAAGAGCGGCTTACCAAAATCATTAAAGAAGTGATTGATAACAAAGATATTATTTTATTTGTTGATGAAATACATACCATTATAAATGCTGGAGGAGCAGAAGGAGCAATCAATGCTAGTGATATTTTAAAACCTTATTTAGCTAGAGGAGAATTAAAATGTATTGGAGCTACAACCACAGAAGAATATTATCAATCAATATTTAAAGATAAAGCTTTAGAAAGAAGATTTTGTACCATCGAAATTAAAGAACCAGATGAAGAGAAAACTAAAAATATTTTAATGGGTATCAAAAATAGTTATGAAGCTCATCATAAAATCGTTATAAGTGAAAAAAATATTGAAGACATAGTTCATTTAACTAATAAATATGTTAAAAATAAAAGCAATCCTGATAAATCAATAGAACTTTTAGATATGATATGCGCTAATAAAAAAATGAAAGGCATATCTTTAAAATCATTAGCAGAGATTAATGAAAAAATTAACAAAATAACTAAAGAAAAAGAACAATATATTTATCAAGATGATTATGATAAAGCAGCATTGTGTAAGGAGAAAGAAAATGACCTACGTCAAAAGTTAAATACCATTAAAAATAGTTATGAAAATAAAATTAATTATAATGATATTTTAGAAGTTTTAGCAAAATACGCCAAATTGCCTTTATTACAAGATAAAAAACAGACTTTTACTAATTTAAAAAATAATTTAAAAGAAAAAATTTGGGGACAAGAAAAGGCGGTTCAAAGTATATTAAAAAATATATGGATAAAATTAAATGTTGATAATAAACCATTATCTTTATTGTTAACAGGGCCTTCAGGTGTTGGTAAGACAGAAACGGTGAAGATTATTGCTGATAGTTTATTTTTGGGCAATTTGATTAGAATAGATATGAGTGAATATAATTTAGATACTTCTGTAAATAAGCTAATTGGTGTAAGTGCAGGATATGTAGGGTATGACGATTCTTATTTATTTCAAAAAGTATTAGAAAATCCATATTCTATATTATTGGTGGATGAAATTGAAAAAGCCCATCCGCGAGTTTTAAATTTATTTTTGCAAATACTAGATGAAGGCTTTGTGACAAGTGCTAGAGGTGAAAAAATTGATTTTTCTAATACAATGATTTTTATGACAAGTAACGTAGTCAATAAAAATAGTGTAGGATTCGTAGATAAAGAGAATAATAATTTTAATGAAATATTTAGTAAAGAATTTTTAGGTAGATTTAATGATATTATTTGTTATAAAGAATTAAGCCCAGAAATTTTAGAAAAATATATAAATACTAACTTAAAAAATAATAAAATTAAAGCTGAAGATATATTAAAAGAAGCTAATTGTAAATTGTATGGTTTACGTAATTTAAAACATCTTATTGATAAATATAATAGTGAATTAGATATTGAAACCTTGTATGAAAATATGGTATGATTAATTTGTAATAAGAGATGATTGCAATTATAAAATTATTACATTTTTACCTATTTATGGTCAAAGCATAAATAATTATTTTTGATAATCTAGAACGCTTTCTAGATTATTTTTTTGTAATATGTATTTTTAAATTTAAAATTATAATTCATTTTGTTATAATTTTTATGAAGAGGTGTATTATGATACGAACAAGATTTGCCCCAAGCCCTACAGGATTTATGCATATTGGAAATTTACGGAGTGCTCTTTTTGCTTATTTAATAGCTAAGCATGATGATGGTAAGTTTGTTTTAAGAATTGAGGATACTGATCAGTCTCGTTACGAATTAGGTGCTGAAGAGTTTATTTATAAAGTATTGAAAGAATTTTCCCTTTATTATGATGAAGGCCCTAATATTGGAGGAGATTTTGGCCCTTATGTTCAAAGTGAAAGGTTAGAAATATATCAAAAGTATGCCGAAAAGTTAGTAAAAGAAGGTTATGCTTATTATTGTTTTTGCAGTGAAGAAGTTTTAAGTAATGAAAGAATGGAAGCTACAGAAGCGGGTAAAACTTATGTTTATCCCGGAACTTGCCGAGATTTATCAGAAGAAGAAATCCAAAAAAAGATTAATAATAAAGAAAAATATGTTATAAGACAAAAGATGCCTCAAAAAGGAACTACCAGTTATCATGATTTAGTTTATGGAGATATTATTGTTGAAAATAAAGAATTAGAAGACCAAATATTAATTAAAAGTGATGGGTATCCAACTTATAATTTTGCTAATGTAATCGATGATGCTTTAATGAATATTACGCATGTTACCAGAGGCTGCGAGTATTTGTCTAGTACACCAAAATATATTCTTTTATATGAAGCTTTAAGATTAGAAGTACCTAATTTTATTCATTTACCATTAGTAGTAAAACAAAATGGGGAAAAAATTAGCAAACGTAATAAAGATGAAAATGTTATTGATTTATTAAATAATGGTTTTTTACCAGAAGCGATTATTAATTATTTAGCTTTGTTAGGTTGGTCACCAAAAGATAATAAAGAGTTTTTTTCTTTAGAGGAGTTAGTAAAATTATTTGATATTAATAATATTCATACTAATTCAGCTTATTATGATATAAAAAAATTAGAATGGTTTAACAAACATTACATTATGGAAATGAATGATGAGGAATATTTAGATTTTGTTCTTCCATATTTAGAAAAAGCTTATGATATATCTAAAAAGAGTACGGATTGGGTTAATAGTTTGTTACTAGCTTATAAAAAACATATTTCTTTTGGGAGCGAAATAGCTTTAGTTACTCATACTTTTTTTGAAAGTAATGTTTCTTTAGAAGATGATTGCTTGAAGTATTTACGAAGTAATGATCAAATACCTCCAATTTTAAAATTTTATCAAAAAGAAATTCAAAATATTGCCGATTGGAATAGAGAAAATATTGCTACAGCCATTGAAAATGTTAAAAATGGTATAGGAGTTTCTGGAGAACTTCTTTATATGCCAATTAGGGTTGCTATTAGTGGCATGATGCATGGTATTGATTTAATTGACGTAATATATTTATTAGGTAAAGAAAAAGTGCTAGAAAGATTAAATTTTTAATTTAAAGAGAGATGATTTTATGAAAATTTTTAATACATTATCTAGAACAGTTGAGGAATTTATTCCCAATGATAAAAAAGAAGTTAAAATATATACTTGTGGTCCAACTGTTTATCACTATGCGCATATTGGTAATTTGAGAACTTATATCTTTGAAGATATTTTAGAAAAAACTTTAAATTATTTAGGATATTCAGTAAAAAGAGTTATGAATATTACTGATGTTGGCCATTTAACTAGTGATTCTGATTCTGGAGAAGATAAAATGCTTAAAGGAGCTAAAAGAGAGAATAAAACCGTTTTAGAAATAGCTAAATTTTATACTGATGAATTTAAAAAAGATACGGAAACTTTAAATATAAAGTGGCCCGAAATTGTTTCAAATGCTACGGATAATATTCAAGAATATATAAAAATAATAACGAAACTTTTAGATACTCATTATGCTTATTTAAGTGGTGGAAATGTTTATTTTGATACTACTAAACTTACGGATTATTATAAACTTACCAATCATAAAGTTGATGAAATGGTAACTGGTGTAAGAGATGGAGTAGAAGAAGATTTAGCCAAAAGAAACCAAGCAGATTTTGTTTTATGGTTTACTAAATCAAAGTTTGAAGATCAAGAGTTAAAATGGGATTCTCCTTGGGGAGTTGGTTATCCAGGGTGGCATATTGAATGTTCAGGAATAAGTATGAAATATTTGGGCGAATATTTAGATATTCATTGTGGTGGCGTTGATAATATTTTCCCTCATCATACTAATGAAATTGCTCAAAGTGAAGCATTTTTAGGACATAAATGGTGCAATTATTGGATACATGGTGAACATTTAAATGACGAAACGGGTAAAATGAGTAAATCTAAGGGCGAGTTTTTAACTGTAACTTTACTTAAAGAAAAAGGTTATGACCCTCTTGCTTATCGTTATATGTGTTTAAATACGTCGTATCGTAAGGTGTTAGTTTTTTCTTATGAAGCCTTAGATAATGCTAGTAAAGCTTATCAAAAATTAAAAAATAAAATTAATCAATTAAGTGACGAAGGCAAAATAGATGAAGTAGAATTTGAAAAATATGATCAAAAATTTAAAGATTATATAAGTGACGATTTAAATACTTCTAATGCTTTGAGTCTTCTATTTGAAGTTTTAAAAAGTACTTTAAATGATGCTACAAAACTAGCTTTAGTTAATGCTTGGGACAAAGTGCTTTCTCTAGATTTAAGAAATGAAAAACCAGAAGATAGAGAAATAGATGTTGAATTTATTAATCAAAAAATTCAAGAAAGAGATGCTGCTAAAAAAGATAAAAATTATTCTTTAGCTGATAAAATTCGAGATGAATTAGCTGATATGGGTATAATTTTAAAAGATTCACGAGACGGAACAACTTTTGAAATAAAAAAATAATATTATTCTCATATAATTTTCACATATTTGTGTTAAGATAAAAATAGGAAGTGAATATATGAACTTATTGATAATTATTTTAATGTTAATAATTCCAGCAATTGCTCAGTTGTTTGTTACAATTAGCTTTAGTAAATATAAACAAATTGAAAATGAAGAAAAAATAACTGGTTTTGAAGTTGCTCGCAAAATATTGGATGCCAATGGTTTAAAAAATATTTATGTTGTAGAAACAAAAGGTAATTTAACTGACCATTATGATCCAAAAAGAAAAGTGGTAAGGTTATCTACAGATATTTATAAAGGAACAACAGTAGCTTCTATCGCAGTTGCAGCTCATGAGTGTGGGCATGCTTTGCAAGATAAAGATGGTTATTTGTACATGCGAATACGAAGTATGATTGTACCAATTGTGAATTTTGCTACTTCAATTTCTTATTTTATTATTTTCTTAGGTTTATTTTTAGAATCTATAAATTTAGTTTGGTTAGGAATATTGCTTGTTGGTACTGGTCTTGTTTTTCAACTAGTTACTTTGCCTGTGGAAATAAATGCTAGTGCTCGAGCTAAGAAAATTATAAATGAATTAAAATTGGCTGATCAAAATGAACAAGATGGTGTTGCTAATATGTTAATGGCTGCTGCAAGTACTTATGTAGCTGGTGTTCTATCTAGTGCTTTAGAATTATTGCGTTTAATTTTAATATTTGGAAACAATCGCGACGACAATTAAAAATATCACATATTATTTGTGATTTTTTTATCCTTTATATATCCCAAAAAAACCTAATTTCAAATTATTGCAAATTGGAATTTGTTATGATATCATGTTAATAGTAAAAGAATAAAGGAGTGGCTAAGTATGCAATCTGATATATCAAAAAAGATTGATGATTTAGTTGGAATGGCTGGGTCATCAGCAAATATAGATACTTTACAAGCAGAATTATTGGAAATAGAAAAGGAAAGTAGCAGATTGAAAGAAGAGCTTGCTCTTTTAAAAAATGTTAATCCTGAAGAAAAATATTTTAAAGCTAGTGATAAACAAGTTGATGAAAATATAAAAGTAAGTTTAGAGGCTAAAATCAAAAAAGTTACTAAAAAATTGCGTGACGTTCAACAAGAAATTGATAGTGTAACAAAAGATGAAGAAGCTTCTCATCAAACTATTATTCAATTAAAAAATGATATTAAATCAAGCAGCGATTATGTAACATCTTTAAATGATCGAATTTCTGAAATGGAAGAATCACCAGCTATTGAGAATTTTAAGAAAATTTTAGATGACGAAAATAAAAAGATAAGCGAATTAATTACTGCTTTGAAAAAAGAGGAAGAAAATGATAAAGCTCTTTTGGATAAACTTGATTATTTATCTTTAGCTAAGGAAGAAATAATTAAAAAATTAAAAACTGATAAAGAACAATTATCTGATATAAAATCTAGTTTAATGAATCCAACTTCTTATATTGATGAAGATTTAGAAAAATTTGATGAAGAAAAAATAGAAGAAATTCAAAAACAATTGTCTTCTTTAGATAAGAGAAGAATAGAAATAATTACTGATCCGGGAATGATTGCTATTGAAGCAAAAAAACTTATTGAAGAAGATGATCGGACAAGTGCTTTATCTAAAATTAAAGAATTAATTACTTTAGTAAAATTAAATCCTTTTATGGACATTCCAAGCAGTAGTGATTTAGAATCAGTTTTACAAGAAGAATTGAATAATGCTAGTAAGGCACGAGATGAATTTGCTTCTTTAATTGATTCAAAAGATTATACTAAAATTGATACTCATGTAATTACTAATCGAATTAATTTTTTACAAAATGAAATTACTAATTTAGAAAATAAAATTAAGTCTTTACAAGAAGAAATAAATTTAATAGATAATGATGAGTTTAATGAACTTATGCATAATTTAGAAGATGCTACGAATTTATGTCATCAACTTGAACAAAATATAGTAGAATATGAACAAGTAATGGCCAGCGAAGAAGAAAAAACACCAAAACGAAGAGCAGTTTTGAGTTCGGCTTTTACTAAAAAACAAGCTGATTTAGAAGTTGTTAAAAAAATTATTGAAAATTATAAAGAAGATCAAAAAGAATTAATTGAAAAAGCGCATAATCTGCAAATTATAGAAATTAAACAGTATCAAAAACGAATTGAAAAATTACAAGAAGAAGTTAATAAATTAAATAAATTGTTAACAAGTGAAAGTAAAGCTAAAGATGTTTTAGCAATTGAAAGTGATAAACGTAAGTTAAAGGCATTGGATGAAACAGTAAAACAAATTAAACATCGTCAAAAATACACTACTACGCCTACTGAAATCTTTGATGAAATTGAAATTTATTTAGGAACTATTGAGGATGAAGAACCAAAAGAAAATTTAAAGGAAAATAGTGAGGTATTAGAAAACGATCAAGCTATTACAGAAGAAAAATTAAATGAATTATCTACAGAAGAAGTAATGGAAGAACTTCCAGAAATAGATGATGTTATAGATACGAAAAATAAAACACCAGAGCGTTTAAAAGTTATTGATGTAGAACCAATTAATACAGAATCTTCTAAAGAAGATAATCCATTTATTATAGCTGAATATGACGATGATGATTTTGTTGATGTTAATAGTTTATTTGATGGTAATGGGGTGTTATAATGGGTCTAGAAGTTAATACAATTATTACATTATCTAATAATGAAAAATATGTGGTTTTAAATGAAACATTATATTCTGGGAAAAAATATTTCTTAACTATGGGCGTAGATGAAAAAAAAGAAGTTCAAACAGATAATGTGGCCATATTTGAAGAAGAATTAGAAGGATTAGATACTTATGTAAAAAAAGTAACTGATTCAGAATTGATGATAAAATTAACATCTTTATTAAAAGAGCAAATGTAATAAGGAAGCTTAAGCTTTCTTTTTTTAACCAATTTGACAAGAAATTTAGATTGTGCTAAATTAATAACACATTTTTTACAGAAAGGATTATTATGGAATCAAGAGAAGAACTGTTTTTACAATATAAATTTGCTAAGCAAATGTTGGAAACAGAAATAAATATATTAATTGAAGAATTCGTTTTTGTACATGGATATAACCCTGTTGAACATATTAAATCACGTATAAAATCAGAGGCTAGTATAATCAAAAAATTAGAAAAGAAAGGCTATAATTATTCTCTTAATAATATTATAAGCCATATTCATGATGGAGTAGGTATAAGAGTTGTTGTTTCTTTTTTAAGTGATGTATATGATATTGTAGCGGTTATTCGTAAATCAAAAAATTTAATAATTGTCGGGCAAGAAGATTATATTAAACATCCAAAAGATACAGGATATATATCTTATCACTTAAATGTTTTAGTGCCAGTATATTTGGAAAATCGAATTGATTATGTTGAAGCGGAAATTCAAATTAGAACTATTGCGATGGACTTTTGGGCCTCATTAGATCATAAAATTAGATATAAATTTCCTAATGAAATACCAGCTGATGTTAAAGAAAAAATGTATGAAAATTCCTTGATTATAAAGCAATTAGATAATCAAATGATGCATTTAAATGATATAGTAAATCGCTATGATAAAAATTAAAATAAACTTTACAAGTTTTTTAGAAATGATATAATATTTTAAGAAATAGGAGGTATTTAATTATGGAATTAAAAGGAAGTAAGACAGAAGCTAATTTAATGTCTGCTTTTGCAGGGGAAAGTCAAGCTAGAAATAAATATAGTTATTATGCTTCAAAAGCTAAAAAAGAAGGATATGAACAAATTGCAGCAATTTTTGAAGAAACTGCTAATAATGAGAAGGAACATGCTAAAATTTGGTTTAAAACATTACATGATGGAGAAGTACCTGATACATTAACTAATTTAAAAGATGCTGCTAGTGGTGAAAATTACGAATGGACAGAAATGTATAAAGAATTCGCTGAAACAGCTCGTGAAGAAGGATTTAACGATATTGCTAAATTATTTGAAATGGTTGGAGAAATTGAACAACATCATGAAGAAAGATTTATGAAATTAGTTGATAATATTGAAAATAATTTAGTTTTTGAAAAAGGAGAAGAAAAAGTTTGGATTTGCCGTAATTGTGGACATGTCTATGTAGGTAAGTCTGCTCCAGTAGTATGTCCAGTTTGTAAACATCCACAATCTTATATGGAATTAAAAGCTGAAAATTATTAAAAAGTACAAGATGTGCTTTTTTTCTTGGGAAAAAGTGCTATAATACTAAAACAAAGGGTGATACATATGGCAAAAAAAGCCGAAAATGATGCTAAAAAAGATATTTTAAATAATGTCAAAGATAAAGTTATGGCTGAGTTAAATAAAGAAATTAAAGCCTCTTTAACTAGTCAAGTAAATCAATTTAAAGAAAGTTTTCAAGAAGAAATAACCCGGACAATTAATGAAGAAGTTGAAGAAGTAGTAAAAAGAGAAGAAAAAAGAATAGCTCGGAGTAAGAATTTTGCTTTATTTAAAAAAAATGTGGTGATTTTAATTCTGCTAGCAATCACTTGCTATTTTGGATATTGTTTATACGATGTTAAATATTTTAATTTTATGAAAAGTGATTGTGAAAAAAATGGTAATTGTATGGTAAGTAATACCGATGATAAAAATAGTAATCCTACTGAAGAAGTTATTAAAGATAAAAATTGGTATATGGAAAATTATGGCTACTTATTAAATAATGTTCAAGTTTCTTTAGATGCCGACCAAGTAAGTGCCTATTATTTATATAGTAAAGATTATGTTTTAAGTGATATAAAGGTTTCTTATCTTTTAAATTTAGCATTTAAACAAGTAGATAGCAAAAATATTAAAGAAAATTCCCTAAATGTTACGGTTGATGAAGAAGTTTTAAAGAAAGCTTTTGAAAATTTATTTGGATCATTAGATAATTACAAAGCATCTACTTTTTCTTATAATTGTTTAAATTTTCAATACGATAAAGATAAAAAACGTTATGTAGCTGATAATAAAGAATGTAGTTCAAATAAAAAAATCTTGGAAAATATTACAGATATGTATGAAGAAGATAATAAACTATATATTTTAACAACAGCAACTATTTATGACGAAAATGAAGCTAGTTTTTATACCTTTGATAATTTATTTGATGCCAAAGTTGCAAATGTAACGCCTAATGATTTAGAAAGCAATTCTAAAAAATTAAATAAATATCAATACATTTTTAAAAAAGCTGATGATACGTATTATTTCGATTCTATTACAAAATTAAAGTAATATGTGTTATAATAAACTCATGTGCAGCGTTGATAATGTTTTAGTATTTATATTTATCTTCAAATAGAGATTAAATGCACTATGCTGGAAGCATTTAAAGATAATAAATATAAAGAATTTCACCATTGGAGCTAATCCGCAAAGTATGCGTTATATCTAAACAAAGTGCTAGATTTTTCTAGAATTTGGGTGGTACCGCGGAAAAAGTCCTTTCGTCCCTTACATATTTTGTAAGGGCTTTTTTATAATTTAATAAGGGAGATTAATATGAAAGAAAAAGTTAATGAATTAAAAAAAGAAGCTTTAGAAAAAATTGAAAAAGTAACTAATTTAAAAGAAATAAATGAATTAAAAGTTGAATATTTAGGTAAGAAAGGTTTGGTAAGTGAATTATCTACTTATTTAAAAGATTTAGATTTAAATGAAAAACGAGAGTTTGGAATGATTCTTAATAATTTAAAAACAGATTTAAATAATGCTATCGATAGTAAAATAGAATATTTTGAAGAGCAAGAATTAAATCAAAAGTTAGCTAATGAAGAAATTGATATTACTTTACCTAGTACTAAAATACTTGTTGGTTCACCTAATATATTAGAAAAAGTAGTTGAAGATGTCGAAGAAGTATTTATGGCTATGGGTTATGATGTTGTAGATGGCCCAGAAGTAGAAGAAGATCATTTCAATTTTGAATTATTAAATATTCCTAAAGGTCATCCGGCAAGAGATGCTCAAGATACTTTCTATTTAAAAGGTGATGAAATTTTACTGCGCAGTCAAACATCTCCGGTGCAAGCCAGAACTATGTTAGCAGCTGGTGGTGATAAACCTATTAGAATGATTTGTCCTGGTAAAACTTATCGAAGAGATGCTGATGATGCGACTCATTCTCATCAATTTATGCAAATTGAAGGATTATTGGTCGATAAAAAGGTTAGTTTAGCAGATTTAAAAGGAACTTTTGAAGTTGTTGCTAAACAATTATTTGGAGAGTCTTGTGAAACTAGATTACGTCCTAGTTATTATCAATTTACCGAACCTTCAGTAGAGATGGATATTTCTTGTTTTGCTTGTAAGGGTAAAGGCTGTAATATTTGTAAACATACTGGTTGGATAACTGTTAGTGGAGCCGGAATTGTTCATCCTAATGTTTTAAGAAATTGTGGTTATGATCCAGAAGTTTGGACAGGATTTGCCTTTGGATTTGGGGCTGATCGAATCGCTATGCTAAAATATGGAATCAATGATATTAGAACATTTTATCAAACAGATTTAAGAGAAGTAGATAATTTTGATAGATTGGAGGCTGAAAATTAATGATTAGTTTAAATTGGGTAAAAGATTATGTTGATATTGAAAATGAAGATTTGCATAAGTTAGCAGTTAAAATCACGGAAGCTGGTATCAATGTCGAAAATGTTATTGATAAACGAATAAAAAATTTAGTAATTGGAAAAGTTGTAGAATGTCTAGAACATCCCAATAGTGATCATTTACATATTTGTAAAGTAGATATTGGCCAAAATATTATTCAAATTGTTTGTGGTGCTCCAAATGTTCGAAAAGATTTAAAAGTTTTGGTAGCATTACCTGGTGCCGTTCTTCCCGAAAATATGGAAATTAAAGCTGGTAAAATAAGAGGAGAAGAATCTAATGGCATGCTTTGTGCTTTATTTGAATTAGGTTTAGAAGAAAAAACAGAAGAAAATTATAATAAAGGAATTCATGAAGTACCAGATAATATTGAAGTAGGTAGTGATGCTAATGATTATTTAGGAACTAATGATGTTTTATATGATTTAGATATTCATAAGCATCGGAATAACGATTGTTATTATCATATTGGTTTTGCTTATGAAATTGCCTGTATTTTAAATAAAAAGGTAACTTTGCCAAATCTTGATCATAAAGAAATAAAAGATGATGTAAATGATTTTGTGAGTTTAAGAGTGGAAACTGATAAATGTCCATATTATGTAGCTAAAATGGTTCGTAATGTTCATATTAAAGAATCTCCTGATTTTATAAAACAACGTTTGTTAGCTTGTGGAATGCGACCAATTAATAATGTAGTTGATATTTCTAATTATGTGATGTTAGAATTTGGGCAACCTCTCCATTTCTTTGATAAGGATCGTTTAGGAGAAAAAATTGTGGTAAGAAATGCTAAAGATAACGAAGAAATAGTTACTTTAGATGGTAATTTAAGAACCTTAAGTAATAAAGATATCGTTATTACAGATGGAGAAAAGCCAGTTTGTATTGCTGGAGTTATGGGTGGAGAAAATACCGATGTAATAGATTCAACAAAAGATATTTTAATAGAAAGTGCTATATTTGATGCGGTTAGTATTCGTAATACAGCTCAAAAATTAAATTTAAAAAGTGAAGCTTCTATACGTTATGGTAAAGGCTTAAGTTATGAATATACAAATTTTGCTATTGAAAGAGCTTGTGCCTTATTAGAACGTTATGCTGATGCTGAAGTATTAAGTGGCAAAGTTATTTATGATAATATTGATAAACAAGAAAAAATAGTAACTTTTAAAACGGAGGATATAAATACTATTTTAGGAATTAATTTAAGTGATACAGATATCAAAACTGAGTTGGCTCGATTAGATTTTGAGTTTCAAGAAGAAAAAGATTCATTTAAAGTAACTATTCCAAGTCGGAGATTAGATATAGATGCTAACGTTAATGATATAGCTGAAGAAATAGGTAGACTTTATGGTTATCAAAATTTAGTATCTACCTTACCATTTCTTTTAACTAGGCGTGGTAAATACATAGGTGATGTAAAAATTCGTAAAGATATAACTAAACGTTTACGAGTTTTAGGTTTAAATGAATGCAAAACTTATACTTTAACCAGTCCGGAAATGGCTAAATTATTTAAATATGAAAATCGAGAAAATTTAGTTTTACCCAATCCAATGAGTGTAGATAAATCAGTAATTAGAACTACTATTTTACCTTCACTACTAAATGTTTATGATTATAATAAAGCTCGGCATGTCAAAGATATTTTGATTTATGAAATTGCTAAAACTTATGATCAAGATTATAAGGAAGAATCAAAAGTAGCTATTTTAATGAAAGGTAATTATATTATTAATGAATGGCAAAAAACATTAGTAAAAGTTGATTTTTATTTGTTGAAAGGAATAATAGAAAATTTATTAGAATATTTAGGATTTAAGAATCGTTATACTTTTGTTAAAGAAGAGATTGATTCTTTGCATCCTGGTGTTTCAGCAGGAATTTATTTAGACCGAAAAAAAATTGGAATAATAGGACGAATTCATCCAAGCATTAAAAAAGACGATATATATGTTGCTGAATTATCAATGCAAGCTTTATTTGAAAGTCAAATTAAACCAATTAAATATAAAGAAGCTAATAAATATCCTGAAATAGTTAAGGATGTAGCTTTTATTGTTGATAATAATATTGATAGTGAAACAATTAAAAATACTATTTGTTCTTGCGGAAAACGTATTTTAGATTCTGTAGAAGTTTTTGACTTATATCCTAATATTAGTGAAGGCAAAAAGTCAATTGCTTATAAATTAACTTTTAAAGATCCAACAAGAACTTTAGAAGAAGCAGAAGTTATGGAAGTTTTCAATACAATTATTGCTAAAGTAACGGCAAATCATAATGCCATTTTACGTGATAAGTAAAAATTTGACAAAAATCCTATTTTGTATTAGAATACAATTCATTCGAAAGGGGATTTTTATGAAAATAAAAAATATTAGAAAAAGCGAAAATTTATCAATCATATGTGCTATTGTGGCTGGAATATCATTTACTGCTGGTTATTTAATAGCTGCTAAACAAGAAAAATTACCAATTGTTAATGAAAATGTAATTGAAGCAACTAACGAAAATACTGACGAATTAGGAGAATTATCAATTTATGAAAATGGTGATACTATTCATTTTCATTTTGCTAACGATAAATATGTGCCAACTGCGGAAACTGAACATGCTACAATAACTCAAGAAAAACCAGTAAGTCACGGACAATTTTTAGTAGATAATGGTATCTTTTTGAATGAAACAGCAGTTACTACAAAAAAGGATGCTTTATGTGCTAATACCATTGCTGAATTTGTAGATAATGTACCTGATAATAAACCAGTTTATGATTCTATGAGTGATATTGGCAGATATGTGGCTGGTACAATTTTTATGAATGATAAAGGAGATGTGCGTATATCTTATAGTGATGAAGATTCTTATCAATTAGTTTTAGCTGGTTATAAATTGACTGGTTACCAAGTAAATAATCGTCAATCTGACTATAAAGAATTTTATCAAGATGAAGATTTAGTATGTACTGAAGGCTTGGATTTAAGTTTAACACGTTAAAATCTATTTTGTGAAATAGATTTTTTCTTTTTTTTCATTATTTTTTCACAAAATTGCTATAATATATTTAAAGTTAAGAGGTGAAAAGTTTTGAAAGTTTTAATTGTGGATGATGAAAAATTAATTCGTGATGTCATAAAAGAATATTTAAAATTGGAAAACATTTTATTTGATGAAGCTGAAAATGGTTATGAAGCAATTGAACAGGTTAAAAAGAATACTTATGATGTTGTTGTAATGGATATAATGATGCCTAAAATGGATGGTTATCAAGCAGTCAAAGAAATTCGTAAATTTAATAGTGTCCCTTTTATTATGCTTTCCGCAAGAGGAGAAGAATTTGATAAATTAACTTGTTTTGATATTGGTGTTGATGATTACGTTACAAAACCTTTTAGTCCCCGAGAATTAATCGCTCGAATTAAAGCCGTTAGTAAACGTAATCATAGTGAACAAAAAATATATAAATTTCAAGGTTTAGAAATAGATGTCAATGCTCATGAAGTATTTGTCGATGGTAAAACAGTAAATTTAACTCCTAAAGAATTTGATTTATTAATGTATTTAGTAGAAAATAAAAATATTGCTTTATCAAGAGAATCTTTGCTTTCTAATATTTGGGGATATGATTTTTATGGGGATGATCGAACAGTAGATACCCATATAAAAACTTTACGTAATAATTTAGGAGAATATCGTGATTTCATTATTACGGTTAGGAAAGTAGGATATAAATTTGAATATAAAGAATAAATTTATAAATATTAAGCAAAAATGGCAAGAAAATAAAAATAGCTTTGGAGTAAAAACTTTATTATCTTTATTATTATTTAGTTTAGGAATTGTCTTGTTTTTATGGCTATTTCAAATATTATTTTTACAAGTTAGTTATGAACATTATCAAATGAAAAAAATAAATAATATTATTACCGAAATAAAGAAAACATCCTCAGAAAAATTAGATAGCACATTACAAAATTTAGCTTATGAAAATAATGTATGTATGGAATTTGAAACTGATTATGGAGCAATACTAAGTTATAATACAATGCAAAATAGTTGTGGATTAAATAAAAATATAAAAGCTATTAATAATTTTAAAAATCAAATTAAATATAACGAAAATGTTATGCAAGGTATTAAACTTGTTAATCCTCTTAATAATCGAAAAGCTTATCTTTATGGCATAAATAATGCTTATGGTACAATATATATTTATAGTACATTAGAAGATTTAGATTCTACGAGCATGGTTTTAAAAAATCAATTAATTTATATTATGTTGTTTGTTTTAGTATTTGCTTGTTCTATTGCTTATTTTCTTTCTAAAAAAATTACTAAACCTATTGTAGGAATTACTAAAAAAGCTAGAGAAATGGGTAAAGGGAATTATGATTTAGTTTTTCCTGAGACTGGGACAGCTGAAATTGATGAGTTAGCCAAAACTTTAAATAATGCTTGTAAAGATATGAAAAAAATTGAAGAGTTACGAAGAGATTTGCTGGCTAATGTATCGCATGATTTAAAAACGCCATTAACAATGATTAAAGCTTATGCTGAAATGGTCAGAGATATAAGCTATAAAGACTCTTTAAAAAGAGAAAAAGATTTAAATGTAATTATTGAAGAAACTGATCGTTTAACAATTTTAGTTAATGATTTACTAGAACTATCGAAATTAGAAGCTTCGATGTCTGAGCAAAGAAAATTAGAAACTTATGATTTAGGTAAAGAAATTCAAAAAATTATGGAAAAATACGATATTATTAAAGAAACCGAAAATTATAATTTTATTTTAGATATTCCTGATAATATTATGGTAAAAGCTGAAAAAAATAAAATAAATCAAGTTATTTATAATTTAATTAACAATGCTATTAATTATACTGGTAAAGATAAAGTTGTTAAAGTAAAAGTAAGTGAAAAAAAGGATACTTACTTGGTAGAAATTATTGATTCAGGAAAAGGAATTAAAACTGACGATTTACCTTATATTTGGGATAAATATTATAAAAATGATCGTAATCATACTCGAAATGTGGTAGGTACTGGTATTGGTTTATCTATTGTTCGCAATATTTTAGAGCAACACAAATTTAAATATGGAGTAAAAAGTAAAAAAAATAAAGGGACTACATTTTATTTTGAAATAAATAAAAAATAATATTTCATTTTCTTTTCACACAAATTACACATTAAAATAGTATCATACAGTTATGAAAGGAATGTGATATAAGAAGATATAAAAAAATCAATAAAATAAAATTAAGCAATAACTGTAATAAATATAAATAAACTCAAAACTCACACTTTTATAGAAGAAAGATTTTCCTACTTTCTTCTTTTTGTTTTTTTTATAATATGCTAAAATGTTATTAATAGTTTAAGTTCTATTTAAGAAAATAAATATTAAATTTTATTATAGGAGATGTTGATAATGACCCAAAAGTTAGCAAGTTTTTTGGTAGGTTTGTTTGGTGGACTATCGGGAAGTTTGTTTGGCAAATATTTAGTTGTTTTTATTCTTTCTATGATTCCTATATTAGAACTTAGAGGAGGCTTAATTGCAGCTAGTTTGTTAGATTTACCAATGTGGCAAAGTTTTTTAATCTGTTTTATTGGTAATATTATTCCCATACCTTTTATATTATGGTTAATTAATCCTATATTTCGAAAAATGCGGAATTGGAAATATTTAGGCAAAGTAGTGAAATGGTGTGAAAATAAAGCAAATTCGAAAAAAGAACAAATTGAAAATTTAAAATATCTAGGGTTATTTTTATTTGTTGGTATTCCTCTTCCCGGGACGGGAGCGTGGACTGGTTGTTTAATTGCCGCTCTTTTAAATATGGATAAAAAGAAATCTTTAATTGCCGCTTTTTTAGGAGTAATCTTAGCAGGTATTATTATGTTAATTTTTTCTTATGGAGTATTAGGGAGGATTTTTTAAATGAAAACGGTGTATTTTTTAAGTAATAATTTGATGAGTAGAGTAAATGTTATTTACCCCAAAACTACTACTTTCAATGAAGTTAGAGAAAAAACAATGTTAAGCACAAAAGGTGAAGAAGTTGCTAAAAATTTAGTTAAAGATAAAAATTTAGCTTCTGTAAGTGCAATATATAGTTCTCCTTTTACAAGTGCTATATCGACATGTAAGTATATTGCTGAAGATAAAGATTTAGAAATTTATCTTGATAATAGATTAGGAGAAAGAGTTGTAGGAGAACTAGGATGTAACGAATATCGTTTTTTAAAAGGAATGCAAGAACATGATTTTACTTACAAATTAGAAAATGGCGAATCTTTAGAGGAAGTTAAAAATAGAATGGTTTCATGCTTAAAAGAAATATTAAATAGCGATAATGAAAATATTTTAATAGTAACCCATAACATTGCTTTATTGAGTTTATTTCTAGCTTGGTGTCATAAAGATTTTAATTTAGATGATCATCTAATTTTAGATTATCAAGATGAGGTAGTATTTGATGGTATTTTTCACGAATATGATTTAATTGAAGTTAAATTTGATGGTACTAAAGTTTTAAGTATTCAACGTTTACAATAAAAAAATGTAGAGTTTATATCTACATTTTTAACAATTTTTTTCATCTGGGTCAATACATTTCCAATTTACGGTTCCACAAGTAGTGCATATAAAGGGAACGAGTGTTTTTTTGCCTTTAGGTTTTTCATATTTTTCTAAGATTTCAACACATAATAAACCTGTTTCTTTATCGATGTATGCTCTTCCTTGTTTGGAATCTTTGCAATCACCACAATTTTTATTCATAAATGATTCCTCCTAGATTTTATTATTGCCAAATTTTATGGTAAAATACTATTAATAATAAGTATTTAGAATAGGTGAAAAAATGAAAAAAAAGGTTAGTGTGGGAGTAAGCAATCATCATATTCATTTAACAGAAGAAACTTATAATTTGCTTTTTAATTCTAAATTGGAAAAAAGAAATGATTTACATCAAATTGGTGAATTTGCAAGTCAACAAGTAGTAACTTTAAAAACTGCTAAAGCTGAAATTAATAATGTAAGAGTTTTAGGACCACTGCGTGCTTATAATCAAGTAGAAATTTCTAGAACAGATGCTAAATTTTTAGGAATAAATCCTCCGGTGCGGCGAAGTGGTAATTTATCTAATAGTGAGACAATTACTGTTATTGGAGAAAAAGGGAGTATAACTTTAGAAAATTCATGTATTATTGCGGAGAGACACGTTCATTTAAATACTAAAGATGCTAAAAAGTTAAATTTACAAGATGGTGATTGTGTAAAAATATTAGTTAAAGGTGATAAAGCTTGTATTTTATATGCCAAAATTAAAGTTAGTGACAATGGTTTTTATGAATTACATTTAGATTTTGATGATGCCAATGCTGCTGGGTTAGAAAATGGCGATGAAGTGGAAATAATCATTTAATATTTTATTAAGGAGTTTAAAATTATGTTATACGAAAACCTTACTTGGCAATATGAACAATTATCTGAAGAAGAAAAAAATGCTTTATTAATTTATAAATCTAGGTTGGGAAGAGCTATTAATGCCTTAGGAAACAATGAAGAAGAAATAATTGAAATTTATAATAAATATAAACAAATTGTAGAAAATCCTAAAAATATGTTTATTAAATTATCCATATTTAAAGATGTTTCTTTTAAAGATATATCAAGCTTTAAAGATAGTCTTCAAAAAAATTTAAAGATAATTAACCAAGCCATTCAAAAAATATATTTACCAGAAAGTACTTATGTATATCGTGTTATTTCCATTCCCATAAATGAGAATTTACATTTTATTTCTAAAGGAAAATTAGTGTCTACAAGTTTAGATATTAATGAATGTGAAAAATTTTTAATATCAAATATGAAAGAAAAATATAAGCATTTTTTATATAAAATCTATCTAGAGAAAAACGCTTTAGTAGGAATATGTCCATATGCTATTTTATTTGATGAAATTAATGATAGAATTATTTTAACAAAACGCCAAGATCAGAAGGAAATCATACTTTTAAAAGATGAATATTTGTTTAATAATATTGGGGAAAGTGTTAAAGAATTAGAAAATGGTGAAGATTTAAATATTATTAATATTAAAGCAGAATTAAAGGAACAATCATTTATTGATGTACCCAAGAAATAAGGGAGGTTTTTTATGACTTTTAAAATAGGTAATGTAGAAATAAAGAATCAAATAGTTATGGCACCAATGGCTGGATTTTCTAATACCAGTTTTCGAAAAATTATTAAAGAGATGGGTGCTGGTTTGATTTTCGCCGAAATGGTAAGTGATAAAGCATTAGTTTTTGACAGTAAAAAAACAATGGATATGTTAAAAATGACAGATAGCGAAAGACCTATTGCTCAACAAATTTTTGGAAGTGATATTGATAGTTTTGTTAAGGCAGCAAAAATTGTTGAAGAAAAAATGCATCCAGATATAATTGATATCAATATGGGTTGTCCAGTTCCAAAAGTGGCTTTAAAAAATCAAGCCGGTAGTGCCTTGTTAAAAAATCCGACCAAAATTAAAGAAATAGTTTCAGCTGTGGTGAAAGCAGTAAAAGTTCCAGTTACAGTAAAAATACGAAGTGGTTGGGATGAAGCTAGTATAAATGCCGTAGAAGTAGCAAAAGTTATTGAAGAATCTGGAGCTAAGGCAATTACGATTCATGCTAGAACTCGTAGTCAAGGTTATAGCGGTAAAGCCGATTGGCAAATTATTAAGGATGTCAAAAATGCTGTTCATATTCCGGTAATTGGTAATGGAGATGTTACAACCCCTGAACTAGCTAAAAAAATGTTAGATGAAACTGGCTGTGATGCCGTTATGATTGGAAGAGGTATTTTGGGTAATCCCTGGCTAATTAAGGAATGTATATATTATTTAGAAACTGGCAAAATTTTGCCAAAGCCTACTAATATAGAAAAAATTGCCATGATGAAAAAACATTTTGAATTGCTTGTTCAAGATAAAAATGAACGTGTGGCTTTATTAGAAATTCGGACAAATATATTATATTATTTAAAAGGAATGCCAGAATCCAAAGAAATGAAAATAAAAATATGTGCTAGTAAAACTAAAGAAGAATTGTTACAGATTTTAGATGATTATCAAAAATATATTAAAGAATTAGATTAAGTATTGCTAAAAGAACAAATAATAAAGCACTTATTAGATTACTTTTTTTAATTTGTTTTAAAGATTTAGCAAAAATATAACCCAAGCATAAGAAAACAATAGCAAAGGTACTAAAAGTAGTTATTATTATAAATAAAGAATAATCATAGACAAAATTTAAAGAGATAATGCCTCCATCTAAAGAATGAGTTAAGGATAATAAAAATAATTGTTTAAATGATAAATTGTAATCATAGTTATTATTATCATTATTTTCTTTAAAAATATGCCATGCTAAAAATAAATATAGCAAAGTGGCAATAGTAGGAGTCATAAATTTGAAGTTAAAAAAACAATATAAAAAAATGATTGCCGAATAAATGAGATAATTGTTTATAAAAAGGATAGTACTGTTTTTTATAGTTAATTTTGCATTAGCTAATTTTAAACTAATTCCGATTATTATCCCATCTAAACTAGCAACAATAGCATTTAATAATAAAAGCATAAATAATCACCTTTTATAAGGTATGTTATAAAGAAAAATATGGCTGTTTTTAATAATTAGAAAAAAGAATTTTTTCCAAAATTTTGAAGAAAAGTAGTATAAAATTATTGACATTACATATAAATATAATATATAATTTAGTTGTCGTGCCCGATTAGCTCAGCCGGTAGAGCGCACGGCTGTTAACCGTTAGGTCGTAGGTTCGAGTCCTACATCGGGCGCCATTATGAATTTAACTCCCTATTTTGGGGAGTTTTTTCTTATTCAAATAAAATTTTGAAATAGTACTTTATATATTTTCATACATAAGATATAATTAAGAATATACCATAGAAGCGGTATCCTATGGAGGGACTTATATATGAGTGAAATTAGACCTTTGACGAGAGAAGAACAATTAATATGGATGATAAAATATTGTCGTCAAGAAATTAGCTATTTAAAAAAAGAATTAATGAAAGCGAAAAGAGAATTAAAACTTTTACAACAACAAAGTATAAATAATGAATGTGGTAAAAGTTTAAGTAAGACTAAGAAAAATGAAATGAATAACTTAATTTTTAATAGTAGTGATAACTTGATAAAAAAATGTAATAAATAAAAAAATAGTACTTATTTGTAGGACATTTTTTAAATTTTGGCTGCAAATTTTCAATACTTTTAACATAATTTTTAATAATTGTAATTTGAATTGTTTTTCTTTTACGATATAATAGGTTTTGATGTGAAGAATTTAGGAAGGATTAAATTATGTTAGAATTAAAAAAAATTAATAAAAGTTATACGACAGGTGATTTTACTCAAGTTGCTTTAAAAGATGTTGATTTAAAATTTCGAAAAAATGAATTTGTAGCAATATTAGGTCCTAGTGGAAGTGGTAAAACAACCCTTTTAAATATTATTGGGGGTTTAGATCGTTATGATAAAGGAGATTTAATTATCAATAATCGTTCTACGAAAAAATTTAAAGATCAAGATTGGGATGCTTATCGTAATAATTGTATTGGTTTTGTTTTTCAAAGTTATAATTTGATTAGTCATATTAGCATTTTAGATAATGTAGAAATGGGTATGACTTTGAGTGGAGTATCTAGTAAAAAAAGACGTAGTAAAGCTAAAAAAGCTTTGGAGCGAGTTGGTTTAAAAGATCATATGCATAAAAAACCAAATCAACTAAGTGGAGGTCAAATGCAACGTGTCGCTATTGCAAGAGCTTTGGCAAATGACCCAGATATTATTTTAGCTGATGAACCTACAGGTGCCTTAGATACTAAAACTAGTGTGCAAATTATGGAACTTATTAAAGAAATTGCTCAAGACAAACTAGTTATTATGGTTACTCACAACCCCGATTTGGCTCGTGATTATGCTAATAGGGTTATTGAAATGCGAGATGGGGTCGTACTTAGTGATTCTAATCCTATTTTAGAAAATGAAAAAGAAGATAAGGAATATAAAATTAAACGTACTTCAATGGGATTTTTATCTGCACTAAAATTAAGTTTAAATAATATTAAAACTAAAAAAGGTCGGACATTACTTACCTCATTTGCTTCAAGTATCGGTATAATTGGAATTGCCCTTATTTTATCTTTATCTAATGGTTTTGATAAACAAATCGATATTTTTGAAAGAAATACATTATCATCTATGCCGATAATTATTAGTGAACAAGCAATGAATTTAGATGAAGAAACTATGAATGAAATGCAAAATGAAGTAAAAACAACGGATGAAGATTATCCGGATATTGACTATATTATTCCAGAAAAAACAGTAGAAGATACTTATACACATCGTAATAATATTACTAAAGAATATGTAAGTTATATTGAAAATGCTAATCCCGATATAGTTAGTGGAATATCTTCTTATCGTTATACTGGTTTAAATTTATTAAATAAAATAAATGGTAAAGTTAAAGTGATTAGTTCAGAGAATATGGGAAGTATTCCTAAAACTTTAAGTGAAGATAAAAAAAGTGTTATTGAAGAAAAATATGATATCTTAGCAGGTCGTGAAGCTAAAGAAAAATATGAATTAGTTTTAATAGTAGATAGTAAAAATCATGTTACTGAAGATATTTTAACTAATTTAGGCCTTGATGCTACGAAAGAAAATATTTCTTTTGATGATCTTTTAAATAGTGAATTAAAACTTATTTTAAATGATGATTATTATCAAAAAGTAGGTAATTATTATACGGTAAATACTGATTTAGATGAATTATATAATTCAAAAAATGCTATAACTTTAAAAGTGGTCGGAGTAATACGTTTAAAAGAAGATTATCCTAGCTATGTTCAAACGTCTGGTTTAACTTATACTGAAAAACTATTAGATTATATTATTGAAGTTAATCAAGATTCGGCGATTGTAAAAGCCCAAAAAAATGCTAACTATAATATTTTAAGCGGCGAAACTTTTGATTTAAGTACCGATGAAGGAAAATATGCTAAGGAGCAAACTTTAGCTTATTTAGGAGATGACTCAGTTCCTTATGTTATTCAAGTTTATCCTAGAGATTTTAATGCTAAAGATGAGTTATTAGAGTATTTAGATAAATATAATGAAGGTAAAGACGTTGATGATCAAGTAGTATATACTGATCAAGCTGAAATTATTTCTTCGTTGTCAGGCAGTATTATGGATGCTATTACGATAGTTTTAGTAGCGTTTAGCGCTATTAGTTTGATTGTTTCATCTATTATGATAGGAATTATAATGTACATTTCCGTTTTAGAAAGAACTAAAGAAATTGGTATATTACGTAGTTTGGGGGCTCGTAAAAAAGATATTTCAAGAGTATTTAATGCTGAAACATTTATAATTGGTGTGGCTTCAGGTGTCTTGGGAATACTTATTGCTAGATTGCTATTAATCCCTGCCAATATCATACTTTATAATTTAACAGATCTAGAAAATGTAGCAGTTTTAAATCCAGTCCATGCGATAATATTAATTATTATTAGTTTAATTTTAACTTTAATTGGTGGAGCAATACCAGCTAAACTTGCCAGTAAAAAAGATCCAGTTATTGCTCTTCGAACAGAATAGACAGCACTTTAGCTGTTTTTTTAATACTTTATTTTATTTAGTACTTGACAATACATAGTACTAGATGTAATATGATGGCAAGAGGTGATACTTATCAACACACAATTTAAAAAAGGTGTACTAGAATTATTAGTACTTTTAATGGTTGAAAAAAAAGATATGTACGGTTATGAACTAGTAGAAGCCGTAAGTAAAGTAGTTGATGTTAATGAAGGGACAATATATCCGATATTAAAACGACTTACCAATGAAGGCTTTTTTGAAACCTATTTAGAAGAATCCAAAGAAGGTCCACCTCGTAAATACTATCATATAACAGTTGCGGGAAAGAAAAGAAAAAAAGAACAAGTGGAAGAATGGATAAGTTTTGCTAAAAGTGTGAATGATTTTATTAATGGGAGTGATAAAAAATGACAAAGGAAGAATTTTTAAAAAAATTAAAGAAAAAAATTGATATCTTAGAAGAAAGTGAAGTAGAAGATATATTAAAAGATTATGAAGGCTTCATTGATGAAAAAGTAAATCAAGGAATGAGTGAAGAAGAAGCTGTCAAACAACTAGGAAATATTAATGAAATTGTAGAAGAATTATTAAGTGCTTATAAAATTAAAAAGCCTCAAGAAAAAAATAATAATGTAATTAATAATTTTGTAGATCGCTTTATAGATATTTCAGAAAAAATTATTTATACTTTTTCCCATAAAAGTTTAAAAGAAATATTACATTTTATGTTTGAAATAATTGGGATTTTTATAATCTTATTCCTTTGTAAAATACCTTTTGAACTAATTATTTCTTTAGGACAAAATGTTGTATATGATTTATGTACAAGTATTGGAGGCTTGTCTTTATATAGAATTGTTGGTGGAATTGGTAAATTTGTAATTGAGATGATTTATTTAATTTTTGCCGTCATTCTATTTATCAAACTATTTGAAAATCGCTATGCCAATTCAGATTTCTTTGAAGGAGAAGAAGAGGAAAAGGAAAATAAATCTTCTAAAGGAAAAAATAATTCTTTAAATGAATCTAAAAAAGAATTTAAAACAGTAAAAAAGGAAAAGAACTATCAAAGATTAGGAATAATTGATGTTTTAGTAAATATTTGTTTAATATTTATCAAATGTTTTGTCTTCTTTATTCTAATTTGGGTTATTTTATATATTATTGCGATGACTGCTGCCGTAGGAATTTCTATATATCTTTTAACTTTAGGAATAACTTATTTTGGTTTTTATCTAGGCATAATAGCTTTACTATCTTTAGGTATATGTGTATTTATAGTACTATTTAATTTTATCTTTAATCGTAAAAATCATTTATCTGCCTTATTAATTACGACCCTTGTTAGTTTGGCTCTATTAGGAGTTGGTATAGGAATAGCATCAATAGAAATTGCTAAAACAGAAGTAGTTTATGAAAACGAAAATGATAATAATTTAGAAACTAAAACTTTTGAATATCAAATGAAAGATAATTTAGTTTTGCATAATTTTGGAGATAATTATCAAATAGATGATACTTTAGGAGATACAATTCGTCTGGAATATAAGTATAATTCTAATTTTGCTGATTATCACTTCTATGATAGATATAGTACTTATCAAGATTTAGAAATTATCATTACCAACTATGATGTAACAAATTTTAAATATGATAATAAAATATTTAATCAAATTCTAGAAGATTTAAAAAAGAAAAAAATTCAATTATATAATTATGATTTACAAGTGACAATATATGTAAGTAATGATGTTTATAACAAATTACAAGCTAATGAAGAAAAATTAAATAAACTTTATGATTTGACAGATTATAATTACGATTTAGAAGATATATGTGAAGAATTAAATTATCAAGGTTATGATTTACCATCTTATTGTTTACCTTATTTAAATGAAGAAATGTAAAGAAAAAGCGGATTTTGCTTTTTCTTTTTTTGGGTATGCTATATAATGAAAGTGGTGAAGTAGATGAATGATCAAAAGATAAGTATGTTGGAACGTTATGGGGAAAATTTTACTAAAAAGGAATTTATTACTGACCCAGCTATTGCTCGTGATGATGAAATTAAACAATGCATTTTAACTTTATTAACTCCTGAAAAAAGTGCCCTTTTGGTTGGTAAACCTGGTATAGGTAAAACAGCAATCGTGGAAGGCTTAGCTTATCGAATTCAAAAAGGTTTAGTTCCTAATGCTTTATTGGGATGGGATTTAATTAAAATTAATATTACAAGTTTATTAGGGTCAAGTGTTAGTGATGGCCAAGTAGAAAATAGAGTTGATTTATTAGTTAAGGAGTTAGATGCCCGAGATAAAACTATATTATTCATTGATGAAACTCATGTTTTAGTAAATCGTAATACAAGTGATAATGGTGGAATTGACTTTGCTAACCTTTTAAAATCTGGATTAGATCGTGGTTCAATTAAAATGATCGGTGCAACTACAACGGAAGAATATGAACAATATATTTTACGAGATCGAGCTTTTTTACGTAGATTTCAAAAAATTGATGTGTTAGAAGCAGATAAACCAACGACGGTTAAAATTCTTTTAGGAACATTACCTAAATTGGAAAAACAAATTGGAGTTAAACTAGCTTATACAGATTTCGTTAAAGAAAGAATTATGAAATTTATTGTAGAAATGACTGATGAATATAAACGAGTTTATGAAGTAGCTAGTAGGTATCCTGATATTTGTTTAACAATTCTAGCTAATGCTTTTACTTATGCTTTATTTGATAATGCTACTGAAGTAAAAATAAAACATGTATATAAAGCTATATGTAATGCCAAAAATATATATGAAGATGCTAAAAGAAAAGAAATAGCTCGTTTTAAAGAAGAATTTTCTGATTTAATTAAAGAAGAAAATGTAAATTTAGATGATATTAAATAGAATAGAAGGGATTGATAAAATGGAAAGAAAAATAAAAGTTGCTCAAATCGGTTGTGGTAAAATGAGCAAATATACTATGCGATATGTTTATGAGAAAGAAGCCGAAATTGTTTTAGCTTTTGATGTTAATGAAGAAGTTATTGGTAAAGATATTGGGGAAATTATCGGAACTGATAAAAAAGGTGTTTTAGTTTTAAATGCTAATTCTTTAGAAGAAAATTTAAAAAGTGTTAAACCCGATATTGCAATTGTAACAACAATGAGTTTATTAAATGATTTAGAAGATGTTTTAAGAATTTGTGCTCGTAGTGGCGTTAATGTTATTACAACTTGTGAAGAAGCATTTTTTGCCAGTAATTCTAATCCTACTTTATATCATGAACTTGATAGTATTGCCAAAGCTAATAATGTAACAATTACAGGTTGTGGCTACCAAGATATATTTTGGGGTGGTTTAATTAGTAATTTAGCATCTTCTACTCATAAAATTGTTAAAATTAAGGGTAGTAGTTCTTATAATGTTGAAGATTATGGAATAGCTTTAGCTAAAGCTCATGGAACAGGTTTGTCTTTAGAAGAGTTCGATAAAGAAGTAGCTAGTGTAGATAGAATTGGTGAAGAAGAAAGGACTAAATTAATAGAAAGTCGCCAATATTCACCAAGTTATATGTGGAATGTAGCTGGTTGGCTTGTCGATAAGTTAGGTTTGCATTTAACAAGTATCAATCAAAAATGTGTTCCAATGACTCATGATGAAGATATTTATTCTAGTACTCTTGATATGACTATTAAAGCTGGTGATGCAACAGGTATGAGTGCAGTAGTTACAGCTTTAACAGAAGAGGGAATTACAATCGAAGCAGAGTGTATTGGTAAAGTTTATAGCCAAGAAGAATTTGATGTTAATGAATGGACAATTATTGGAGAACCTAATACTACGATGGTAATTAATAAGCCTTGTACAGTAGAGCTTACTTGTGCAGATATTGTTAATCGAATACCAGATGTTATTAATGCGCGTAGTGGATTTGTACCAACAAGCCAAATGCCAGAGTTAAAATATCGAGTAAAAGATTTAAATTGTTATGTAAATGAAAAATAGTTCTTGATTTTAAGAACTATTTTTTAACGTTTATTAATTACAGCTCGAAAGATTAATATTAGAACGAAAGCCCCAATAGCTATACAAAAAACAGTTAAGACGTCATCGGACATAAATCGATTTAAAAAATTATGTATATCAGCTAAAATATTAGTAAAATCGTTTTTAACATCGTGAATAAAACTTTTAAATTCTCGAGTAAATGTTTCCAAAAAATTAGCTGTCAACATAATTTCCACTTCCTAATTACATTATAATATAGTCTTGCATTTTATTCAATTATTTGTTATTCTATTACTACATATGGCGGAATTGGTGAAGTGGTTAACACGCCGGATTGTGGCTCCGGTATGCATGAGTTCGATCCTCATATTTCGCCCCATAAAAGGTGATAAAAGCTTATAATGGAAATTATTATGAGCTTTTCTTTTTTTTAAGAGTTAAATTTCTATGTTTGATAAAAAAGTTATGCAAAGTTCCTTTTGGAAAAAATGTTAATGATCGTAAAATTGCTGATACTCTTCCATGCCAAAGAATTCTATAAAGTTAAAAATGATGATTGAGTTAGTAAAATAAAGCAAATCGTGAAAAAGTATTGACTTAACCAATTAAAATGGTGTAATAAAAGCACTTTAGATTGTTGCAGGTGTATTTATACACTTGGTAGAGTTTTTTTCAAAAGGAAGAGTTTATCTCTTCTTTTTGCTTTATATATTTGTGTTGCAATATAAATTTGACTATAAATGATGTAGATATTATTTAAATGTCTTCATCAAATTCAGAGTCATCTATTGTTCTTTCATTCCAATCTTCTTTAAGCCATTCAAAATAATCCAATATTTCTTTTTCTGTCTTTAATTTTTTTTCTTTTATTGTATTTAATAAAATTTCAATACATTCATCATCAATATCCTCATTTTTAAAATGATCTTTAATCATCTTTATCATTTTTGAGTCTTTCATATTTCTATCTCCTTGTTTTAGCAAACTTTGAAATTATTTTATGTCTTTTATCTATGATATTCAAGTTTTTTTCTATAAATAGAAATTTCTTCCTACTTGTGTACCTATTTCTAAATTATAATAAATTAAATGTTCTTTTTCTTATTAGATTTTAAAATTTTTTAAAATATTCTTTTTCAAATATAGGATTTTGCGAATGTGATACGATAAAAGTATGCATAATAGTTATTCAAATCAAATTAAAAATGCTATAATTGATATAGCACGTCAGAAAAATTAATTGGAGATGTCATTATGAATAATGAATTAAATGATTTTTATAACAAAATTTTGAATATTAGAAAAACGAGTAACATTGCAGAAAAAATCGGAGAAATTGTTACATCAGTTAAAAAAGAAATTTTAAATTTTACGGCAGATTATAGTGGTTTATGTAAATTAGCATCCCACAATATTGGCGACTCCCTAAATAATTTAGGAATTCAAAATAAAGTTATAAATACAAGAGATTTATTTGGCAATGAAGTTTATGAACACGAGTTTATTATTTGTTATTTTTATGAAAATGGGATGAATTATGTGCTTATTGATACAACTTTTTCGCAATTTGTTTTTAATGGTAAAACTTTAAATAATTATGCTTTAAAGAAGTGGCCTAGTGAAGTATTAAGTGCTTAAGAAAATGGTCAAGATCTTTTAGAACAATTGCTAGAAAAAGGCTATACTTTTATAGATAATCAAAAATTAAAATTATATTTTAATAGTTTTGGGATTAATTGCCATGAATTAACCATAGAATCTTTACTGGAAAGTAATCAAAAAAAATTATAAACATCAAGTTTATTAAATTATATTGTCATGTTAAAATATTAATGGAAGTGATTGTTTATGAATAATGCCCGAGAGCAATGGAAAGAAAAAGTTAATAAAGTTAAAGTCAAGAGAATTAGATTTATACTAACATATTTAGTTGGCCTAATTGCTTTAGATATCTTTTTATATTTTTTTGGGTATGATTCAACAATTACTGAAGAAGAAAAATTACTGAATATAATTATGGGTAGTGTTTCTATTTTTATAATCGTCCTAATTGCTTCAAATTATATATATAAAAAACCTAAATATTATCCACCTTGTCCCGGATGTGGGAAGATAATTTATAATATAGAAAAAGATTGTCTAAAAAAAATAGAATATCTTGGTACACAAGATAAAACTATTTATGAAAAATTAGAATCGACGATTGATGGAAAAACAGTTTATCCAAGAGGTGGATACTCCATGCGTAATCGTGTTTTGGAACATGAAAGTAATTCGACTTATCAAATGAAATACAGCGTACCTTTAATAAAACGTTACCATATTTATAATGTTAAATATTTATGTAGTGATTGCAACACATTAATTTTTAAAAGGAAATTAGAAAGTTTAGAACCTTTAGATATTAATGATTAAATAAATTCATTATATTCGTTTTGTTTATTTAAATTATTTTGATATTCATTAATTACTAAGTTCGATGTAGTAAGGAGCATGCTAGCAATAGAGCAGGCATTCATTATACTATTTAAGATTACTTCTGTAGAATCTATTACAGAAGTTTCTTTTTTATTTTCATATTTATTTAAAGATACATTATATAATATTTTGTAATTATTCTTTTTAATTTCCTTCAAAATTTCTTGATCATTTAAAGCAGCATTTTTTAATATTTGAATAAATGGTTTATCTAACGAATTTTTAAGAATTTCATCACCATCAGATTCAATGTTTAATTCTTCTTTGATTTCAAGTAAAGTAATTCCACTACCAGGTACTATTCCTTTTTTAGCTACGTTTAGAGAGCACAATGCATCTTGATATCGCATATGTTTTTCTCTTATTTCTGTTTCTGTTAAACCACCAATTTTTATTTCTGCTAAACCATTAGTAAACATTGCTAATCTTTTTTTGCTATATTCTGTTTCATCTTTTTTTATATTTTTCTTATATAACTTTATATTTTCATTAGAAGTAAATTGCAATGTTGTTTTTTCCTTTGTTATTTCTACATGTTCACACAGTCCTAGGGAAAGTCTATTGAGATTTGTTTTAGAAAATCTAGCTTTAGCATTAGTAATAATTGAAATATCTTCTAAAAAAGTATAAGAGTTTTCTCCATACAAGGGATTTTTTAATAAAATAATTTGAGCGGTGTTATTTAAATATAAAGATAAAATAGATTGAATAAAATCTTCACTATAATCATTAGCAATTATAATTAAATTGGTTTGTTTTGCTATTATTTCGTTTAAAATTTCAGCTATTTCTTCTAAATCATTTATTTCCTGGTTAGAAATTAATATTTTACTATTATTAAAACTTATTTTTTCCTTTTTTAAAAAATAAGGTGAAGCAAGCAAAGTTTCAAAACGATATCCTTTGTAAAAATTTACTTCGGTTTTATTAGTATTATTATCAATAAGTTTTATGGCTGCGGTATCTTTAACTGTTATAAATGTATTGGTAAGTATTTCTCCTATTTTAGGATCGTTACTAGAAATACTAGCAATTTTAAATAAGTCATCTTTTGCAGGAATTCTATTTTTTTCTTTAATTAAAGCTATAACTTTTTTTAAAGAGTTATCAAGTTCATTTTTTAATATCATTGCTTTTTTGCCATTTTTAATTTTTTCTAAGCCATCTAAAAAGATAGATTCAAGTAAAACTAAAGTAGTGGTTGTGCCATCTCCAACAGTTTCATCGGTTTTAATGGCTGCTTCTTTGGCAAGTTCTAAAATAGTGTTGATAACTGAATCATCACTTTCAATATTTTTGGCAATAGTTACTCCATCATTGGTAATGAAAGGAGAAAAAGTAGAATGATCAATTATAGTATTATTTCCAACTGGACCTAAAGTTGTTTTAACTGTATCACAAAGAAGAGTAATAGCTTCTTGCATTTTTTCTTGTAGTTCTGTGCCACTAACTATTTTTTTCAATCTCATCACTCATTTCTAACATATTTTTCCAATATTTTTTGGGCATAAAATTCATTCGGCATCGGTCATTTTTTCGCTCAGCAATACCAATTGTTTTATAAAAATTTTTCCATAATTTTTCAATTTCTTCATTTTCGCAAGTTGCCTCTATACTATCCATCTTAAAATTATTGTTATCAATAATATAAAAATTATGTTTATCATAAAGACTTAAAATTTTATGATTAGTATCTTTAATAATCCAATATTCATTTTTTAATCTATTTTTAAAATGATTACTTAAAATATCTAAAACGTCATTTTCGGGAGCAATTTCAGCATATAAAATATGATTTTTTAATTCTTTAAATCTTGTAAAACCTTTAAATTTATGCGTTTCATTAATTACTTGATGACTAATTTTTAAAGCTTTATTGACACAATTTAAGTTGCGTAGATAAAAAATTTTGTTTTGATATTTTAAAGAGTTTAATAAGAAATAATAAATTATTAATTCTTTTTCAGAATTATTAGATAGAAAAATATAATATGTAGTTTTTATAATTTCTTTTGAAGTTTTAGAAGTCCAAAAATTCATAATGTTTTTTTCCTCTATTTTAGGATTAACAATTGTATCTAAAAGCGTAGGTGAATAATTAAGATTTTTAATATCTAAAGGTTTTATTTTATTTTTTATTAGCAATTTAATTAAAGAAAGCAAAGAAGTAAAAGTATTTTCGTAAATATAAATAGATTCTGTTTGTTTCATTCAAAAAGACTTAGTTGTTTATTAGTATTATTTATATGTTCTTTATCTTCTAAAACTAAATTGCTTTCAATAAATTTTTTTTCAAAGTATTCAGGATTAATAAAATACTTATGATTACATGTTATAAAATATTTGGCGCGTTTTAAGACTACTCCCATATTTTTTAAGTCTTTAAATTGGAGGGTAAAAATTTTTCTTGATGAAACAATTCTTTTGGCTGATTTAATACCTATACCTGGAATTTTTAGTAATTCTTTATAAGAACAAGTATTTATTTCTTTAGGGAATTCATTTAAATGCCTTAAAGCAAAGTCAGATTTAGGATCGATCAAGATGTTAAAATTGGGATTGTTATTATCTAAAAGATCTTGAGTTTTAAATCCATAATAGCGAAGTAACCAATCAGCTTGATAAAGCCTGTTTTCTCGTTTTAATGGTGGTACCATTAAGCTTGGCAATAATTTATCTTTGTTAACGGGTATATAAGCTGAATAAAAGACCCGTTTTAATTGATATTTATGATATAAATATTCACTTTTACTAATTATGTCTTTATCTGTTTCTTTGGTTGCTCCAATAATCATTTGCGTACTTTGACCTGCGGGAACATATGAAATATTTTTATTATCTTTTACATATTGCATAATCTTAGTTACTTTACTTGTTTCTTTATTGGGAGCCAATAATTTTAATCCAGACTCCGTAGGAAGTTCGATATTGGCACTCAATTTATCTACCAAAGAACCTAACTTTTTTAAAGAAGCGGCACTGGCCCCTGGTATAGCTTTGGCATGAATATAACCTCCAAAATGATATTTATGACGCAATAATTCCATTGTTTTAATCAATAAATTCATAGTATAGTCGGGGCTTTTAATAATCCCGGAACTTAAAAATAATCCTTCAATATAATTTCTTTTATAAAAGTTAATGGTAATTTTGGCTATCTCCTCTGGGGTAAAAATAGCACGCTTTATTGTATTACTTTTCCGATTTAAACAATATTTACAATCAAAAATACAGCAATTAGTTAGCAATATTTTTAATAGCGAAATACATCTTCCATCGGAGGCAAAAGAATGACAAATACCCGAATAGGCGGTATTACCAATACCATCTTTACTTTTTCTTATACTACCACTTGAAGAGCAGGAAGCATCATATTTAGCACTATCAGCTAGAATCTTTAATTTTTCTTGGATATTCATAATGATCACCAAAATATAGTATACTATAAAATTTCAAAAAAATAAAACAATTGTTCGTCAGTTTTTACTGCCAATTTATGTCAACGTTTGTGTGTATATGACTAAAAAGTATGTTGAAAATATGAAAAAAATAATCATCAAGAATATATTTATGATGATTATCGTATTGGTAGGTAAGCCAAAGATCATCTTAACATCTAAAATTAAATTTCGTACATAATCTCAATTAAAGATGTATCTTCTCCTAATTTATCTAAAAATTCTTCACCTAAGACTTTTTTTAAATGTTCAAATTTTTTTATAAATATTTCGTTCGGATATAAAAATAAGTCTAATGAATTTAAAAATAAATCTTTAGCGTAATATATGCCATTATTATTTAAATAAGCAAAAATTTTATATATATTTTCAGGATTTATTTGCTTTATCAAATCTTCATCAAAATTTTCTTTTAAAATTTTTATATCTATCTCATTTAATTCAATCATTTTCTTTTTTCTCCATTCATAATTAGATTTTCCTCCAAATTTAATGGATATTTCCTAATTAAGTCATTAATATCGATATTATATTTTTTCTTTAATACACCTGGCTGCTTTCCAAATATTGAATTTAATTTTTCATCTATTACTAATGATATATTTAATTCATTTAAATATTGTATTAAAGCATAGTTTTGGGATGGAGAAGTCAGTAAAAATGAGGTAGTCAAGAATCTATCAATATTATAATATTCTGCAATTTGAATAGTTATAGATAATTTAGAAATCATCGATTTACTTTTTGCTACGATTGATGAAGTCAATAACTTTTTAAATCTATCTTCTTTCCAACATTCCATTTTCAATAATTGTTGAATATCTCTCAATTTAGCATGAGCTAGTGTTTGAGACGTGAATAGTTCTGGATGACTTTTAAATTCTTTGCTTTGAATAATTTTTTGAATTTCCTCAAATTTAGCAAGAGCAAGTGTTGTTGATGTAAATAGTTCTGGATGATTATTAAATTCCTCACTTCGGATAATTCTTTGAATCTCTTCCAATTTAGCAAGAGCAAGTGTTGTTGATGTAAATAGTTCTGGATGACTTTTAAATTCTTCACTTTGGATAATTCTTTGAATCTCTTCCAATTTAGCATAAGCTAAAGTTTCTGATGTAAATAGTTCTGGATGACTTTTAAATTCCTCACTTTGAATAATTTTTTGAATATCATCCAATTTAGCATAAGCAAGTGTTGTTGATGTAAATAGTTCTGGATGATTATTAAATTCCTTACTTTGAGTAATTCTTTGAATCTCTTCCAATTTAGTATGGGCTAAAGTTGAAGATGTAAATAGTTCCGGATGACTTTTAAATTCTTTACTTTGAATAATTTTTTGAATCTCCTCAAATTTAGCATAAGCTAAAGTTTCTGATGTAAATAGTTCCGGATATTCATTAAATTCTTTACTTTGAATAATTTTTTGAATCTCTTCAAATTTAGCATGAGCTAAAGTTTCTGATGTAAATAGTTCTGGATGTTCTTTAAATTCTTTGCTTTGAATAATTTTTTGAATCTCCTCAAATTTAGCATGAGTAAGTGTTGTTGATGTAAATAGTTCCGGATGCTCTTTGAATTCTTTGCTTTGAATAAGCTTTTGAATCTCTTCAAATTTAGCATTATTCCAATTAACTCCGATTGCCACGGAAAGATTTGCTGTTTTATCATAAAATGGTATGTTTAAATTTTCCACGTCTACAATTATTTTTTTGGGAACAGATAATATACTTGATATTTTATTAATAATATTTTCATTATAATTATTTTTTACATAATTATAAGTATCTATTAAATCATTAGGTTCTGAAGATAGAACATGTAAGCAAGATTCAATGTTATCAAAAACTATATTTTGACGTTTTAAAAAACTTACATTATATTTAATATTAGCAACATTTCTGTATAAAATACTTGGACATTTCTCAATACTACTTGGAGCAATCAATAATTCATTAATTAAATAATTTAATGTTTCATCTATATTTTGATATTCCCCTAATTTTAAAATATTATTGTTTTTATTAACAATTTTTTCAGCATTTAATTTGTATTTTTCACATAGCATTTTTAAAGTATATTGTTCTATCATTTTCTCACCTTTTTATTACTAAATTTATTATAGCTTATTATACTAAAGGATTGTTTTTATTGCAATTTGTTTGGAAAATCACATAAATAAGTATAACATTATTATTTATTTATCAAACTAATAGTGAGGTATATATTATGAAGAAGTTAGAAAAATATAATCAAAAAAGAGATTTTAAAAAAACTAAAGAACCGTTTGGTAAAGAAATAACTAAAAAGAGTAAAAAATTACATTTTGCCGTACAATATCATTTAGCGCGTAAGGATCATTATGACTTTCGTTTGGAATATGATGGTGTTTTAAAAAGTTGGGCCATACCAAAAGGACCTTCCTACAATCCAAAAGATAAAAGATTAGCTGTACAAGTAGAAGATCATCCTTATTCTTATCGTAATTTTGAAGGTATTATTCCTAAAGGTGAATATGGTGGTGGAACTGTCATGCTTTGGGATGAAGGGTATTATGAAATTATCGAGGATACGACACACGGTTTAAAAAAAGGTTCGATCAAATTTATTTTACATGGTAAGAGACTAAAAGGCCATTGGACCCTTGTGTATTTTAAAGAAGATAATTGGCTATTAATTAAAGAAAAAGATGAAGTAAAAGGTTTTAAGGATATAAATGAATATAATACAAGTGTTAAAACGGGTCGAACGATTGAGGAAATAGAAGAGGGTAAAGCTAAAAAAAGAAAGCAAAGTAATAAAAAAACAAGTACTATTAAGCTTACTAATCCCGATAAAGTAATTTTTTTAAAACCTAAAATTACCAAACAAGATATTTTTAAGTACTATGAAAAAGTTAGTGAAAGAATGCTTCCTTTTGTAGAAAATAGGATTTTAAGTACGATTCGGTGCCCGGATGGTGTAAATGGCGAATGCTTTTTTAAAAAACATTTAGAAGAAAATAAAAATGGTTTAGGAAAAATAAAATTACCTAGTGATAAAGGTCATAAAGAAGATTATTACTATATTAAAGATGCTTCGGGTATTTTAGGAGAAGTTCAAATGAATGGGTATGAATTTCATGTTTGGGGAAGTAATGTCACTCATTTAAACCATCCTGATTTTTTGGTTTTTGATTTAGATCCTGATGAAGGTATGAGTATTAATAAAATTCGTCAAGGAGTTAAAGATTTAAAAAGTATTTTAGATGAGTTACATTTAACTAGTTTTTTAAAAACAAGTGGAGGTAAAGGCTACCATGTAGTTGTTCCAATCCATCAAATAAAAACATGGTCAAAATTTCGGGAAGTAGCTAAAAATGTCGCCGAAATTATGGAAGCTAAATGGCCAGATAGATATGTTTCTAATGTTCGTAAGAATAAAAGAAAAGGTAAAATTTTTATTGACTGGATTCGCAATACTAAAGGTGCTACTAGTGTGGCTCCCTATTCTTTAAGAACTAAAAAGAAAGCAGCGGTATCTATGCCTATTAGATGGAGCGAATTGGATAAAGTAAAACCTAATGAAATTACGATGGAAGAAGCTATCAAGCGTTTAAAAAGAAAAGATCCTTGGGAAAACTTCTTTTTAATAGACCAATAATTGGAGTTTTATGCTATGATAAATAAGTAAAAAAGGAAAGTTTTTATGAAAAATATTGAAGAATTAATTAATAATACAATACATAATAATGAATTAGTTAAAATAAATGATAAATTATATTTAACGAAAGAACAAATGGCCATATTAGATGTTAATCATATAAATTATCAATCATGTTCTTCGATTACGGAAATTTTGCTATTAATTGAAGATATTTTAAGTACTGAACCCGACGATTTTGATGATTTGGATGAAGTTGCCAAATCTTTACAAGAATTTCAATATTATCATTATACAAATAAGTAAGAAATGGGCAATAACCGTTTCTTTTT
>CANRLP010000004.1 GCA_947631515.1 uncultured Bacilli bacterium
AAGAAGAAAATTTGCTAAAAAAATTACATATAAAAGATCATTATATTTATCTTAAAGCTAGTGAAGTATATGAAATATACTATAATATTAAAAAACAAAGTCCTCTCCTTGAAAAATATATTACTATTAGCGGAGATGGAATTGATACCCCCCAAATCTTTAATGTTAAAATTGGTACTAAAGTATTAGATCTTATAAAAACTTATTTTGATATAAACTTCGAAGATTATGATATTTATGTAAATGGCCTTATGCAAGGAATAAAAATGAATATTGAAACATTAATTGTTACTCCTAATTTAGCGGGAATAATGATTATGAAAAAAAGAGCAAATAAACCTCAGAAATGTATTAAATGTGGTAAATGTATCGAAGTATGTCCTATTCATTCTAATCCTTTACAAGCTTATTTAAAAAAGGAAAAAGTACCATGTATTAATTGTGGATTATGTACTTATATATGCCCAGCTTATATAAATTTACGAAAATATCTGACAGGTGATGAAAATGAGTAGATTACATAAAAAAATAAATAATTCCTTAACTTTTAAATATTATATCTTTTTCCTATTATTTATTTTATTTGGTCTTTATAAAAATGGTTTAGTGCCTTTTATTCACGGTTATAGTAATTTAAAAGATTTAATTATGGTATTTTTATATCCTTTATTAGGATTTGGTTTAGGAGTTTTTTTCGATTATATTTATCATAATGCTGAAATATTTAATAGTAAGTTTTTTGGATTACTATATATTATGATTTTACCAATATCAACTAATATATTATTAACTGCCATTTTTATAAGTCTTTATTTATTTATTTATAATGAATTAGCCAAAAGAAAAATTAATCATTCTATTAATTTAATAGTAATATTTAAATTATTATTGGGAGGAATATTAGGACTTTTTCATTCTTATTTTTATGAAAATGCGCTAGAAAGTAGTAGTAACTTTCAATATTCTTTTTTAGATTTATTAATAGGGCATAATATTAGTGGTATTTTCACATCTAATATTATAATTATTTTTATTGCTTTTATTATTTTATGTTTTGATGAGTATTATAAAAAAGAAATTGTTTGGTATAGTTTAGGTATTTATATAATTAATTTACTAATATATACAGTATTTAAAGAAAATTTAGGCTTTTTCTTAATTCATACATTTTCTAGTACCATTTTATTTGCTTTAGTCTTTATAGCAACACTTTCTTATTATTCTCCTTATACTAAAAAAACAATATTTTTATATAGTATAATTTTAGGCTTATTAATTTTGCCATGTTCCATCTTAACTAATTTTTATGAAGGAGTATATATAGCTATTCTTTTAGCTAATTTACTTAGTATAGGTATTTTTTTACTTAACGAAAAATGGAAAATTAAACTAAATTTAAAAAGGAATAAGTAAAAAAAGCCTTTTTTTATTTTTTGTTTTTTGAAATTATTTGTGCTAGTCTAACAAATACCCTCCAAGAAAGGAGATATAATGTTTGTTAAATATATCTTTATAATTATTCATTTATTAGTTCATTTAAGTTTTGATTGGCCAACGAAATTAGAATTTGTTATTCCAAAATTTGATTTTCGTGAAAAGTTAACATGGAAAGAAGCGAAAATGGAAGGAAAAGGGTTAAATATTAAGATTAAATTTAATAATAATCAATTAATAATTGTAACGCCAGAGGAAAATAACTTTCTTTTTACTATAAATGATAATGTGATAATAAAAAAGCAGAATAATATTTATTGTTATCGTATAATAAATGTAAATAAAATTCATTCCAAAACAAAAAATCAAATTAAAATTATCGCCAATATTCAAGGAAAATTAGAGAAAAACTTCTAAAATACGAAATTTACTGCCAATTTTCGTATTTTTTTGGCTAAAAAAAAGGAAATTAGTTATGTTGTCGTAATATATAAGATTAGGAGGCTTTTTTATGGCGTTTATTTCACAAAAAGAAATCAATGATATTCGCAATGCTGTATCTATAGTTGATGTTATATCTTCTTATGTGCCTCTTACCCAAAAAGGTAAAAATTATTTTGGGGTATGTCCTTTTCATGAAGACCATTCTCCTAGTATGAGTGTATCTTTGGAAAAACAAATTTATAAATGTTTTTCTTGTGGAGCTACTGGGAATGTATTTACTTTTATTGAGAATTTCTTAAATATTTCTTTTAGCGAAGCTGTTGCACTCGTAGCTGATAAAGCAGGAATTACTTTAAAAACGCAAATAAAAATCGAAAAAGAAAATAAATTTCAAGAAGAATATGAAATAATGAATTTTGCAATGAAATTTTATCAAAATAATTTAAATAGTGTAGCGGGGGAAAAAGCTAGTATTTATTTGCAAGAACGAGGCTTAGATTTAGAAACGCAAAAAAGTTTTGATATAGGTTTATCTTTAGATAAGAATGTTTTAGGAAATCTTCTGGTCAAAAAAGGCTTTAAAGAAAAAATATTAGAAGATTTAGGACTTATAAATAATTCTGATAATAATATATATGATGTATTTCGGAATCGTATTATGTTTCCTATTCATAATTTAGATGGCCAAGTAGTAGGATTTACTGCTCGGTGCTATTTAGATGATACTATCAAGCCAAAATATTTAAATAGCAAAGAAACTCATATATTTAAAAAGGGTAATATTCTATATAATTATCATCAAGCTAAAGATATTATTCGCTTGAAAAAAGAAGTTGTTGTCGTTGAAGGTAATATGGATGTCATTCGTTTATATGCAAGTGGTCTTAAAAATGTAGTAGCTTTAATGGGGACAAGCATAACTAAAGAGCAAATTGAAACTTTAAAAAAATTACGAGCTAAAATTATTTTAATGTTAGATAATGATGAAGCTGGCGAAAAAGCAACTTATTTAAATGGTAACGCTTTGGAAGAAAATGGCTTAGATATAGCAATCGTTCGTTTAAATGGGGCAAAAGATCCTGATGAATATACCTTAAAATATGGAATTTCTTCCATCGTCGAAAATATTAAAAATGCCATATCTTTCATTGATTTTAAGTTAAATTATCTAAAGAAAAATAAGAATTTAGACTCTTCGGCTGATTTAGCTGACTATATTAAAGCTGTTATTGAAAATTTAAAAAATACAGATGACGAAATTTTAAAAGAAGTTACTTTACAAAAATTAAGTAATGAATATAATATTTCTTATGCTGTTTTAAAAGAACAACTAGATCATAATAATAAAAAAGAAGCAAAGGAAGTATTGCCATCTAAGGAAAAAGAAAAAAAGAAAAAAAGTGGGTATCAAAATATGATTGATGAAGTTTTATATTATATGATGAATGATCCCATTTATATTCGACTTTATCAGAATCATCTAGGTATTTTTCTCGAAAAAGAAAATCGAAGTATTGCTAATGAAATACTTTATTATTACGAAACTAATAAAACTATTAATTTAGCTGATTTTATGACTTATTTAGAAACTATTCCGTTAAAAGCAGAAATAATGGATATAATAGAAAATGTTAAAGTAAATGAATTAAGCGAAAATGACATGCTAGAATTATTGTTAAGAATTAAAAAACATATAAAAGAACAAGAAATAAAAGAGTTAAAAGAAGCTATTAAAGTAGAATTTGATATTCATAAAAAGATCGAATTGACCGAAAAAATTACCGAATTAAAAAAGGAAGTGTAAAGAATGAAAGTAATTAAAACATTAGAAGAAAGAAAAGAAGAATTATTAAAATTAGGTAAAGAAAAAGGTGTGATTACTTTTGAACAACTAGCTGAGGCATTAAAAGGATTGGATGTTGACAATGATTCATTAGATGAATTATATAATTTTTTTGTTGAAAATGATATTGAAATTGTTGCTAGTGATGAAGAAAATGGGGATGATGGTGCTAAAAGCTTAACAAAAGATGAACCAATTATCTTAGATGATGCCGAAATAACTAAAGATGTTAATATTAATGACCCTGTTAGAATGTATTTAAAAGAAATTGGTAAAATTAGTTTGTTATCTGCTGAAGAAGAATTAGAACTTTCTAAAAAAGCTGCTACCGGAGATGAGATGGCCAAAAATATTTTAGCTGAATCTAATTTACGTTTAGTAGTTAGTATTGCCAAAAGATACGTTGGTCGTGGTTTATTATTCTTAGATTTAATTCAAGAAGGAAATATTGGCTTAATGAAAGCCGTTGATAAATTTGATTACGATAAAGGATTTAAATTTTCGACTTATGCTACTTGGTGGATTCGCCAAGCTATAACGAGAGCCTTAGCTGATCAAGCAAGAACTATTCGGGTACCTGTTCACATGGTTGAAACTATTAATAAAATGGCTCGTATTCAAAGACAATTAACCCTAGAATTAAATCGAGAACCTAGCGAAGAAGAAATTGCCAAAAAAATGGGTATTACCGTTGAAAAAGTCCGAGAAGTTATTAAAATTAGTCAAGATCCTGTATCTTTAGAGACTCCTATCGGGGAAGAAGACGATTCCCATTTAGGAGATTTCGTTAAAGATGAAAGTACAATGACACCAGAAGAATATGCTACTAATGAAATATTAAAAGAAGAAATTAAAGCAGTTTTACAAACTTTACAAGAAAGAGAACAAGAAGTTTTAGAGTTACGTTTTGGTTTAATAGATGGAACAAGTCATACTCTTGAAGAAGTTGGTAAAAAATTTAATGTAACAAGAGAGAGAATTCGGCAAATTGAAGCTAAAGCTTTAAGAAAATTACGTCATCCATCTCGGGCTAAAAAATTAAAGGATTTTTTATCTGATTAATGAAAAGTTTACGTTTAAAAACTATTGCATCATTTATAAATTTGGAAGATAAAGTTGTCGATATCGGATGTGATCATGCTTATTTAGCTATTTACTTAGTTGAAAATGAATTATGTCAAAAAGTAATTGCTAGTGATATCAATCAAAATGCTTTAGATAACGCTAAGCAAAACATTATTAAAGCTAACTATCAAAATCAGATAAAAACTTATTTATCAGATGGTTTAACTAATATTTTAGAAACGGATATTGATACTTTAGTTATAGCTGGTATGGGTACTAGTACCATATTACATATTGTTAAAACAGCCAAAAATTATCCTATTAAAAAACTGATTATTCAATCTAATAATGATTTAAGTAATTTAAGAAAACAATTACGCAAACAAAAATATTATTTACAAAAAGAAAGAGTAGTATATGAACATGGGCATTATTATGTAATAAATGTTTTTACGAAAAAACATACCCCATATTCTATTTCGGAGATTCTTTTTGGAAAATACGATTCTTTACATAAAGAATATTACGTTTCTCTTTATAATGAATTGGAAAAAATTAATCAAAAATTATCATTTAAAAAAAATATTTGGGCTAAATTAAAAATATTTACTAAAAAAATTTTATTAAAAAAATATTTATAGAAAGAAAGTGGGATTAGCTACCGCTTTTTTATTTTGCTCTTTTAACGTATTTACTTTATTTGAAGTTTTTTTACTAGTACTATTTGTATTAACGGTAGAAACATCTTTTTTATTCATTTCTTTTAAAACACTAATCATATTGCGGGCATTAGCTATAGCGGGTTTAGCTCGTTGATATAAAGGAATAATTTGATTGGCGATTCGCAAAGTTTTAGAGATTCCTCCAATAATTTTGCCAATACTTAAACCTCGAGCAAGACCTGTAACATTAAACATTTTACTTCACCTTGTTTTATTTTATGCTAAAGTACTAAATATTTTGCCAATTTAAAAATAAATGTGATATAATTTTAAGTAAGAAAATAGGAAAGGGAAGATGTTATGGAAAATACTAGTAATATCATAAACGAAAAAAAATTACCTTTACCTATTTTAATCTTTCAATCATTTTTTCTAATTATGGGAGATATTATTCATTATGCTGTAAAAGGCTTATCATTTATGACGATTGATATGTTCGGTTATCGTAAAAAAACTGGAACTACAATAAAAAAAAATATTCGCCTTAGTAAAAGCCAGTTGCAAAAATTACAGGCTAAGCAAGCGAATTTAAGTAAGGAATTACAAGCTGAAGGCAGTGTACGGAGTAAAAATCCTATTGTTTATTGGTATCGGGCTATGAATAAAGATGGAAAAATGGAAACTGGTACAATAAATGGTTATTCTAAGTTGGATGTAAATACTTTTTTACTTCAAGAATCATATACAGTTTACGAAATAAAAAATGATAAATACATTGATTTTTTATATGGTGATTCAAGTATTTTTGCAACTAGAATGTCGAATAAAGACTTACTTTTTTGGTTAACTCAGCTTTCTACTTATATTAAAAGTGGTATACCATTAACTGATTCTGTTAAAATTCTTAATAATCAAATGAAAAGTAAAAAAAGATATCGTAAGGCTTTTCAATCTATTGTGTACGAGTTAACTATGGGAGAAGCTTTTTCTAAAGCACTAGAAAAGCAAGGTTCGATGTTTCCACCTTTGTTAATTAATATGATTAGAGCTGCTGAAGCAACAGGGGAGTTAGAAGCCACTTTATCTGATATGTCTAATTATTATGAAGAAGTAGAGAAAACCCGAAAACAAATGATTAGTGCAATTATGTATCCGGCAATTGTTAGTGTTTTTGCAACAGCCGTAATAACATTTATCTTGCTATACGTTATTCCACAATTTGTGCAAATATACGAAGAATCCGATGCTGAAATCAATGGATTAACTTTATTTATTATTAATTTAAGTAATTATTTACAAACTCATATATGGAGCATTTTACTAATCATCGTTTTAGTAATCGGCACTATTTATTTTTGCTATAAATATATCAAAGCTTTCCGAAGAAATTTTCAATATATTTTAATGCATTTACCTATTATAAAAAATGTTATTATATATAAAGAATTAACAATTTTTACCAAAACATTTTCATCCCTTTTAGCTAATAACGTTTTTATTACAGATAGTATGGATATATTAAGTCGTATTACTAATAATGAAATTTACAAAGACATTATGGAAGCGACAATTAAAAATATCGTCAAAGGAGATAAAATATCAGCGTCTTTTAAAGATCACTGGGCTATACCTGATATTGCTTATTATATGATTGTTACTGGTGAATCTACAGGACAATTAGCTGAAATGATGAAAAGGGTTAGTGATTACTATGCTGAAATGCATCGTAGTATTGTTACCAATTTAAAATCATTTATTGAACCAGTCCTAATTTCTTTATTAGCATTTGTCGTTGGAGCAATTATTTTAGCTGTTATAGTTCCAATGTTTGGTTTAGTAAATCAATTAGATATGTAGGGGGATATTATGTTAGGAGTACTTATATTTATTATTGGAACTATTTTTGGTTCATTCTTTTACGTTGTTGGTACTAGATTACCCAATCATGAATCAATAATTTCTCCAGGGAGTCATTGTACATATTGCAACCATCCTTTAAAATTTTATGATTTAATACCTATAATATCTTTTATATTCTTAAAAGGTAAATGTCGTTATTGTCATAAAAAATTAACCCATGAGTATCTGGTTTATGAAATATTTACAGGGACTTTATTTTTAGTCAGTTATTTAAAGTTTAATTTTAGCTATCAATTTTTCATATTATTAATTATTTCATCTTTAGTAGTTTTAATATTTATTACTGATTTTAAATATTTAATAATTTTAGATTCCCCTTTAATAATAGCAATTGGTTTAGTTTTTAGTTTAAAATTGTATTATTTAGGTTGGCCAGAGGCTTTATTTAGCTTGCTTGATGGCTTATTAGCTTTCTTAACAATGTTACTCATTCGCCAAATTGGCAATATTATTTTTAAAAAAGAATCTTTAGGAGGGGGAGATATTAAATTTTCTTTTGTTACGGGTTTAATTTTAGGCTATAAATTTACCATGATTTCTTTGATATTAGCTACTTTCTTAGCTTTACCATATGCTGTTGGAACTTTACTATTAAAGAAAAATAATGAAGTACCTTTTGGACCATTTTTAGTCAGTAGTTTATTTATAATTTATTTCTTTTTTGAAAAATTTCAATATGTAACTTATTTAATTTAAAAAAGTGATCGTAAAATCACTTTTTATAATGTTTCAATTTCGTTTTCCAATGTTTCTAAAGTATCTTGCGTATTTTGCTCTTCTAATTGATCAATTTCTAATTCTAAATTTTCAATTTCTGCCGTTTTTAATTCTTCACTTGGTTCATTATTTATATCAGTATCCGTTTCAGTTATAGTATTATCATTATCCGGTAATTCATCTGGTAATTCTTCTTTTTCTTCATTAGAATCTTGATTTGTTTTACCCATTAAAGCGTTACGTATACCAACTTCTTCTGAACCGATATCATCTTCAATATCAATAACTCTTAATATTTCTTCAAAACTTGTCAAACCTTCAACTACTTTGATTAAACCATCTTCTAGTAGAGTTGTAGTAGTTTCATCTGCATATACTAATTTACGTAATTCTTCTTTGCGAATATTATTAGTAATTGCATCTCTAATAGATTGATTAATATCTAAGACTTCTTGAATAGCTATACGACCCTTATAACCTTTAAAACATTCGTCACAACCAACTGGAGTATAAATATCCGAAATATCCATGCCTAAAACTTCTTTGAAAACATTTTTTTCATAATCGGTTGCTGCTCGTGAACTTCGACATTTAGGGCACAATTTTTTTACTAATCTTTGACTAATAACTCCAGCTAAAGCTGAACCTAATAAGTAACGTTCAACATCCATATCTAAAAGTCTTTCAATCGTATTTAATGAATTATTAGTGTGAATAGTTGATAAAACTAAATGCCCAGTAATGGAAGCTCGAACGGCAATACGGGCTGTTTCATCATCACGAATTTCTCCGATCATAATAATGTCAGGGTCTTGCCGTAATATACTACGAAGAGCATTAGCAAATGTAAGACCAATCTCACTCATTGTTTGAACTTGATTAATACCAGAAAGTTTCATTTCTACGGGGTCTTCAACTGTAATAATATTTCTTTCAGAAGTATTAAGAATTTGAAGCATAGAATAAACAGTTGTTGATTTACCAGTACCAGTAGCACCAGTGATTAAAATAATACCACTGGGAATTTCAATCATTTTTTTAACTTTTTCTAAGTTTTTAGGAGAAAAACCTAATGATTCCAAACCATTATTACTCATACTATAATCTAAAATACGAATAACAACTTTTTCACCATAAACTATGGGAAGGGTAGAAACACGTAAATCTAAATTTTTCCCTCCGATATTTTTTATTGCTCCATCTTGAGGAAGACGTGATTCAGTAATATTCATGCCTGAAATAATTTTTATTCTGGTAATTAAAGGATTTTTAATTGATTCAGGGACAGTAGCATAATCAATTAATTCACCATCAACCCGAATTCGAACTTTAATTGAGTTAGGGGTAGGATCAAAATGTATATCACTGGCATTTTTATTAGCAGCATCTATAATCATTTCGTTAACGATATCAACTACAGGTGTGCGTTCGTAATTGAAGTCCTTAAACATACATTATCCTCCCTCTTTATTCTTCTTTTATTATATAATAAGTTTCATAAACTTACAAGGTAAAATACTCGATTTATTCTAGGAGATTTCTTTGTCATATTGCTATATTTATGTTAAGATTATTTTAGATAAAAAAGATAGCATATTGTTTTAATTTGGTGATATTATGAGAAAAAAATTTATAATTATAATTTCCTTTTTATTACTGGTGTTATATGGTTCATTTTCTATCTATGCATGTATAGATTATATTAATGAACCAGATATGAGGGATTATTTTAAAGAGGATTGTGAAAAATATTATTCTGGAGATAGAGAAGGACTGTCTTGGCAGGCATTAAAGTTTTGTGAAGAAAGATATTATAAAAAAGATGGTTTTTTATCTATGCATTATTTACTTGTTTTGGACAAATATAGTTCTATAGCAGTAATCGTTGTAGCTATTACAATAGCAACCTCAGTAATATGGCCTTGTTTATTTTGGAAAAACAAAATGTTACTCAATTACATAATAAGATTACCATATAAAAGTGTTCTAAAAAAAATATTAAAAGAAGCATATAGATATATTTGGATTTTACCAACAATAATGTTACTTGTTTTTCTATTTGAAATACATTGTGAGGGACTAGATAATTCATATTCAATTATTATTCAAGATACGGGATGGCAAGATTCTATGCTAAAACATCCAATTTGTTTTATAGTTTTGTATTTAATCAATATGTTGCTTTATTTAAGTACATTCATAAATATAGGTTTAATTTGCTCACGAAAAAATTTTAATTATTTTACATCAGTAATAGTAGCATTTTTAGTTATTATTTCTATTCAGATTTTCTTTGAATATGTAATTGATAGGACACAAATAATTAATTTATTAAATTTTTTCAGATTTAATGATATGTATGGTACATGGTTAACACTTGGTTTTGGAATGACCTGCTGTTTAATTTCATGCTTAGTTGTTTATTTAGCATTTAAAAATAAAGAAAAATTATATTTAGATATTAATAAAGAAAGGTAGTATATATATGAAATTAGAAGTTAAAAATTTATGTAAAAATTTTAAAGATGCAACAATTTTAAAAAATGTTAATATGACTTTAGAAAGTGGTAAAATATATGGCTTTCGAGGAAGGAATGGTTCCGGTAAATCTGTATTATTAAAAATAATATGTGATGTTTTAAAACCAAGTAGTGGCAAAGTTTTAATCAATGGTAATGAAATAAATGGCGATATTTATAAATATAATATTGGTGCTTTGATCGAACAGCCAAATTTCTTTGGTAGTCTTAGTGGTTTAGAAAATTTACAACTTTTAGCAGAATTACAAAAAAAGATTGGTAAAGAAAAAATCATTAATGTTTTAGAAGAAGTAAATTTAATAGAAGAAAAAGATAAAAAATATAGCAAATATTCATTAGGAATGAAGCAAAAATTAGGTATAGCTCAAGCTATTATGGAAGATCAAGAGATAATTATCTTAGATGAGCCATTTAACGGAATAGAAGAGGCAAGTGTCAAAAAAATAAAGGAATTATTAAAAAAGTTACGGAAACAAGGAAAGTTAATTATTATTAGCAGTCATATAAAAGAAGATTTGGATGAATTGGCTGACGAAATTTATCTTTTTGTTGATGGCCAAGTAAAAAAAGAAAAATAAGTTAGAAACGAGGAAAATGAATTGAATTATCAAATTACAGCTTTTATTACTAGTCTTAAAAAAACTATACCATGGTGTGTTATTTATATTCTGTTTTTAATCTTATATTGTTATTTAATTTTTAATTCTCCAAATGATATCACCAAATACGATATGGTAGAAGTTTTAGGTATTTTTTATGAAAATAATGCTTATTCTTTATTTGTTCTATATCAATTTTTTGTAATTTTATATATGATCCATACTTTCTTTATGTTTGAAAAAACGCATTCACTTGAATTTATAAATTGTCGAATATCCAGAACTAAATCATTTATTTTAAAAGCAATTATTTCCTTTTTTAGTGTTTTACTAATAAGAATATTTTGTTTTTTTATAATTTATAACTTATTTTATGAATATGTAAATATTAAATTTAGTTATTTTTTAATAAATGTTATGGAATATTCAGTTATATGGCTAGTATATATTTTGATTTATATTTTATTTTCTTGGATAATAAATAAAAATTTAAAAAATAATTAAATTAAAAACGAGTTTTTTTAACTCGCTTGTAATATATAACCAATAATTGTAGCAAAAACACTACCAACCATTACAAATACCATCAACCAGACAACAATTTTTCTAGTTCTTTTACTCATGAATTTCACCTCTAATAAAATAAATTTAACATATTTTTAGCTTTTAGTAAATATGATTTATAAAGGTGATTAGCAATGAAAATTAGGACAAGCTTAAAAAAGCATAAAAATATTTTGTTATTTCTTTCTATTCTTTTTATATTTGGCATAATAACCGGAATTTTATTTTATTTTAAACAAGATATTGGTCTTAAAAAAACAATTCTTTTAAATATAGATAATGTGTTTAAACATAATGTTTTTTCTCTAAAAAATATATTTATTCATATTTGTTTAATTTTAATTATCATTGCTTCTTGTTTTTTATTTTTAGGGACATTAATCTTAATCGGCATTTTATTTTTAGAAGGAATAGGGATTGGCTTTCTTATTCCTATGTTATTTTCTCTTTATAAATGGAAATTTATTTTGCATTTTAGTCTTTATTTTATTCTTATAAAAATGGTCTATATCTTACTTTTATTTTATCTATTTTACTATTTAATTCAATTTCTTAAAAATTATTTTTATTATCTTAAATCAAAGAAAATAAATTTCTTACCATTTTTAAAAAGAGCATTTTTAATTGGGATTTTTTTAATTATGAATGATTTATTTGTTTATTTTATTTCTAATAAGGTCCTTATTTTTATTTTTCACTAAAACGTGTTATAATACATGGCGAAAAGGTGATATTATGACAAAAGTCATTGTCGGAATGAGTGGGGGAGTAGATTCAGCAGTTTCTGCCTATCTTTTAAAAAAAGAAGGATATGAAGTAGAAGGTTTATTCATGCGCAATTGGGATTCAATGATAAATAATGATATTTCTGGTAATCCTAATTTAAATAATTATATTTGCCCTCAAGAACAAGATTATAATGATGCTTTAGAAACTTGTAAAATTTTAGGAATCCCTTTACATCGCATCGATTTTATTAAAGAATATTGGGATGATGTTTTCACCTATTTTTTAAAGGAATTAGAGCGTGGTCGGACTCCTAATCCAGATCTATTATGTAATAAATATATTAAATTTGATTTATTTAAAAAAGAAGCCCTAAAATTAGGAGCTGATTATATGGCAACAGGGCATTATGCTAGATGTATTGATAATAAATTATTACGCGGATTAGATCAAACTAAAGATCAAAGTTATTTTTTAGCTATGATTAGTAAAGAACAATTAAAGCAAGTATTATTTCCAGTTGGTAATTTAACTAAAAAAGAGGTTCGCCAAATAGCTATAGATATTGGTTTGAACGTTGCTAAAAAGAAAGATTCAACAGGGATCTGTTTTATTGGGGAAAGAAATTTTCAAGATTTTATCAAAAATTATTTAAAACCTAATCCTGGACCTATTATTGATGTTAAGACTGGAAAAGAAATTGGAACACATCAAGGTTTAATGAACTATACTATTGGACAAAGACGTAATGTAGGAATAAGTGGCGATACGCTAAGACATTATGTTTGTGGCAAAGATCCGAAAAAAAATATTTTATATGTAGCTTATGGCGATAGTGAATACTTATATAGCGATGCTTGTCTATTAGAAGATGTTAATTTTATTAGTGACAAGCGTCCCAAAAATTGCACAGCGAAGTTTCGGTACCGGGGAGATGACTATCCAGTATCATTAGAATATTTAGATCAAGATCATGTTAAAGTAAGTTATCCGGAAAAAGTAAAATCCGTTACTCCTGGACAAGCTTGTGTATTTTATGATAACGAAGAATGTTTAGGATGTGGCATCATTAAAGAAATTTATAAAAATGGCGAAAAATTATATTATTTATAATCTTTACATACATTTACACTTGACAAAAAAGTGTTAAATTGCTTATAATTTAAATGTAAAATGCGAGAGGAGATTACGCATGGGAAGATTAAATGAATTATTACAAGAACTAGGAATATCAAAAGTAAGATTAGCTAAATATTTAGGAGTATCTCGCCAAATGGTCTATAATTATTTAGAACTTGATGATATTAATAAATGGCCAAAAGAAAAGAAAATTTTATTATTTAAATTATTAGATATTGAAGACGGTGATGAAGGAACACTTAGCAAAATCAAAGTTACTACCGATTATTTGATGGCCGTAGAATCTCGTTTAAATCAAGGGGTTAAATCTTCAAGTGATATGGATAATTATTTTGATTTAAAAGGTTTAAATAAAGAAGAACAAACTTTATTAGGGGATATTACTTATTTATTAAAAGAAAAATTATTAGACGAAAGTAAAAAAGAAGAAAATTTTTATGCCATTGAATATTTATATCATTTATTGCAATCAATTGATAATGTCCCTGAAATTAAATATATTTTAGGTTATATGTCTAAGACTACCGGATTTACTAATCCTGAAGAATATCGTTTTAATGAAGATAAACAATTTATTTTTGAAGGTATTTTATATTCTGCTCTAACTCTTTATAATAATGGGGGAGCAAGTCGTAGTAAATTAGCTGATAGTCATAAACGCTTTGTTCAAGAAATAGAACAAAAAAATGAAGAAAAATTAAGCCGTACGCAACAATTAAATACTATTCGTATCCAAGCTTTAAAAGAATTAGGTTATACTGAAATGACAGAAGCTAATGCTGCAGAAATAATTGAAAAAATCGCTGAAATAGAATCAAGAAAAGTTTAAAGCTTTTCTTTTATTTTGAAAAATGAAATTTAAAAAAATTTATATTGAAATAACCAATATTTGCAATTTGGCTTGTCATTACTGTGCTAAAACTACAAGAGAAAAACTTTTTATGTCTTATGATAATTTTAATTATATATTAGATCAAATAAAGCCTTATACTAGTTATATTTATTTACATGTTATGGGAGAACCTTTAATGCATCCATTAATAAATGATTTTATAAAATTAGCTCATGAAAAAGGTTTTTATGTTAATATTACCACTAATGGCTTTTTATTAGATCGCTTAGATAAAAATAATATTATTCGCCAGATAAATATTTCTTTACATGCTATAAAAGAACAAAATAATATTTCTTCTTCCAAATATTTAAATAAAACATGCCAAATATGTGAGGATTTAAGTAAAAAAGGTACTTATATAAATTATCGTTTATGGCGAAATGATACTTTAGATATTCAAAATTATCTTAATGAAAGGTATCAAAGTAATATAGATAGTACGACACATACTAAAACCTTAGCTAAGAATATCTTTTTTTCTAGGGAAGGGGAGTTTGTTTGGCCCAATGATAGAATAAAAGAGGGTAGAGTCCAAATTACGGGGACTTGCTTAGCTTTAAAAGATCATTTGGCTATCTTAGTAGATGGAAGCGTTGTTCCGTGTTGTTTGGATAATGACGGAAAAATAACTTTAGGCAATATTTTTCATAATTCTTTAAAAGAAATTATGGCAACTCCCCTTTTTTTACGTTTGCAAAAAGGTTTTCAAGATAATAAAAGAATCCATCCTTTATGCGAGCATTGTACCTTTTATAATTCTAGAATAAATTAAACTCCCCTTTTACCTTTTAAAGCCAAAAGAGGAGGGAGTATATATAATATATTGAATTAAAATAAAGATGTGTAGAAGCGTTCGAAAATAATTTAGATGGATAATTCATCATCTCAAATTCAAATACAGAACGTATAATAGTCTAAAATTTTTATATTTAAATTAATTTTTTTATAAGTTTAATATTTATATAAAGATGAATAAATAGTAAAATAAGTATAGTATATTAAGATTATATATAATAAATAATCCATAATTAATCAATCAAAAATCATATTTATATAGTTTCATATAATATATGTTATGTTAACTTGTATAAAAACTAATATTAAATACTATCTATAAAAGCATCAAATAATTGTTTAGAATAATAATCATGTAAAATACTCTCTGGATGCCATTGTACTCCAATAAAAAAACGTTTAGATTTGGCTTCCACACCTTCGATAACTAAATCTTCAGATACGGCTGTAATACTTAAATTAGTTTTTAAAATATGTTCTTTATGACGACTATTAACGGGAATATTATCTTTTTTTAATATGCTAAATAACTTACTATCTTTCTTTATATTAATATCATGAACATATTTATTACTACTTTGATGAAAAGTATTTTCTAAATAATCAATCTTACCATCAAAAGCCATAGAAATCTCTTGCATACCTAAACATATACCTAGGGTTGGTAAATCTTTTTCATATAAATAATTGACAATTTTTAAATCGATTTCATGTAATTCTGAGCCACCTGGTAAAATTATGCCATCACAAAGACTAATACTCTCCTCTACTCTCTTCAATTCTTCATATACATTATTATAAAAACAAATTGGTATAGCAATTACGTTTATTTCATATTGCCGAAGAAAAATTAATAAATCATCCCGAAAAGCTTGTAAAGAATTGTTATTTTCACTCTTATAATCTCTTAAAATAATTCCGATTGTTTTCATTTTAGCTCCTATCTATAAGAAAAAATGATTAATTAAAATAAGTCCTATTCCTAATAAAAATCCTTTAATAATAGCATGTTTTTCTTGATATTTTAAAGTTTCAGGATAAATTTCTTCAATAGAAATGGTAATCATTATCCCTGCTACTAATAATAAAACCATACTTATTAGTTCATTAGTAATATAATTTTTGAATAATAAATAAGCTAATATCGCTCCTAATGGTTCTGCAAAACCAGATATAAAAGTTTTGGTTAGAGCTTCACGCTTATTTTTAGTAGCATAATATATAGGTACGGCGATACTAATTCCTTCAGGAATATTATGAAGCATGATCGCCAGTCCAAGATGCAAACCCATACTCATATCTTGATAGGAACTTAAGAATGTAGCAATTCCTTCGGGGAAATTGTGTAACATTAAAGCAATCATATTTAAAATACCTAACTTGTATAAATTACTACAATCTTCCTTAGCTTTTGATATTTTTGATATTAATATTTTTATAGCTATAATACCTGTAAAAATCGATAAAATAGCTAATAAAAGGCCTTTTTTTAAATCTTCATGAAGCAAAGTATTTAAGGAATTAGGTATTAAATCGGTAAGACTTATTCCAATCATAATAGCTAAAGAAAAACTTAAACAAAACGTTATAAATTTATTAATATTTTCCTTTTTAATCTTTAAAAAGACAATAAATGCTCCAATTACCGTCGAAAGACCAGCTATGGTAGAAACTAGTAAAGGACCAATTATTTCCATAGTATCACCCCTATACTTTATGAATTAAGTTTTATAAAAAGTACATAATATAAGTAGGAGGTAATAGATTTATGAATAGAAATAGTAATAATAATTCTAGAAATAACTCTAGAAACAATCAAAAAGAACAAAATTCTAGAAATAACAGAAATAATAATCAAAGTAAAGAAAATTCTAGAAATAATAATAGTAGATCTAGCAGAAACGAACAAAGTCGTTAGTTAGAAACTTAAAAAGGAAACTACTTAAGGTTTCCTTCTTTTTTTGCTCGAGGATGTTTTTCATATTCTTGTTTAATTTGTTCATTTAATAAATGAGTATATATTTGGGTTGTTGAGATATCACTATGTCCTAAAAGTTCTTGAATAATTCGTAAATCAGCTCCATGATGAAGAAGATGAGTTGCATAAGAATGGCGCAAAGTATGAGGACTAATATCTTTTTCAATTCCTTTACTCTTCGCAATTTGTTTTAAGTTTTTAAAAAAGCCTTGCCTAGATATTTTATTTCCAAAATTATTAATAAAAAGATACTCGCTATCTTTTTTCTTTAATAGTAGATTACGATATTCGTTAATATAAATTTTTAAATATTTAACTGCTATATCCGAAATGGGACTGATTCTTTCTTTACTCCCCTTCCCTTCAACCCGAATAAAATCTTCTTGTAAATCAATATTATTTAATTTTAAATTAATTAATTCGGAAACTCTAATGCCACTAGCATATAAAAGTTCTAACATTGCTTTATTTCGATAATCATAAGGAGTATTTAAAGGAATATTTAATAAATTATCAATTTCTTCTTCAGTTAAATAATTAGGCAACTTTTTCGATATTTTAGGAGATTCAATAGTTTCACAAGGATTTTCAGCTATTAAATTTTCTAAAACTAAAAAGGCAAAAAAGTTTTTAATAACGGTTAGATAATGGGCTCTACTCTTTTCAGCCATTTGATCATTAAATTTTAAATAGTTCTCAATATCGCCTCTTTTTAAATCTTTGATTGATTTGCCATTTAAAAATATTTCAAAACGATTTAAATTGTCTTTATAAGATAAAATAGTATTCTTAGATAATTTTCGTTCAAACAATAAATAATCTAAATATTTATTATAATAATCTTCATTTGTCATAATGATACTCCTATAATTATTATATAGAATTTTTGTGTTAAACAAAAGCCAAATCTCTTTATTTATGTCTAAAAAATGATATAATTATAGATGGTGATAAAAATTGGAATTATTATCAAATAGTTTGAGGCCAACCAAGTTAGAAGATATAATCGGTCAAGAACATTTAATTGGACCTAATAAAGTATTATCTAATATGGTTCGAAATAATAAAATTTTTTCTTTTATTTTATATGGAAAACCAGGAACAGGTAAAACTAGTATAGCTAATGCTATCGTTAATGAATTAAATCGTCCTCACCGTTTTTTAAATGCGACAATTAATAATAAAAAGGACTTTGATATAGTTATTGAAGAAGCTAAAATGGCAGGCGAAATGATTTTAATTATGGACGAAATCCATCGATTAAACAAAGATAAACAAGATTTACTTCTTCCTTATATAGAAAATGGTTTAATCATTTTAATTGGTCTTACAACATCTAATCCTTATCATAAAATAAATCCAGCTATTCGCAGTCGAGTGCAAATTTTTGAAGTTCATGATCTTACTTCTAAAGATATTGTTAAAGGTCTTAAAAAAGCTTGCGAGCATTTAGAAGATATTCAAATAGATCAAGAAAGTTTAGAATATATTGCCCAAATTTCTTCTGGAGATTTCCGAAGTGCTATTAATACTTTAGAAGTATGTTATTATTCAACTAGTGAAGATAAAAAAGTAGATATTAATTTAATAAAATCAATTAATAGTAAGCCCGTATTTTTTCATGATAAAAATGAAGATGGCCATTATGATGTTTTAAGTGCTTTTCAAAAGTCTATTCGGGGTAGTGATGTAGATGCCTCTCTCCATTACCTAGCTAGGCTTTTAGAAGCTGGGGATTTAGATAGTATTTATCGAAGAATGAGTGTTATTGCTTATGAAGATATTGGTCTTGCTAATCCTTCGATTGGTCCCAAAGTTATGGCGGCCATTCATGCTGCCGAATTAGTAGGATTGCCTGAAGCTGTTATTCCTCTGGGAACAGTTATTACCGAAATGGCTTTATCACCTAAAAGTAATAGTGCTTATTTAGCCATTAACGCTGCTTTAAATGATATTAGATCTGGTAATACGGGAAATGTACCAAATCATATTAAAACATCTAGTACAACCTATAAATATCCTCATGATTATAAAAATGATTGGGTTTTTCAAGAATATTTACCAGAAAATTTAAAAGGAAAAAAATATTACCAAGCTAAAAATAATAAATACGAAGCTAATATAAATAAATTGTATAATGAAATGAAAGGTGGACATTAAAAATGAAAATAGGAATTATTGGAACAGGAGCTTTTAGTACCTCTATCGCTTTATTACTTGCTTCTGATAAAAATAAAAACATTACAATGTGGAGTGAAAACGAAAAGTTAGTAGAAAGTTTTTTAGAAACTAAAAAATTAAATACAATATTTAAAGATAAAAGTATCCCTAAAAATATCAAGGTAACTAATAATTACGAAGAAACTTTAAAGGAAGCTGATGTAGTATTTTTATTAACTAGTATTAATTATTTAAACGATGTTTGTAAAGATATTAAGCATCTTATTTCTCCTAATATCCCAGTTTATATTGGAACTAAAGGTATTGCTGCTAATAGCAAAAAATTTGTCCCGGAAATAGTAACTAAACATTTAAAAAATAAAATAGCTTTATTTGGTGGTCCAACATTTGCAAATGATGTGGTGGCAATCGACCCAATTGGTTTTGTTATTGCTAGTAAAGATAAAAAATGTCGTGCTATTTTTAAAAGTTTATTTGCAACAAATAATGTCCGGATTGAAGAATCTTCTGACTTAAATGGTGTTGCTTTATGTAGTTGCCTTAAAAATATTTATGCAATAGGTTCTGGTATCATAAGTGGTTTAAAATATCATGAAAGTACCAATGCCTTATATTTAACTTATGTTTATCAAGAATTATTTAATATTTTGTATAAAATGAATTCATCTTTAGAAACTTTAAATGGTTTAGGGGGCTTAGGAGATTTAATTTTAACATGTAATTCACCTCAAAGTAGAAATTATAGTTATGGAGAGAAAGTGGCTAAAAAGACTAGTAAAACAGCATTAGAAAAATACTTAAAAGAAAACACAGTTGAAGGACTAAATACGTTGGAAGCTATTTATCCAATGTTCAAAAGAAAGCATCTTAAATGCCCAATAATTTACTCTCTTTACTCTATTTTATATCAAGATGAAAATCCTCAAAAATTAATTGATTTAATCATTAAAAAAGGCTAAGAAAAATTAGCCATTTTTTTTATATCTTCCAATATGTAATAAGCAATTAACATTCCTGCCGTTGTAGGAACCATCATTAATGAACCGGGTGTTCTACTATTAGTTTTTAAAGGAAGTTCCCTACTCCATACTACCGGAACTTTTAGAGATACTTTATTTTTCGTACAAATCGACCGCATAGCTTTAGCTAAAGGATCATTGTACGTTTTATCTAAAGAAGTTAAACAAAGTTCTTGAGGATTAAAACGATTACCTGTTCCCATCGAAGATATAATTTTAATACCTCTTTTTTCGGCTTCTCTAATTAATAAAAATTTAGTAGTAATAGTATCACAAGCATCAATAATATAATCATAATGATTAGTTAATATTTCGTTAATATTATCTTCATTTACAAACTCGGCAATTGGTTTTATATTGAGTTTAGGATTAATACTCAAATATCTTTCTTGGGCTTCGTTAACTTTTAAATGCCCAAGATTTTTTTGATTGGTTATTATTTGGCGATTTAAATTGGAGTTGCTAATTGTATCATGATCAACTATTGTTATATTATGAAATCCTAACCTAACTAAAGCTTCTAAAGAGGCTCCTCCTACTCCTCCTATACCGACTAGTAAAACGCTTTTATTTTTTATAATATTTAAAATATTTTCATTTATTAAAAGTAATGTTCTATCAAACATAAATACACCTCAAAATAAAAACCCAAAGGAAAGTCTGCTTTGGATAAAAACCCGCTCACGCGAGGTGGGCATCACATGAACTGTTTTAGGATCCTAGCAACACTTAATGGGCTAGTATTCTACACCACAATCCAATTAGATTCCCAAGAATATCCATAGTCGGTTTTATATAAAAACAAACTATATCCTTCAGGCATTATTATTATACCACATAAATAATTATTTATACAAGCTGATTATAATTATTTTAAACTAATAATTCTAGCTACTTCTTCATCTAAATATGGAGAAATACTACCATTATTACGTTCTTTAATCATTCGATAATATTCTTGTTTTTGAAGCTGTTTAATTTCATTACACTTAGCTTTTCTCAATTCTTTAAAATTTTCTAAAGATTCATATTCATTTAAATCAATTATTTCCTCAATTTTAGAAAAATTCTTACCTCTAAATAATTTATTGCCTCGAATACTACCATCCATATTCAAAATCGCATAAAAAGTGCCATCTCGAACTTCAAACTTTTCTTGGACTTCTAATCCCGTAACGGGATTAGTATATTTTAATTCGTCATCTTCTTCTTGATCTGATGCAATAACAAAAGATGCCAAAATGCCATTATAATTTTCTAAATATTCGTTATTTAAACCAAATTCTAACCTTCCCCATTTATCTAGTGGAATTACAAAAAAATCATTATGAAAATCATATAAACCATTAAATTGGCCTTGACTATTTTGGATTTTAAATAAATGCTTATTCTTGATAACAGAACGGGAGTAGTTTCCTCCTAAATAATAGCTATTAAGACTCCAACTATTTATTTTCTTGAACATTCCATTTTGAATACGAATATGAACCATTTCATATTTTTTTAAATTTTCGTCATATAAAACTAAAATAATATTTTCTGAATCTAAAATATAATAATATAAAGAATCTTGATATTCAGCATATTGCTTTAATAATAATAGATTATTTTTTGATTTCATTTTTACACCTCTTTAGATACCGAATTATTATAGCATTTTTATTAAATAAAAAAAAGCTTTTTTAAGAAGCTTTTGGTTGTTGGACATTCCATCTTCCTGATACATCACAATTGGAACTATATGGTAACGGATTAGGTAATTCTAGTTTGATAATCATTGGTATTTTAAAAGCACTACCAAAACCAACACAATTTCCTGGTTGTAATGTTTTTTGCTTTTCAATTACATCTGCCGAAATATTAGGAAGCATTTCTTCAATATATTTAATATCTTTAGGGTGAGTCATCTTAAAGATTAAAAAGTTAGAAACTTGAGATATAACCGTATCAGATATTTCAACCGGTCTTTGACTGATAATACCTAAAAGAGTCCCATATTTACGCCCTTCTTTAGCAATCCGATCAAATATGTTATAACCAAGTAAATAGGTATCATTATCATGTTGAATATAACGATGGGCTTCCTCTAAGAATATATGAAAAGGAATACTAGCTCTTTGTTTTAAATTTTTACAAAAATCAAAGAACAAACGAGACATAATTTTAACAATAACTTTAGCATAAGTATCATCGATATCTTCCAAATTAATATTAATAATTTGGGCTTTTTTATTATTTTTGACTACTAAACTACTAACAAATTTATCAAGAGGTATAAAACCATTATTAGAAAAATATTTACCAACTTTTGTATTTAAAATCGTACTTAAACGAACCTTTAAAATCATCGCATCATTAAACATATTAGAATTATTTTGAAATCCTTCACTAATCATCGTAAATTCTAAAGCTTTGGCAAAATCAGCTAGAGAATAATTATACTCTTTTGGTTCAGCCATTTCTTCATACGAATCTTCTATATGTTTTAAGATATATTCGGTAATTAAAACACTTTCACCAAAATTACCATTGGAATCTATTTCAAAACATTCACTAAAAGTTCTAGTGTAACCAAGGCCAGCAATTTGACTATCAAAATTAAATTCTTTAGTATGACAAACTTCAATAATTTGAAAAACTTCATTCTTTTTACGAGCCGTAGTTTGATTACTAAAAAGAATCGCAAGTAAGGCTTTCGCAATTAAATGGTTTTTATAGGCAATTGATTCGGTAGTTTCTTGACTAAATATTTTAGCTAACCGAATTGTTCGTTCAATAATCGGTAATTGACTATGGTTAGTAGCTTGTAATAACAAAGCATAATCATCTAAAACTAGAAGATTAACTGGTATTTGTAATAAAAAGTCATCTGGATCAATTGGATTAGTGGTAATAAATTTGTAATTATAATTAGGATTTATTTTGTTGATACTCCCAAAAGCATTTTTATACTCACCATAAGCATCAAAAACAAAAACATTGGCATTATAAGATAGCATATTAGGATTAGAAAAAACATTTTGAACTATTCTTGCTACCCCACAAGATTTTCCACTTCCAGAATTGCCAAAGATAGCTAAATGATTGGAAAAAAATTCATTAATATTAGGACAAATATGAAATTTTTTGTAGATAGCACTTTCGCCTAAAGTAAAAGCTTTATTACTTTGCGTACCTACAAGTTCCATTAATTCTTCACTATTAATTATACGTACTTTACTAGATAATAAGGGTTTTCTAATTACACCATTAACATAACGATTATTAACGTATTCTCCTAAAAAACGGATTTTTATTTCAGTATTATTAAATTCCATTACTTCCCCTAATATTCTTTGATCGGGAGCTTCAAATATAACATTTATGTTCATTAAATCAGTGGAACCAGCATCGCCACCTAAATTTTCAATAACAGCTACATTTTCACTAATGTATTTAATCTTCCCAAACATGTCAAACACCTCTTTATTTTCTTAATTATTATATCATAATTCCCTAATTACTTTCCACTATAAATTTCATACCATTCTTTTAAGTTACTAAGGCCTTTTTGGGCTAGATTTTTAATAAAATCCCAAGTAATTGTATAATATTTTTTCATATCTTGAAAGTCATTTTTAGCTGAAGTACAAGTTTCTTCATCCTTATTACATATTTTAGTAGTAATTTCAAAATATTTTGCTACAATTTTTTCTTTGCAATTAGTATAAATACGATTAGTAGTTGTCGATATTTTTTCTTTATAATCGGGAAAATAAGTATCAATTTTTTGATCAACTGCTAAAGCTATTTTTAAAACTTTTAATTTTGCCGTATCACTTAATTCAGAAAAAGTAACGCCTTTTATCGTTCCATCATAAAACAAAAAGTCTATTAACGTAACAAAGGTCGTTTTAAGTTTATTATCAGCATTTTCTTTGTCTAAATCAATTTCTACTTCATCAATATATGTATTTAGTTGTTCTTCTTTATTAGTTTTCTTACTTTCCTTTACTTCAATTTGCGAACTTTTTTCAGTATTTTTTGTTTCTTGGGAAGTATCGGAATCGAAAGTAGTTTTTGGCTGTTCAACATTTTGTTTTTCAACTTGCTTATTATCACTACTATTTATTTCTTGAGTTTCATTTATTACTTGACTATCACTAGTTGAATCTTTTTGAATATTATTAAGTTCTTTTTGATTAATAAACGTTAGATTATTTTGCTTAAACTTATGATTTAAATTTAAACCTATTCCTATAATACTTAAAATTAGAGCAACTACACTTAATATTAAAATAACATTATTTTTTTTCATTTTAATTATTGCCCATTTTCACTAGGATCGGTGTTAGATTCAGTATTTTCTGTTTGGGTATCACCAGTTTGATTTGTATTTTCATTACTTCCAGTATTATTTTCTTCCACTTCTTGATCTGATACTTCTGGAGTTGACGGAGTTGGTTCAGGTGTTGGCTCTGGTTCACTTGGCGTTGGTGTAGGAGCTGGTTCTGTTGAAGGAGTTTCTTCAGTAGGAGTTGTTGGGGTTGGTTCGCTTTGAGAATTATTATCAGTACTACTGCTAGTATTATTATTGTTGTTACTAGTATTGTTATTAGTAGTTGTTTTATTATTAGTAGTATTATTCTTTTTAGAAGTAGATGTAGAAGATTGCTTATTAGTCGTAGTTGTTGTTTTTTTGTCATCTGTTTCTTCTTTTTCTGGAGTTTCCTCTTCTACTTGGCAATAATTTTCTTGATATTCCATATCTTTAGGACCAATATAAATATCATTATTTTCTTTTGATTCACTATTTACTTTATGACATTTAATAATAGCTAAACCATTATTAATATAATCAGAATCATCTTCCGAATTATAAATTACTGTTCCCCCATCGTTTAAGTTTGATTTAGTCGTTAATTCCTTAATAATTTCCGAGATAGTATTAGGATTATCTTTTAAATAATCTTTTAATTCTGTTTCCTTATCTTCAGTAACAATTTTAATACTATTAAGACAGTAAGTATATATTTTATATCCTTCAGCTTCATAATATACGCTAGCTTCTTCTTGACAATTTTTTACTTCTTCAGTTTTAATAGTATAAGCATATTCTTCTTTTTCTTCAGAAACTGGTAAAACAATATTTTTCGAATTTTTATACTTATTAAAAAAGCATAGACAAACAATAATTACTATTACTACCAAAGCGATATTAATTACAATAATTAATCCATTTTTCTCTTCTATATATTTCATAAAAATCCTCCAATAAGATTTAAATTACTTTTTTATACTTAATATTATATATGCTTTTTATCAAAAATTCTATGGTTTTAGGCGAAAAAATAAAAAGATAAATAAAAATTTACCTTTTTTAGACAATTTTTTATTTATCTAATTCCTTTTTTAATATTTCTTTGGTTAACACTGGATTAGCTTTACCTCGAGTTTCTTTCATAACTTGACCTACAAAATAATCAAATAAGTTATCTTTACCATTTTTGTATTGTTCTACTTGAGTTTCATTTTGACTTAAAATAGTAGTAATGATTTTAGTTAGTTCTTCTTGATTAGAAATTTGAGCCATATCGCTATTTATAAATGATTTAGGTTCCTTTTTTGCTTCTACGGCTTTATAAAAAATTTCTTTAGCTTGTTTAGATGAAATTGTTCCGGCATTTATTTCATCAATAATTTGTTTTAAAAGAACTGGAGTTAAATAAAAATCTTTTAAAGATATTTCTTCGTGATTAATTTCTCCAAGAATTTGCGTAGTTAACCAATTACTAGCAGTTTTAGCATCTATTCCTAAATTAAGACATTCTTCAAAGTAAAGAGCATATTCTTTTTCTTTAACAATAACTCCCGCATCATATTCGCTTAGATTATAATCTTTCATATATTTATCTTTACGTTCTAGAGCAAGAAGCGGAATGTTTTTCCGAATTTCTTCTAACCAAGATTTTTCAATTTTAAATTTCGGAATATTAGGATCAACAAAGTATTTATAGTCGATAGCATCTACTTTGCTGCGCATTCTAATAGTTGTCCCTGATTCTTCATCAAAACGTCTAGTTTCTTGTTCAACTTCATCATATCTTCCTTGACTCTTTAACTCGCTTTGTCTTTTTATTTCATAATTAATAGCATCATAAACATTACCGAAGGAGTTAATATTTTTAACTTCTACTCTAGTTCCAAATTCTTTAGCATCCATGTCCATGATGGAAACGTTAACATCGCATCTTATTTGCCCTTTTTTCGTATCAGCTTCCGAAACATCACAGTATTTATAAGCACTACGCATATGTTCAAGGAATGCTACCGCTTCTTCGGCACTAGAAAGACAAGGTTCAGTAACAAGTTCCAAAAGTGGTACTCCGGCGCGATTATAGTCAATACAAGATGTATCAAAGTAGTGGTCTAGGCTAGCTGCATCTTCTTCTAAATGGATATCGTGAATTAAAACTGGCATGCGTTTACCATTCACTTCTATTTCAATATGGCCATCAACTCCTACGGGAGAAGCCATTTGGGTAATTTGGTATCCTTTAGGCAAATCTGGATAATAATAATTCTTCCGATCAAAATACATATATTCTGGTTGCTTACAATTTAAAACCATACTCATCATTAAGGCATCTTGCACACATTTTTTATTAACAACAGGAAGAGTTCCTGGGAAAGCCATATCTACGGGACGAACATTATCATTAGGTATTTCATTATAAGAATTTCGAGCACTAGAAAAAACTTTAGAATTACTTTTTAATTCACAATGCATTTCTAGTCCAATAACTGCTCTATATTTACCCATTATTTCACTTCCTTTGCAATTTGGTTTTTAAAGTTCATTTGAGATTCAATAGCATAAGCGATATTTAAAACATTCGCATCATCGTAAACATTACCTGTAATATTTAAAGCAACTGGTAAATCATTTATAAAGCCATCAGGAATTGTAATAGAAGGAAATCCTCCAAAATTACCAATTTGCATATGTTCTTCTAAGACAGCAGTATCTTTAGTTAGAATATCTTTGGAACCATCTAAGTGTTTGGCAGGCCCACTACCAACCGGTAAAATTACGGCATCATAAGTTTCATATAATTTTTTCCAAGTATCAACTAATAAACGTCTAACTCTTTGAGCATTTTTAAAATATCTCTCTTGATTTTCTTTTTGTAAGATATAAGAACCAATTACAAAACGTCTTTTAATTAAAGGAGAAAATCCATGAGTCCGATGGTCCATCATAACTTCATTGATATTAGCACCACTTCCCCGTGGTCCAAAAATAATTCCCGTTAAATTTGACATATTGCTAGTAGCTTCAGCACAAGAAATAGCTACATAAACACTTGGTTCCGCATCTAAAAGCTTTTTATCAACGCTTACTTCTTCGACAACTATACCTAACTTTTTAATATTTTCTAAAACATTCATGAAGTTTTCTAAATGTAATTTTAATTCTTCGGTAGGATTTTCATAATTTTTAATGTCACAAATTTCTTTGATATAACATACTTTTTTGCCCTTTACATCACCATTTAAAGACTCTAACAAATGAATATTACTAGAATCCCAACTAGTCATATCATTTTTATCGATTCCTTTCATTGCATCGACAACAATGGCAGCATCCCGAACGTTTCTCGAAAATACTCCACAATGATCTAGACTAGAAGCAAAAGGAAATAAGCCATAACGAGAAATTATGCCATAAGTTGGTTTATAGCCGACGATTCCACAATAAGCTGCCGGTTTTCTAATAGAGTCCCCCGTATCACTTCCTAAAGCATAAGGATAGACACCACTAGCTACCGCACAAGCACTACCAGCACTTGATCCGGCACAACTTCGTGATAAATCCCAAGGATTTTTGACAGCACCGGTGTGTCCAGTTGTTCCTGTACCACCCATACCAAATTCATCCATAACAGTTTTATTAACAGGAATGGCTCCGGCTTTATACAAATTTTCCACTGCCGTCGCATTAAAGAATGGAACATAATCTTTTAGCGTGTTAGAAGAACCCGTCGATAATATATCTTTCGTCGAATAATTATCTTTAATACCAAAAGGAATACCAGATAATAAATTATCAGTAACATCGCCTGGTTTCGCATCATCTAAAATAGTTACGAAAGCATTACATTTTTCTTGAACTTCATGAGTTTTTTCTAATGCTTCTTTAACTAAATCTTCACTAGTTACTTGACCATTTATTAAATCTTCATGTAACTCTTCAATGGATTTATGCATATAATTCATTCTCCCACCACCTTCGGTACTTCAATTTCTCTTCCTTCTGTTTGATCTGAATTTCTAAGTAAATCTTCAATAGGAATAGATTCTTCGGCGATATCTTCTCGTAAAGTACAATAAAAATCATCTAAACAGTGCGTCATTGGTTCAACATTTTCTAAACCATCTATTTCCAGTTTTCCTAAATTTTCATCAATAATAGCAAATTCATCTAATACCATTTGGTTTTCTTCTTCGGTTAATCCAATCAATAATTTTTCAGCTAGACTATCTACTAATTCTTTTGTAAAATTATTCATCTTCTTCCTCCTTAATAACTGCAATACCTAATTCTTTTAATTGGGCATCACTAACACTAGTTGGAGCTTCACTCATTAAGTCACTAGCACTTTGAGTTTTAGGGAATGCTATAACGTCTTTTATATCATTAGTTCCTGTTAAAACCATTACTAATCTTTCTATACCTGGAGCAATACCAGCATGAGGAGGAACACCATATTTGAAGGCTTCTAAGATAAAACCAAAACGCAATTTGGCATCTTCATCACTAATACTTAAAGCTTTAAAAATTCGTGCTAAATCTTGAGTTTTATGATTTCTTACGCCCCCACTTGCTAATTCATAACCATTTACCACTAAATCGTAACTTCTAGAAATACAATGTTCGGGATCATCAATAGTATTGATATCCTTTACCATAGTGAAAGGATTATGTTCAGCTTTCCATCTTCCTTCGGTCTCAGAATATTCAAAGAATGGGAAATCAGTAATCCATAAGAAATTTAATTTTTCTTCATCAATTAAATGTAATTCCCGAGCAATTTTATTACGTAAAGCTCCTAAAGAAGCATAAACAATTTTTTTCGTATCAGCCACAATCAAAATCAAATCGTTATTGGTAATCCCAAATTTTTCTTTCATTGCTGCAAGTTTCTCATCTTCTAAATTTTTAGCAATAACACCATTAAATTTATCATCATCATATTTTAACCAAGCTAATCCTTTAGCACCATATATTTTAACAAAATCTGTTAAATGTTCGACGTCACTTCTAGAATATTTATCACCATTATTTTTAACAATTAAACATTTAACAATTCCACCCTTTTCGATAGCACTACGAAAAACATTCATATTAGTATCTTTTAAAATATCTGTTAAATCTAAAAGTTCCATTTCAAAACGAGTATCTGGTTTATCACTACCAAAACGATCCATAGCTTCTTGATAGGTAATTCGAGGGAAATCTGGTAAATCAATATTTTTAACATCTTTAACGATTTTTTTGATCATACCTTCCGTTACATTCCATACATCTTCTTCTTCGGCGAAACTCATTTCTAAATCAATTTGGGTAAATTCCGGTTGACGGTCACTTCGTAAATCTTCATCCCGGAAACTTCTAGCAATTTGATAATAGCGTTCAAAACCCGATACCATCAAAAGTTGTTTAAATATTTGCGGACTTTGAGGTAAAGCATAAAAAGAACCTTTATTAATCCGAGATGGAACTAAATAATCTCTTGCTCCTTCGGGGGTTGATTTACATAGAATTGGGGTCTCAATTTCCACAAAACCTAAATTATTTAAATATTCCCTGGCACTTTTACATACTTGATGACGGATTAAAATATTATTTTTTAACTTTTCGCGGCGTAAATCTAAATAACGATATTTTAAAGCCACATTTTCGTTTACTTCTGCATCATTATCATAGACATTAAATGGTAAAACATCGCATTCACTTAAAATTTCTAGATCTTCAACCATTAATTCGACTTCCCCGGTAGGAATTTTTGGATTAATCATATCAGGAGTACGAGCAATTAGTTTACCAGTTGCCTTAATACAATATTCATTTTTTAAACTTTCAGCTAAACTAAAATCATTTTTTAAATAACTACGATTAAAAACAACTTGTAAAAAACCAGAGCGATCGCGCAAGTCGACGAATATAACTCCACCCATATCACGACGTTTATTGACCCAACCATATACGGTATACTCTTTATCTATATCTTTCTTTCTAAATTCTCCATTATTATATTGTTTCATTTTCTTCTTCCTTTCTAATAATCTCATTAATTTTTTTTATTTGTTCTTCACTAAAATTGTCTTTTAGATAATCATATCCACGGACAAGTTCTTGAAAAAATTTTAAATCGTGAGTTTCTCCAACTTTTTCAATTAATCTATCTTTGTCTAAGAATTCATCGGCAACGCTAATTAGTTCCGTTAAATAATATGCATCTCTTTTTTCAATGAAATAATCCTCAATTAAAGACAAATCTTTATTATGTCCATTATAGTTGGCTGCTAATCGCCACAAAGCTTCTCTTTTATCTTCTTTAATAGCAACATTTACTAAATCATTAAAGTCTTCTTGACTAATCATCGGAGGCATAGGAACTCTTATATATTGGGTAATAAAATTTAGTAATTCCTCATCATCCATCTTACGACAATAATTTATATACGTTTCACTATTCGTTAATAAAGAAAATATATTTTCGTATCGTTTACCGCAATCTCTTATCACTTTCTTATCTTCTAATAAACTATCATAACGTTCTTGTAAAAATTTTTGTTCCTTTTCATCTAATTTGTTATTTTTTAAAGTTTTTTCGATATCAGCAATAATCTTTTCAAGGTTAGCCATTCTTTTCTTTTCATAATCATCTATTTCATTAGGAACTGAAGCGATGATTTCTTTTAAATTTTTTATTAACTCGTCAATTTCTTTATTTTCCGTATCAGTAAAAGTTTTATGCTCCATATTATTTAATAGTTCTAACAATTTTTCACTATTAATAAAACGATTTATATAACGATAAACAATATTTACTAAATCCATTTGAAACCTCCTCAAATATCGTATTTATCTTATTTAAGATTTCTTCCAAAATTAATTTTTTTCTTCCGATTCAAAATATAACATTCTCCACAAACGGCTTTATAAGTTATTTCGTCTTGGGATCCGTCAATTAAAACTTGATCACCTTCGAATGTTGGAATATTATTTACAAATCGCATATTTTGGGTTGCTTTTTTACCACATTCACAAATGGTCTTAATTTCTTCAATCGTATCAGCAATTTGTAAAAGTCTATCAGAACCAGGAAAAGCATTCATGCGAAAATCACAACGTAAGCCATAACAAAGAACGGGAATACTAAATTCTTTCGTTAAAATATAGAAATCATCCACTTGTTCAGGAGTTAAGAATTGCGCCTCATCTACTATAATGGCACTTAATCCATCAAAAGGAATTTTTTTAAAAACTTTATCATTAGGGTTTAAAACAACATCTACTGTCCTTTCTACTCCTAATCTACTAACGACTTTATCATTTCCTTTAGTATCTATCGCCGGTTTTACAAGGGCTACTTTCATACCTCGTTCTTCGTAATTATAAGCAACTTGCTGTAAAATAGTTGTTTTACCACAATTCATTGCTCCATAACGAAAATATAACTTTGCCATAACACTCATCTACCTAAAAATCACAGTTTCCTGATGTTCTTGGGTATGGAATAACATCTCTTATATTATCGACCCCTGTTAAGTATATTAACAATCTTTCAAAGCCCATACCAAAACCAGAATGCGGACAAGTTCCATATTTTCTTAAATTTAAATACCATTCCATATCTTTAGTTTCCATTTGCATTTCTTGCATACGCTTCACAAGTTTATCGTAATCTTCTTCTCTTTGACTACCACCCATTAATTCGCCAGCTCCTGGTACTTCTAAATCGACTGCAGCAACCGTTTCATTGTCAGGATTTAATTTCATATAAAAAGCTTTGATATCTTTCGGCCAATTTTTAATAAATACGGGGCCATCAAAATATTCTGTTAAATACTTTTCATGTTCTTTGGCAATATCGCAACCATATTGAGGCTCAAATTCCCATTTAACATTAGCATCTTTCAAAATAGTGATTGCTTCTTCGTGACTAATGCGGGCAAATTGGCTTGTTACTAATTTTTGGAGTTTAGTAATAATTCCTTTTTCAACAAACTCATCAAAAAATTTCATTTCATCCGGACATTTTTCTAAAACAGAAGAAACAACATATTTTAACATATCTTCCATAACTTGCATGTCACCTTCCAAATCACAGAAAGCCATTTCCGGTTCTATCATCCAAAATTCGGCGGCATGAGTTTTGGTATTAGAATTTTCAGCTCTAAATGTTGGTCCAAAAGTATAGGTCTTTTTATAAGCAGTAGCAAAAGTTTCCGCTTCTAATTGACCACTTACTGTTAAATTAGTCATTTTGCCAAAAAAGTCTTTACTATAATCTATTTCTTTTTGGCCACTATTTAAAGGAAGAGTTGTTACTTGAAACATTTCTCCGGCTCCTTCACAATCACTAGAAGTTAAAAGAGGAGCATGAAAATATATAAACCCATGATTTTGAAAATATTCATGAATAGCAAAAGCTGCAACGCTTCTAACCCGGAATACTGCTTGAAAAAGATTTGTACGAGGGCGAAGATAAGCTACACTTCTTAAAAACTCTCTTGTGTGATGTTTCGGTTGAATTGGGTAATCATCCGAACAAGTTCCGACAATTTCGATTTTTTTGGCTTGAACTTCTACTTCTTGATTACCTTTAGATTCAACTAATTTTCCTTCAATATGTAAGGCACTTCCTACTAGAACTTTACTAATTTCTTCAAAATTATCTAAGTTTGTATCATAAATAATTTGTAAATGTTTAAAACAAGTTCCATCACTAAAATCAATAAAGCCAAATTCTTTTTGACGGCGATGATTACGTACCCAACCATCTAAAATTACTTCTTGATTTAAGTTTTTTTGAGTATTTGCAAATAAATCTTTTAAATCCATATTATCACCTAACCATTAGAAACAATATAATCAATGATTTCATTTTCATCAATTTTTGTTTCTTCCTTTGTTTTATTATCTTTAACAGTTATTAAACCTTTATTCAAATCATCGCTATTTAAAATTATTAATAATTCGGCATTATTCCGATCAGCTTCTTTGAATTGACTTTTTAGAGAACGTCCTGTTGTGTCATAATCAACTGATAAACCAGAAATACGTAAATCTTGAGCTAAAGTAATAGCTTTCATTTTTTCTTCTTCATTGACATACAAAATATAGCAATTTAATGGCCGTTTTTCACTAAAATAATCATCTTCCATAGCCAGCATTACTCTCTCTAGCCCACTAGCAAATCCCATACAAGGAATGCTTGGTCCTCCTAAAGACTCTACTAAATCATTATATCTACCACCGGCAGCAATCGTTGATGCTCCTCCTAAAATTTCTTTATCACAAACAATTTCAAAAACGGTATAGTCATAATAATCTAAACCTCTTACTAATTTTTCATCTACTTCATAATCAACATCTAAAAAAGTTAAATACTCTAAAACTTTTTGAAAACGTTTTTTGGATTCTTCACTTTGATAGTCTAATATACTTGGAGCATTTTTTAATATTTCACTATCATGATCAACTTTACAATCTAATATACGTAAAGGATTGGTATTAAAACGATTTTGACAATCACTACAAAGTTCATGAATGTGAGGTTTCAAATAATTTACTAACTCATTACGATAACTTGCTCGATCTTCTTTAGCTCCTAAATTATTTATTTTAACTGTTAAATCTTTAAAACCTAATTCTTCAAATAAACGATATGGCATTGATATGACTTCAGCATCAGTAGCAGGATCATTACTACCAAGGATTTCTAACCCAAATTGCGTAAATTCACGATTTCTTCCATTTCCAGGACGTTCATAGCGATACATTGTCCCATTATAAAAAAATTTTTTAGGTAAATTTTCGCCATACATTTTATTTTCAATGAATGAACGAACTACTCCTGCTGTGCCTTCGGGACGAAGTGTCAATTCCCGTTCACTACGATCTTTAAAATCATACGTTTCTTTGGTTACTATATCAGAAGTATCTCCAACAGTTCGATGAAATAATTCTTGCGACTCAAAGATAGGAGTTCTAATATAATCATAATTATAAAAATCACAGAAATAATCAATTAAACGATTTATTTTTTGCAATTTTACTGCATCTTTTCCTACAACATCATAAGTTCCTTTAGGTTTCATTATCATACAAATTCCTCCTTTTTGATAATAAAAAAACCTAATAAATGTAAGGACGAACTCAAAGTCCGCGGTGCCACCTTACTTTACTAGGTACTCTCTAAAAATTTATCGCATTTTTGCGTTCTATGTTACAAAAAGTTGTCTTTCTATTTAATTTCTTTTCGGCATTTCCATCAGACTAGCCTTCTCTGGTAAAAGAATTATTAAATATACTCTTCTTTTTCATAGAAATAACATATATTTGTATTTTAGTACTTTTCATATTTGAAGTCAAGCAACAGTATTAATTTTTTACAGATAAAACTGTTTTAAAATCTAAAGAAAGCCTTATCCTAAATCAGCTATTAATACAAAAAAAGTTAACGGATTATTACAATGCGTTAATTTTTTTTATGAGAATCCAAACATATAGTAACTGGACCATCATTATTGATTGATACTAATATGTCCGTCCCAAATACTCCAGTCGCAACAGGAACAAATTTTTTTAATTGGTGATTGAAATAATCATATAAGCTTGCCGCTTCTTGCCCTTTCATAGCGTTTATATAAGACGGGCGATTACCTTTTTCGGTATTAGCTAAAAGAGTAAATTGACTTATTGATAATACTTCTCCATTAGTTTCTAAAATATTTTTATTCATAATACCATTTTCATCTGGAAAAATTCGTAAATTAATAATTTTATTAATCATATAATCAATATCTTTAAGAGTATCAGATTGCGCAACACCAACTAAAATAACCATCCCATAATTTATCTTACCAACTACTTTATTATTTACTGCTACTTGGGAATTTTTACTTCTTTCGACAATTACTTTCATATTTTCCGACCAACTTTTTTGACAAATCTCATATTATATAAACTATTTAAAAAGTTATTTAATACTGTAACATTCTTGACTTTAATTGTTAAAGTATACAAAGCTATATTATTAGTTTCCGAAGAATGAAGAGAAATAACATTAATATTTTTACTTGTGGCATTATTTATTAAATCGGCGATATAATTTTTATCATTTAAACATTCAATATAAATATCTGTTAAATATTCATTTTCGTTATTTTCATCCCATAAAACTGGTATTAGTCTTTCCTTCTTGGAAATGATATTAGAACAATCACATCGATGGACAGTAATTCCTTCCCCTTTGGTAATGTATCCAATTACTTTATCCCCTTTAACGGGTTTACAACATTTAGCCAAGGTTATTAATATATCATTATGTCCTCCAACAATAATATCATTTTTATTATTAGTTTTCGGAATGTTATGATTTTGAGTTACTTTAAAAGTTAAAGCATCTGTTACATCTTGTTTTTCTTCTTTGGAAAGACGAATGACATAACCTGGAGTATAACGAAATGACCCCAAAGCTAAATAAATATCATCTATATCGTTAAACTTCAAATCTTTTTGAATTTTGGCTAAATGCTCATCATTAAATACTTCATTAAAAGCTAAATGTTGTTTACGTAATTCTTTTTCTAAAAGCATTTTGCCATCTTCAATATACCGAGTGCGATCTTGTTTGCTAAAGTAAGCTTTAATTTTACTTTTAGCTGAACTGGTTTTAACAAAATTCAACCATTCTTGACTTGGAGTCGAATTTTTATTGGTATTAATTTTAACTACATCATTATCTTTTAATTCATAAGATAAAGGAACGATTTCATCATTAACAATGGCTCCTACTGTTGTATCTCCTACTTTCGAATGGATACGATAAGCAAAATCGACGGGCGTTGAACCTTTCGGAAGTTCTAAAACGTCACCATTAGGAGTAAAGACATAAATAAATTCTCCTAAAACATCATTATTGACATTAGAAACAAAATCTTCTTCGTCATCATTTTCTTTATAAGAATCAATTATATTCCGAAATATTTCTAATTTTTGTTCCATCATGCTTTGAATTTTTTTCGTACCTTTTTCTTTATAAGACCAATGAGATGCAATACCTTTTTCTGCTAATTCATCCATTTCTGGTGTTCGAACTTGAATTTCAAAAATATGACCATCATTATCAAAAACTCCCGTATGTAAAGATTGATACATATTTTCTTTTGGCATTGCTATATAGTCTTTAAA
>CANRLP010000005.1 GCA_947631515.1 uncultured Bacilli bacterium
TATGACTATGAATTAATTGGTTTTGTTGATGAATATGATCATATCCATGCTGCCTCATTAATTTTAATTAAAAAGATCAATCATATTTTTAAATATGGCTATGCCCCAAAAGGTTTTATTATCGACTATTTTAATAAACAATTGGTAAAAGATTTTACTGATGCTCTTATAAACTACTATTTTAAAAAAAGACTTGTGTTTATTAAAATAAATCCTGAAATTGCCATTAGTGAGATAAATACTAAAACTGGAGAAAAAACTTATAATTGGAATATTGAAATAAAAAATACTTTAATCGATTTAGGTTATGTCAAATTAAAAGATAATCTATATTTTGAAGCAATGCTTCCTAAATATAATGGTATAGTTAAATTAAAAGATTTTAGCTTAGAAAAATTAGAAAAAAATACTCGTAATAAAATAAAAAGAGGAATAAATAAAGGTCTTAATATTGAAGTTGCAGATCGTAGTGGAATTGATATTTTATTTAATTTTATTAAAAAGAAAAGAAATAAAGATGCTTTTTATTATAAGGATTATTATAATATATTTTCTAAATCAAATAATATTGATTTATTCTTAGTAAGTGTTGATACTAATACTTATTTAATAAATGCTAAAGAATCATATGAAAAAGAATTAGACAAAAATTCTTCTTATAATAACAAATTAGCAAAAAAACAATCAGAAAAACTATTAAATATCAAAATGAATTCAGATCGTAAATTATTATCTTATAAAAATGATGTTTTAGAAGCTACAGTTCGTAACAACGAAAACTCTAAAATTTATATTGCAGGGGCTTTAGTTGTAAAATACAAAAATCGTATTAATATTGTAATTAGTGGTTTTGATAGATTATACAAACGTTTTAATCCTAATTATTTTTTACATTATAAAATTTTAGATTATTATAAAAAATATTATGATTTTGCTGATTTAAATGGTATGACCGGCGATTTTTCAAAACAAAATCCCTACAAAGGGCTAAATGAATTTAAATTAGGATTTAAACCACAAGTTTATGAATTTATTGGAGAATACGATTTAGTTATTAACAATCCTGTTTATCACTCAATGCTAAAATCAGGAAAATTAGCTCAAACATTCAACAAAACTGACATCAAAAAAAAATTAACATAAAGTTAATCTTTTTTAAATTAATTTAGCATGTACTATCAAACGATGTTTAGAATCTAAATAACAGGTAGATAACGTTAAGATTTTATCGTCTTCTTTTATTTGTAAACTAGAAGGCATTATACTTTTACTTTTAGCATCATTAATATAATTAAAAAATGAGCTTCTACTTTTAAAATCCGTAATTAAATAATCATCTGTAACGTCAATAGTATAAATAGCAAAAATACGCCATACCTTTTTGTTACCTTTAATTGAAAAAGTAATATCTAAATTGCTACTATTATTATACCAACTAGCATTTAATACATTTTTTAAAGAACCAAACATAATTTGTTTTTTCGCACTATTATGAGCATAAATAATGGTATTTTGACTTAAATCATCCATATTATTACGATAATCAACAAAGACCCAACCCGATTGATTTTTAGTTTTATCAAAAGCATGATCTAAATAATACTTATTATCAGAAGTTTGCACAACTGGATAATCTATTTTCGTATTATTAATTTTTAACCAACCGATAGTATCCTCATTTAAATTTAATAAACTTTTATATGCATCTGTATATTTTTGGTCATATACATTAGTTGTCCCCACTATCGAAGCGGGAATATTCTCTTGATTTGTTACCGGAGTATTAACATTATCTTCATTATCTTCAGCTTCAGTTTCAACAACTTTCTCAACTACCTCTGAAATTGACTCTAGATTATTATCTATAATACTTTTTTCTTTATAATTTAAATATCTAGAAAAGCCAAAAATACTTGCTGATAAAATAACTAAAAATATTAATATAAACCGTAATATTTTGATATTTAATTCAGCCCATTTATATTTTTCCTTATATTCTTTACCATACTTAACTTTTACATGAATATTTGTTTTTTTATCTATGTCTTTTAATTCTAAAATATCTTTAGATATTTCCTTAATCGAATTCTCTGACGCATAAATATATAAATCTAATTTTTCTAAACCAGAATTGTATAATAAATTTATTAAAGTAACAAAATTCTTTTTTTGATAATTTTCTAAATATAAAACTTTTAAAACATGATTGATATCTAAAAAATACTTAATATCATCAAAATCTTCTTTAGATAAAACTTGGCAATTTAAAACAATTTTTTCAGCATTACAGATTTTAGAATAAGTATCTAAATGATTATTACTCATAAAATTACTTATAAATAATATTTCACTACGAGTTTTTACCACATCTTTTTTAAAATGTTGAATCATAGCGGCCGACATACTATAACAATCTATTTCTTCTAATGACTCTATTTTAAGTAATTCTCTGACAATATTATAATCTAATGATTTATCTTCTTTAAAATGAATTTTGGTAATTTCAAAACTTTTTAATAATTGACATGCCAAAACAGCTATATCATGATTAATAATTACAACTTCTTTTATTTTATTTTTTACAAGTAATAAATATAAAAATGCTTCTACTATATTAAAGTGTTTATGAATATAATTTTTGGTAAATTGAAAAGAATACAAATCAACAATATTTGTATTATTCAAATTTTCTTCTTCGACTATTTCATCAGTTAAAGTAAAATATAAAATACGATTTTTTATATAAACTCGAATTTGCATAAATTATTCCTCATAATATTTTATAAAAATTTTATATTTGTGGAAATTTACTTTTATTTCTTACTCGTAAATAAGTTAAACTACCTATAACCATACTCAAAAATGCTACAATACTAATTGTTGTATAAACTCCTGTTTTTGGATTTTCAACAGTTTCTTCTTTAACTTCAGTTGTAGAAACTGTATCTTCTTTTACTTCTTCTGTATCATTAGAAAGATATTCTACTTTATTATCAGAAGTTTTTATACCATTAGCAACATCTAATTGAAATAATGTATAATATGGGTATTCCGTAGAACCATCTTCACTTGTTGGCATTACTTCATCTTCAGATATACTCATAGTTTCCATTCCTAGTAAAGAATTAGCAGGCATATTATATATAGCTTTTTTAATAGCTATACCATCAGTTGCCAAAGATAAATTAGTTTTATTATCTAAATAATTTTCTAAAGCATCTAATTCAGTATTATTTTTTTCAGCTAAAATTTCTAAAACCTTAGTAATAATTGTATTATCAATAATAATTGTAAAATCTACTTTTTCTTTAGGAATATATGTTAATATACCATCTTTATAAGTAAATTCTACGGTATATTCTGATATATCTAATCCTAAAAGAATTTGCATCCAACTATCAAAATAAATAGTTACTTTAACATTTTCATCATTAACTTCATATTCATAATCTACCAATGAAATCATTTCTTCTAAAGATTTAGAAATCATTTGATCAACAAATGTTGACCATACAGTATCAGAATTCTTTTCTAATAAGACAATTTTCTTTAAAGGTAATGAATTAAGAACATTTCCAGAATAAGACAATTTATTATTATCAACACTTAATTCAACAGTACTATTTTTACCAGTAAATGAATTACACAAATTAGCTGTTTCACTATTAATTAGTTCAGCAGTACATTCCTTTTCTTCCGTATCATTTACAAAATTTTTTTTCGTATAAGTAATTTTATTATCTGCTAAAGTATAAGTACCCTTAGTATGTTCAACTACTGTTTTTTTACCACCAACATTTAAAGTTAAAATAAATTCTGAATCACTATCATTTAATAAATTAAATTGCATATTAATACCTAATTCATCAGCTGTTGCATTGGAAATTAAGCCATTTGCCCAACTAAGAGAGATTGGACTTTTAGTGTGTACTTTATAAACTCCACTATAAGAATCACTCAAACCATTTTCTTTAGCATAAACATTTGTTATAAAAAACATACTGATAACTAATAATATAATGCCTTTTTTCATTACCCTTACTCCTATTCTTAATTAAATTATATAAAAATAATTTTTAATTGCAAGGTAATTAAATAATTTATCAGCCATTATACACAGTTTCTTGACAATAATTTGCTCTTTGTTTATAAAATTCGTTTTGTAATTCTCTCACTTTATTATGGATATTTTGAACTACTTCCGTATAATTACGATTTTCGTGAAGAGTTAAAATAGAAATAGTATAGGGATAATCTTCTAAATTTAGACCAATATCATGATAATTAACTCCATAACTACCATATTTATGATAAATTCGAATATTTTCCGTATTAAAAGCATTTCGCTCATCGTTATCCATAATAGACTTTAAAAAAGGACCATATTCTTCATTTTCCGTAATAATACGATAAGCTTCTTTCAAATAAATATTAGTATCTTCAGCTGTTTGATTTCCAAAATTATCTCCCCCAGTAAGTATTACTTTAGCTCCTAAACTTTGACCATAATTTTTTAAATTTCCAAAACCAATATAATCAATTAACATTAAATGAGCAGTATTATCACTAAGAGATATTGCATAAGTTATTAAATCTCTTAAAGAAACATTTTCTCCAATTTTTCGAGTAGCCATCCCCGAGCTATAATCTGCCCGATAATTTGCTGTATAAGTTAAAGTTTCTGTATCTAAATTTATTTCGCCATTAATAGCTTTATTTATTAAATATAATGCATCAACTATTTTTATTAAACTACAACCATAATATACTTTATTTTCATTATAGGTATAAGTAAGGTTAGTAGTTAAATCTTCAAAGTATACTGACGCTTCATATTTATTATTTATTATAAAATTATCAATATCTTTTCTATTTGGCTCTAATAAATCTTTTTCTTCTTCCGTAATTTCTTTAGTTAAACATAATTTATAAGCTTCTTCTTTTCTCTTTTTTTCTTCCTCTTGTTCTTTTTCATTTATTTCTGGTTCATTATCATTAACCAAATTAACTTTTCTTAAATAATTAAATCCTTCAAAAATTATTATAATTAATAATAAACATAAAAAAATATTTTTATAATTAATTTTATATTTCTTGCGTCTTTTACTCATACTTTTTATTCCTTCCTCTATTATATTATCATGTTTTTGACATAAAAAAAAGCGATGTAAAATCGCTATTTTTAATTATTCAATAATTTCAGAAACTACACCAGCACCAACAGTACGTCCACCTTCACGAATAGAGAATTTAGTACCGTTTTCAAGAGCAACTGGAGCAATTAATTCTACTGTCATATCAACATTATCACCAGGCATTACCATTTCAGTACCTTGAGGTAATTCAATGACACCAGTAACATCAGTTGTACGGAAATAGAATTGTGGTCTGTAATTTGAGAAGAATGGAGTATGACGTCCGCCTTCTTCTTTGCTTAATACATAAACACTAGCTTTGAATTTATGATGTGGAGTAACACTTCCTGGTTTAGCAAGTACTTGTCCACGTTCAACTTCATCACGAGCAATACCACGTAATAATACACCAGCATTATCACCTGCTACAGCAAAGTCTAGTTGTTTTCTAAACATTTCAATTCCTGTACAAACAGTTTTCTTAGTATCTCTAAGACCAACAATTTCAACTTCATCATTAAGATTTAATTTACCACGTTCAACACGACCTGTTACAACAGTTCCACGTCCAGAAATAGTGAATACATCTTCAATACTCATTAAGAATGGTTTATCAGTATCACGAACTGGAGATGGAATATATTCATCAACAGCAGCCATTAAATCACGAATTGATTGAGCAGCAGCTTCATCACCTTCAAGAGCTTTTAAAGCACTACCACGGATAATAGGACATTCAGTATCAAAATTATATTCACCAAGTAATTCTCTAATTTCCATTTCTACTAAATCTAATAATTCTGGATCGTCTACCATATCACATTTGTTCATATAAACAACAATTTTAGGTACACCAACTTGACGAGATAATAAGATATGTTCTCTAGTTTGAGGCATTGGTCCATCTGCAGCAGATACTACAAGAATAGCACCATCCATTTGAGCAGCACCAGTAATCATGTTTTTAACATAATCGGCATGTCCTGGGCAGTCTACGTGAGCATAATGACGTTTTTCAGTTTCATACTCAACGTGAGCAGTATTAATAGTAATACCTCTTTCTCTTTCTTCTGGAGCTTTGTCGATATCAGCATAATCAACAAATTTACCAAAATATTTAGTAATAGCAGCAGTTAATGTTGTTTTACCATGGTCAACGTGACCGATAGTACCAATATTAACATGTTCTTTTGAACGATCATATTTTTCTTTTGCCATCGTTTATTTTCTCCTTTCAATTTACTACTATATTTTATCTAATGCTTGAATGTTTTTCAAGTATTATTTTTAGTTAACGCTGTTTTTCTTTATAATTTCTTCAGCGATTGATTTAGGAACTTCTTCATAATGATCTTTTTCCATTTGGAAGTTTCCTCTTCCTTGTGTATTACTTCTTAAATCGGTTGCATATCCAAACATTTCAGATAATGGAACCATTGCTGTAATACGCAAAGCGTTACCAAGAGATTCTTGACCCATTGGGCGACCTCGACGTGAAGTTAAATCTCCCATAACATTTCCCATATATTCTTCTGGAACAACTACATCAACTTTCATAATTGGTTCCAATAATACTACTTTACATTTATTTTTAGCTTCTTTTAAAGCTAGAGAAGCAGCTATTTTAAATGCCATTTCACTTGAATCGACATCATGATAAGATCCATCATATAATGTTGCTTTAACATCAACCATTGGGTATCCTGCTAATACACCACCAGCCATTGCTTCTTGTAAACCTTTATCAGTTACTGGAATATATTCACGAGGAACAACTCCACCTACAATTGCATCCACAAATTCATAACCTTTACCTGGATTTGGTTCAAATTTAATCCAAACATGTCCATATTGTCCACGTCCACCAGATTGTTTAATATATTTACCTTCACATTCACCAGCTACAGTAATTGTTTCTCGATATGCAACTTGAGGTCTACCTTTATTACATTCAACATTAAATTCTCGTTTCATCCGATCAACAATAATATCTAAGTGTAGTTCTCCCATACCTGATAATACTGTTTGACCTGTTTCAGGATCAGTTTTAACTCGAAGTGTTGGATCTTCTTCTACTAATTTATTAATAGCTAAAGCCATTTTATCTTGATCATTTTTTGATTTTGGCTCAACAGCAATATCGATAACTGGTTCTGGGAATTCCATACCTTTCATAATGCATGGATTTTTTTCATCACAAAGAGTATCAGCTGTAGTTGTATTTTTTAATCCTACTGCAGCAGCAATTTCTCCAGCATATACTTCATTAATTTCTTTTCTTTGATTGGCATGCATTTGTAAAATACGTCCAATTCTTTCTTTTTCACCTTTAGTAGAATTTAAAACATAAGATCCACTAGTAAGTACTCCAGAATATACACGGAAGAATGCTAAACGTCCAACAAATGGATCTGTCATAATTTTAAACGCTAAAGCTGTAAATGGCTCAGTATCACTTGGATGACGTTTAACGTCATTGCCATTTTTATCTGTACATTCAATTGCTTCTATATCAGTTGGTGCTGGTAAATAATCGACAACTGCATCAAGTAATGCTCTTGTTCCTTTATTACCTAAAGCATCAGCACATAATAATGGGAAGAATTCAACAGATAATGTTGCTTTACGAATAGCATTTTTTAATTCTTCTACTGTAATTTCACCACCATCAAGATATTTAACCATTAAGTCTTCATCAAAATCAGCAACTGCTTCTATTAATGTTGTTCTATATTCGTTAGCTTTATCTTGCATATCAGCAGGAATTTCCATTTCTGTTACTTCTTGTTTATCTGTTCCATCGTATTTATACGCTTTCATCGTAACTAAATCGATATAGCCACTAAAATCTGATTCAGAACCAATTGGAAGTTGAATAGCAGCTGAATTAGCACCTAATCTATCTTTAATTGTTCCTAAAGTATAATAGAAATCTGCTCCCATTTTACCCATTTTATTAGCACAAATCATTCTTGGAACTTTATATTCACTTGCTTGACGCCATACAGTTTCTGCTTGAGGTTCTACCCCAGCTTGAGCATCAAGTAATAAAATTGCACCATCTAAAACTCTTAACGAACGTTGAACTTCAATTGTAAAATCGACGTGCCCTGGAGTATCAATGATATTTAAGCGATATCCATTCCAATAAGCAGTTGTTGCTGCTGATGTAATAGTAATACCTCTTTCTTTTTCTTGATCCATCCAGTCCATTTGAGACTCACCATCATGAGTTTCACCAATTTTATGAGTAATTCCTGTTAAGAATAAAATTCTTTCAGTAGTAGTAGTCTTACCGGCATCAATATGTGCCATAATTCCAAAATTTCTTAATTTATTAATAGGTATATCTCTTGCCATATAATCCTCCTACCATCTATAATGAGCAAATGCTTTATTTGCTTCAGCCATTTTGTGAGTATCTTCACGTTTTTTAACAGCGCCGCCAGTACCGTCAGCAGCATCCATAAGTTCATTAGCTAAATTAATAGCCATTCCTTTACCATTTCTTAATTTTGCATAATTAACAATCCAACGAAGTGCTAATGCTTGACTTCTATCATCACTAACTTCAATTGGCACTTGATAATTTGATCCACCAACACGACGAGATTTAACTTCTAGTGCAGGTTTAACATTTTCTAAAGCTTGATTATAAACGTCAATTGGTTCTTTACCAGTTTTCTCTTTTATAATATCAAATGCTTCATAAAGAATTTTTTGAGCTGTACCTTTTTTACCATCTAGCATAATTTGATTAACTAATTTTGTAACTACTTTAGAATTATACACTGGATCAGGTAAGACATCTCTTTTAATTGCTCTTCTTTTACGCATTTTTCTTTCCTCCTTTAACTATTATTTTTTTGGTTTTTTAGTTCCGTATTTACTACGTCCTTGTTGTCTATTTTGAACGCCTTGAGTATCAAGAGTTCCACGTACAATGTGATAACGAACACCGATTAAGTCTTTAACACGACCACCACGTACTAAAACAACGCTATGTTCTTGTAAATTATGTCCTTCACCTGGAATATAAGCATCTATTTCTTTACCATTAGAAAGTCTAACTCTTGCATATTTACGAAGAGCTGAGTTCGGTTTTTTAGGTGTCTTAGTTCCAACACGAGTACAAACTCCTCTTTTTTGTGGGCTTTTTTGATCAGTTTGTTTTCTTTCAAGAGTATTTAAACCTACATTTAAAACAGGGCTTTTACTTTTTCTAGTTTTCTTTTTTCTTTTGTTAGTAACTAATTGATTGATTGTAGACATATATTTTGTCCTCCTTTCATTAACACACATCCTGGTGTATCAAATACTTATTTAAATTAGGTTCTAACTGACTTAGAACCATAATTAAAATTTCAAAAATACTATAACACTATCATTATATGTAAGTCAATAAAAAAATAGCAATAATCCTTCAATTTTTGCTATTTTTTATCATAACCTTTTGTTTTATAACCATCACATGATACATACGCTTTATAACTATATACTGTATTATCTAATTTAACCTCTACATAACCATCGCATTCTTTATCATTATATGATAGAGAATCTAAATATTCATTTTCTTTTAATTCTTCGGCCGAAGTTTTTAATGTATCTCCCTGATCAGGATAAAGAAATTTTGCATCTACATATTTTTTTTCTGCCTCAACTAATTTATTTTCTAAATCTTTATAAACATTAACTTTATCTTTATAAATAAAACCAAAAACTGTTAATAATGCCACAATGCAAATAAGAATTAATGCCCATATAATAGAATATTTATGCATTTTATCCATATTATTCACCTAATCTCCAAGCTTGATACCCTACAGTTTTATAATGTTCGCATTTAATATAAGAATCAAATTTTGTATCTAAATTATCTTTATATACTAATACATAACCCTTACACTCATTATCTTCCTCTGTAGGAATTAATTTTTTATTATTCAATATCTTATATTTTAATAAGTTGTTTGTAGTAATTGTTATAGTACCATTACTTATTTTAGCATCATAATATTTTTCAAAATAAGTCATCGCTGCATTTTTTATATTATTTTCTACATCATTATAAGTAACTTTGCCATTAATACTTTGGATAGTATCTCCTAAATCTTTTGATAGTTGTATTATAAAAAAAACAGCAATTAGTAAAAAAGATAATAAGACTGCTACCAAAATAAGCATTTCTTTTAAACCCCAACCATGATTATTTAATTTCATATAATCACCAACCAAGTGTCTATTATAAGCTATGAAAGACAAATAATCAATTAATTAGTTGAACAAGTACGTTCTTTTACAAAAAATGGACCAAATTCACTTGCTGTTAAACATGTACGATTATAACGAATCATTTTATAGCCAAATCCAGTACAAATATAAGTAGTACCATCACTATATTCATGTTCTGTTTCATTAATGCAAAACATTGGATTTTTATTTTGGCGTACTCTAAAGTAGTCAGTAAATACCATAACTATCCAAAAAAATATTAGGGCTAAAATTGCTATTTTTAATATAGTTATTAATGTTTTTTTCATATTCTCACCTATTATCATTATAAAAGAGAGATTAATTCGAATCAAGAAAAAAAGAATGAAAATTCATCCTTTTACATAAAAAAAACTCATCAAAGTGAGTTTTTTATTAAGCTAATTCTACTTCAGCTCCAGCTTCTTCAAGTTGTGCTTTAATTGTATTTGCTTCATCAGCTGCAACGTTTTCTTTAACATTACCACCATTATCAGCTAAAGCTTTAGCTTCAACTAATCCTAAACCAGTAATTTCTTTTAATAGTTTAATAACTTGGATTTTATTTCCACCAGCATTTTTAAGTACAACAGTTTTAGTACTAGAACCGGCGTCTTCAACAGCTCCAGCAGGTGCAGCAGCTACTGCTACAGCACTAGGATCTACTCCAAATTCTTCTTTCATTGCATCAACTAATTCTTTTACTTCAAGAATAGTCATTTCTTTTAAAGCACTAATAAATTCATCTTTTGTTAATTTAGCCATTTTTTATTTCCTCCTAATTAATTATTTTTTTCTAATTGTTCAGCATAAAGATTTAAACCTATTGCTAAATCTTTTACATATTGAATCATACCACCAGCAAGCATTGTAAGTAATCCTTCTCTTGATGGAATGCTAGCATAATCACGAATTGTATTAATATCAGCTACATCGCCAGAAATAATACCAACACGGATATCTAATTTTTCATTTTCTTTTGCAAAGTCGGCAATTACTTTGATTGGTTCTAATAAATTCTTACCAAAAAGAATTGCATTTGGTCCTTCTAAGAACCCATCTAAACTAAGATTTAAATCATCTAATGCTCTTTTTAGTAAAGTATTTTTATATACTTTAACTTCGGCATCAGTTTCTCTTAATTTATTTCTCAAATCACTTAAATCAGCAACTGTTAAACCTTGATATTGGAATAAAATAACAGATTCACTATTTTTAATTTTATCCGTAATCTCAGCAACAATTTCCTTTTTTTCATTAAGAACTTTTTGACTTGCCATAACATCCTCCTTTTCTCACCAATAGAAAAGCCCTTTTTTGGGAAAAAGAGCCTAAAATAAAGATTCGTTTTCCCTCGGTAGGATAATTAAGATTTCTCCCCTACTGTCTTTGGTTTTAACGCTTTTCTAATACGTATTATATTAAATTAATTATTAAATGTCAAAAGAATTTTTATCTAATTTAATTCCAGGGCCCATAGTAGATGCTACAGTAATTGAATTTATAAATTTTCCTTTAACACTTGCAGGTTTTAATTTAGATATAGTATTAACAACATATTCTAAATTTTCTTGTAATTTTTTTTCGTCAAAAGAAACTTTTCCAATTACGCTATGAATATTTCCATATGTATCTGTTTTAAAGCTTACCATACCTTTTTTGACATCTTCGATAGCAGCTACAACATTAGTTGTAACAGTATTTGTTTTAGGGTTGGGCATTAAACCTTTAGGACCTAAAATTTTACCGATTTTACCAAGTTCTGGCATCATATCAGGAGTAGCGATAATAACATCATAATCAAACCAATTTTCTTTTTGGATTTTTTCAATCATATCTTTATCTCCAACATAGTCAGCGTTGGCATTTTTAGCTGCTTCGGCTTGAGCACCTTTTGCTATAACTAAAATTTTCTTAGTTTTACCTGTTCCATTTGGAAGTACAAATGAACCACGTAATTGTTGATCAGCCTTTTTAGGATCAACATTTAGTTTTAAAGCAACATCAATAGTACTATCAAATTTGGTAATAGATGTTTCTTTTACTAACTTGATTGCTTCAGCAATTGGATATTCTTTATTTTTTTCTAATTTACTAGAAGCTTCCACATATTTTTTACCTTGCTTTTTCATTATTTTCCTCCTAACTGTGGTTTATTAGCGGATTTTTATTTTTTTAATTATTCTTCTTCAGTTGTTTCTTCATCTTTAGATTCAGCTACTGGAACTTCAACATTTCCACTAGCTAATTCTTTTGCTTCTTCTTCTAATTCTGCCAATTCTTCATCTCGTTTAGCCATTTCAGCTTCATGAGCAGCAGCTTCTTTTGCTTGTTCAGCAAGTTCAGCATCATTAACACCTTTGATAGCAATACCCATGTTTCTTGCTGTACCTTCAATGATATTCATTGCAGCCTCAACATCATAAGCATTCAAATCTGGTAACTTTTCTTCTGCAATTTTTCTAAGATCTTCTTTAGAAATAGTAGCAACAATTTCGTTTGCTCCTTTTTTGCTTCCTTTTTGAATCTTAGCAGCTTTTTTAAGTAAGAATCCAGCAGGTGCAGTTTTTATAACAAAATCAAAGCTTCTATCTTCATAAACAGAAATTTCAACCGGTAGAACATCACCCATTTTGTCTCTAGTAGCTTCATTAAATCTACTACAAAAATCTTGAATATTAATTCCTACTGGTCCTAAACAAGTTCCAACTGGTGGAGCCGGTGTAGCTTTACCTGCTTCGATTTGTAATTTTACTTTCTTTACGACTTCTTTAGCCACGAAAAACACCTCCATTTTTTTAATTTTCTCGTGTAAGTGGTCTAGGGCAAATCCGCATTTCCCTCCCACTTATAACATTGCTCTTCACATAAAATATATGTAATTTGCAACTAAGATAATAGCATAAAATAAGCATTTTTACAACAATTTTTATTACAATTTTTTTATAAGTTTTAATATCTGACCTTCTGAACATATATAATTTTCACATAACCATTTTGCTTCGGCTTGATCTATAGGTTCTAATTTATAAAAATCATTACCATCTTTATGATATAAAAAGCAATTATTTAGATTTTGATAAATATTAATATATATTCCCATAAATTCTTGTCTATTTCCATCATATAATTGAGTATAACCAATATATTCAAAATGACTATCTAAAAAGTATTCTAACATCTTTACTATAAAATTTTCTCCATCAGAAAATCGAACATTCTCTCTTTCCACATTGATAATTAACATTACAGCTTTAAATACATTATTTATCAAATCTTTAGTATCTTGATAACAACTACTATAAATTTCTCGTTTTATCATAAATAAAATTTCATCTGTATAAATTCCTTTGCAATAATTAATTTTTTTATCAAATTTAGTTTCAGCCTGAAAGTAGTTTTTTAATTTTTTCAAATTTAATAAACTAGATATTTTATCAATTAAAATCCACAAAAAATCATCATAGTAAAAACCAGTGGTATGAAACCCAAATTTAATATTAGAAATATCTTCTAATCCAGTTGTCATATCTGCTACAAATGCCTTTTTACCTATCCAAAATTTAACATAGGCATGATAATAACTTTTACTAGTTTCTTTGTAAAGAGCTTTTATGCCAAAATAATTTAATAAATTAGCATATACATGAGCCCATGAAGAACATACTACATTAAAATCATTAACATTGCGAATATCAATTTTTTTATCAAATAAAGCCATTTGCTCAGGGCTTTTACTTTTATAAGTATAATAAGTTGGATCGTAAGTAAAAAGTTCCCCTAAACGAATATAAATAAATCTAGCAATTGCCAAATCGTTTTTTAATCCCAATTTATGTATTTCTTCTTTTAATTTAACTAGTAAATCCATATCTAAAGCCTCTTTTTTATAGAAAGCTATTATATATGTATTTTTAAATATGTCAATTAAAAAAAGAATTCTTGTGAATTCTATTTACTAACTTGAAACAATTCAACTTCAACAGGAGTTTCTTGTCCAAATAAATCAATTAATACCATTAAACGATTATTTTCAGTATCAATAGTATCAATTGTTCCAGCCATTCCTTTAAATGGTCCGTCGATAACATTGACTTTATCTCCAACTTTTAATTCCGATTCAATATCTACTCTAGAAATACCCATATTAACTAAAATTCGATCAATTTCTTGAGGAGGTACGGGGGTTGGTTTAGCACCTTTACCAGATGACCCTATAAAACCTGTTACTCCTGGGGTATTACGTACTGCATACCAAGCTTCATCACTCATGATCATTTCCACAAATACATATCCAGGAAACATTTTTTTCTTTTTTTCTTTTTTGACGCCATCTTTTATTTCTACTTCTACAGTTTCAGGAATAATAACTCGAAAAATATTATTTTCCATTCCCATAGATTCAGTCCGGGCTTCTAATTTTTCCTTTACATTTGCTTCATGACCAACATAAGTAGTTATAACATACCATAACTTATCCATTAATTAAACACTCCTTTTACAATAGATAATAGAAAATCTAATGCTTGGAAAAATAACATTAAAATAATACAAAAAACTAAAGTTGCAATAGAATATTTTATAATATCTTTTTTACTTGGCCATGTTACTTTTTTAAGTTCTTTTTTTACGCCTTTTAATAAACTTTCTTTTTGTTTTTTTTCTTTCTTTTTCATTGCTTTTTTAGAAACTGTTTTTTCTTGTTTTTTCATTAAAAACTCCTCTTTTTTCCAAAATAAAAACACTTTCGTGTTTCGTTAAATTTAATTTAGCATAAGAAACAATAAAAATCAAGCATTTTCCCGTGTTTTTAATATAACTTTTATTTTATTTTTTATTCTTTGCATAGCATTATCAATTTGTTTAGGATTCTTATTTAAAATTTTAGCTATATCCATATATGATAAACCACTAATTAAAAGTTTATATACTTCATATTCACTACTCGATAAAGACTTTTCGATTGTTTCTAATAATTCATCAAATTCTTCTTCTTTTGTAATATTTACTAAAGGATCATTTTTACTATCATCACTTATAACATCTCTAAGAGGTATTTCATATTGTTCATAAACGTGATCTAACGATAAACTTTCTAATAATATTTTATTTTTTATTCTTCCTGCTTTTTTAATTGTATTTTGCAAACGTCTATCAACACACAACGATATGAAGGTAGCCAAACTGGCGTTTTTATTTTCATCAAAAGAACGAATTGCATCACTATATCCTACTAAAGCTTCTTGATATAAATCTTTATATTCAAATCCATATTTCATAGCCGAAAAAGCATATTTTTTTATAACAATATCAATAATATAACGATATTTCATAAATAATACATCTTTAGCATCTTCATTTTCTTCACAAATTAACGAAAATAATTCACTATCACTACAATCATCATATTTCATAAAAATCCCCTAATTCATATTAAATATCAATATTCCTGCGGCTACACTAGCATTTAAACTATTAATTTTACCTTCCATTGGAATACTTACCTTTTCATCAGTTAAATTCTCAACAATTCTACTGATACCTTTGCCTTCATTGCCAATAACTAATATTTTTTTATCAGCATAATTAACTTTTCGATAGTCTTTGCCATTCATAAAGGCCGAATAAACAAAATAATTTTGATTTTGTAAATGTTTTAAAGCATCTGCTAAATTAGTTACTTGAACAATTTTAACTCGATCTAAAGCCCCACAACTTGTTTTCATTACAACATCATTTACATGGACACTTCGATCTTTAGGAATAATTATTATTTTAACTCCTGCAGCTTCACAAGTACGAATAATTGCTCCAAAATTGTGAACATCTTCTAAATGATCTAAAGCAACTATAAAATTTTCGTTTTGAATATCTTCTATTGAGTAATAAGAATATTCTTCTACATCTATAACAATACCTTGATGGTTTCCTTTGACCATTTTATCTAATTGAGGTTTAGAAACTAAAAAATAGTGAAGAGAATTTTGTTTTAAATATTCAAAGATTTTTTGATCATGTAAATTTTCATAAATATAAATTTTTCGAATGTTTTTTTTATCAATATCTTTTAAAACATTTCTGCCATATACTAAAATAAAAATCTCCTCCTTCTAAAAATTATTTATAAAATTACTGTATCTAAAAATTGTAACCTTAGTATACAATAATTTTGGTAATAAAAAAAGAGATTGTTTCAAATAATCTCTTTTAGACATTATTTTTCAATATCTTTTAGTACCTAAAAATACTAGATTGATATCAAAATATTTAAAATGTACTAAATAATGCCTGTGTACATATTTTTATTATTTACTTTATATTTAAATTAATTGCTCCTGTTTTTTCCAATTTGACAATTTCTTGCTTTTTATTTAAAGCCATGCCTACTACAAACATGATAGCTAAAAAGTAAATCCATAACATTAACATGACTATATTAGCTAATGCTCCATAGAATAAGGAATAGTTTGCAAAGTTATTTATATAATATGAATAAATTGCCGTAACAACAACCCACATAAACGTTGTAAATACTGCTCCATAATTAACATTTGCTGAAGCTATTTTTCTATCGGGAGCCATGGTATATAAAATTTTTATAAAGCAAAAGATAATAAACCAAGTAACTGGACCTTTTAATAAGTGAAAGACAAAACTGATAGTATTAGTGATACTAGTGTTCATATTTACGTATTCTATTTTATTAACTATATATTCTCCACATACTGGTATAAGCAAGATAAACAAAAATAATAAAACAATGATAAAAGTCATTATGATAGCTTTAACTCTTCTTTTTATAAAATCCGATTGATCTATACCATATATAGTGTTTGATGTAACAATTATGGATCTAGCGCCATTGCTGGCAACACAAAAACCTACAAACAAAGTAAAAAAGAAAGAAAAATTAACATTGGGTTCTGTAACTGTTGGAATTAGTAAATCGGCAACTTCAGGACTAAAAGCTTTGCTAATAAAATCCGTAATAGAAGAAATCGAAATATGCATAAACGTAGCTCCGTATGCTATTAATGTAACAATAGGAACAACTGATAAAACAAAGAAGAAGGCCAGTTGCCCTGGCAATACTACCATTTCTGGTCTTCTAATAACACTATATACTTTAGATAAAAAATTTTTAAAACGGTTCATTACTCATTAACCTCTTTTTTATTATTCTTTTGTTTTTTAACATCTTCGACAGCTTCATTCATGGCGTCTTCAACTGATTTAATATCATTTTCGATCATACTATAACCAATAGCTGCTCCATATTCATATGGCAACTTTTTAAATTCTTTAGCAAGTTTATGAATATAACTAGTTATTTGCTTAGTTTGATATCCTACTAAATAAATGACAAATTCATTACCATCAGTTCTTATAATATCACTATTATCTAATTGAGTTTTAACTAAAATATTAGCTGCTGCTTTTATTTGAATATCGCCTTGTTCATAACCCATTGTATCATTAATATCTTGAAGATTATTTAAATCTACAACAATAATGGTTTGGGGATAAACTGTATTTTTAGCCCAATTTTCTAAATTTTCGCTCAAATAATTACGATTTTTTAAAGAAGTTAATTGATCGATATATTTTAATTTATCTTCTTTTTTGATTTTTTTAGATATTTTTACTTTCTTTGTAATTTTATAAACATATAAGAATGAAAGAACAAATATAATTAAAATATACATAAAATAACGAGCAATAGTCCCAGTAATTGTTCCACTTTTAACTGTTTTTTCATAATTATAAAAACCTTTGTAAGTTGTTTCATTTATGTCTTTATATTGAATAAAGGTTTGGAATAATGTTTTAAATGGTTCTTTGGCATTAACTTTAAAATTATAGTCCTTATTTAGAGTGAAATTAAATCTTGAACTATATGAATCAAAAATACTTTTTTCTAAAGCTTGATATATATTTGTATCTACAATTACATATTTCTTTTTCTTAATTAATTTAGTTAATTCTTTCTTATTTTTATAAGTATTTAAATTCAATTTAGTATTATTTTTTAAGTAATTATATAATTCTGATTCATTTTCAACATATATTTCTTCTTTTTCTAAAGATTTCAAGGAATTTATAACTGTACTATCTTTTTTAGGTAGTAATACAGAATAACTTAATCCAATTCCAGAAGAAATGGAATCGTAAGGATTAGATAAGTTATAGTACCCAAAATATAAATCAATTTTTTGATTATTTATAGCTCTTGTTAATTGACTGACTTTTTTATATTTTGTGAACTCTATTTCCGTATCACTAAATTCCATAAATTCTTTTAAATATTGGGCAATTATACCACCATAATTACCACCAGATAATATTTCATAAGGTTCATTATCTATAAATCCATAATTATAAGTTACACTTTGCATAGCATCTACTTCCGTTGAAGATATACCTAAAGAATTTATAAATAATTGAAATAAATGATCTTCATAATATTCATTCATATTGTTTTTAGCCCAATCATTATAATATTTTTTTAGTATTGAGCCGAGTGTATCTTGCGAAGTTGTCATTTTATAATAATAAAACATATCACTAAAGTGATAAGAAATAGCATAATTGTTAGATAAAATCGTTTTTAAATACAAATGCATCGGTACAATGATATATTGAATATCTTCTTGGGTTTTAAAAGCTTCCAATAGGGCTTCACTATTATCATAAGAAGTCAAAGATAAACTTAAATCATTTAAATAACTGGTAACGTAAGACATATCATTATGCAAAACACCAATCTTTTTAGAATTTAAAGCTGCTAAATTATTAATATATTCATAAGATTTACTTACTAAAATATAATGGTCTTTATAAAAAGCTATATCATTATCATTTAAGCTATTAGCTACACCTAAAGTAACACCACTCGGATTATCTCCTAAATTATAAGCTACCGAATTGACATCTAAACCATATTCTTTAGAAAAATCATCTAAAAAATCATAATAAAGACCAACTCCTGAATCTCCAAATACATCTACATTATTTAAAACATTGATATTTTGAACAGTATTAGCTTGGTCGGCCAAAAAACGTCTTTCAGTAGCGGTTAGTTTATTAGGATTTTTAAAATAAATCAATAAACTTGCTCCAATAGCTATTAAAATTGCTAAAATAATAGTGCTTATTATTACAATTTTTTTCTTACTTTTCATGTTATCACTACTCACTATCTTTTGTTACTTCGGTATTATTATTCCATATTAAACCAGTACCATTAACGTTTTTAGAACCCATTATTAAGAATCCTTCACTATTTTCTGTACCACTATTTTCCAATGTAAAATGAATATCATAAAAATCTAGATATTTTTGTTCAAAATTTGTTATAGAGGCCAAGGCTTTACTTTGAGCTTCAACTAAGGTGACATTACTAGTAAATTCAAAATAAATATAAATTATTTTTCCTTGAGTATGAATAGAAACATTTTGTATAGTTTCATCTTTTTTCATATTATCTATAAAATTATTTTTCATTTCATCTGTAACTTGAACTTCTTCGATGCCATCTAAACGATCTCCATAACTAGATTTGGAAGAGCCAAAAAAATAACTAACACAAACTCCTAAAATCAATAATAAACAGACTGAAACAATAATAAATAACACAAATAAAATTCGATTTTCAACCCACAATTTCTTTAACTTATTCATAACTTTCCTCTTTCATTTAAGGTTTTATTCATTATACTACATTATATTGTTTTTTACTAGTTTTTTGCACTTGAGTAATTAAAAAAAGAACCAATAGTTCTTCTTTATAATATTTGTGAAACAATATTTTTTATTTTATCTTCATCCCAAATTTCAATTCCAAGTTCTTGTGCTTTATCATACTTACTACCTGGTTTATCACCTACAATTACAACATCTGTATTTTTACTAACCGAAGAAGAAGTCTTTCCACCAAAAGATTCGATAATGCCACTTAAAGTATCACGATCCATGAAAGAAAGTGTACCAGTAAGAACAAATCTTTTTCCAGTAATATCTGCATTATATTTTTCTGTTGCACCTAAATAATTCATATTTAAACCAAGTTCTTTTAAAGTATTAATTAGAGTAATATTATTTTCTTCATGAAAGTAATCATATAAATTTTGAGCTAATGTGGGTCCGATATCTCGAATATTTTTAAATTCTTCAAAAGAACAAGACATCATAGCATCAATATTTTTAAATAACTTAGCTAGTAGAAGGGCTGTTTTATCCCCAATTCCTTCAATTCCTAAACCAAATAATAAACGTTCTAAACTATTTTGTTTGCTATTATTAATAGCTTCAATCAAGTTATCAACACTTTTATTGCCATAGCCTTCTAATTCAATTAAATCCTTTTTATGTTCCGATAAATGATATATATCAGGTATAACTTTGACAAATCCTAAATTATAAAAATCTTCCATTATTTCATCACCTAAGCCATCAATATTCATAGCTTTACGACTACAAAAATGAATTAAACTTTCTACTTTTCTAGCTGAACAATGAACGTTCATACAATAATGGTCAACTTGATCTTTTTTCTTTTCTAAAACGCTTCCACATATTGGGCAATTAGAAATCATTTTAAAAGGTATTTCTGTTCCATTTCTTCGTTCTTTTTTGGCTTCGACAACTTCGGGAATAACATCTCCGGCTTTTCTTAAAGAAACGACATCTCCAATTTTTAAATCTTTCATAACCACATAATCTTCGTTATGCAAAGTTGCTCTTTTAACCGTTGAACCCATTAATAGAACCGGGTCTAATACTGCATTTGGCGTAATTCTTCCTGTACGACCAACTGTAAAAACAATATCATTTAATTTAGTTAAAACTTCTTGAGCAGGAAATTTATAGGCAACTGCCCATTTAGGATATTTGGAAGTCATTCCTAACTTTTTTTGACTTTCGAGCGAATTTACTTTAATGACTATTCCATCTATTTCGTAAGGTAAACTACTTCGTCTTTCGCTAGCTTCCTCAATATATTTTTCAATTTCTTTAATACCAGTTACCACCCTATTAGCGCTATTATTTGTTCTAAATCCCAATTTTTGCATAAATTTTAAGGCTTCTTCATGTGTTTTTATTCCATAATCTTCTGGGTTAGGTAAATGATAAATCCAAGTATTTAACTTTCTTTCGGCCGCTATTTTTGAATCTAATTGTCTAATTGAACCAGCGGCGGCATTTCTTACGTTTTGTAATAATGGCTGATTGTTTAAAGCTCTTTTTTTATTTAATTCCTCCAAAACTTTTTTAGGCATATAAATTTCTCCTCGAACTTCAATATCAATTGGTTCAAAAAGTTTTAAAGGAATAGATTTAATTGTTTTTACATTATGAGTTATATCTTCTCCAACAATTCCGTCTCCTCTAGTTGCGGCATAAACTAATACACCTTGTTCATAATGTAAGGACACACTTAAGCCGTCGATTTTTTCTTCACATACATAAGTTGGCGTTACCCCTTCTTTTACTATTCTCGAATTAAATTCTTCAATCTCTTCGATACTAAAAACATCTGGTAAAGAGAGCATTGGAATAGAATGACGCACTTTTTTAAATTTATCTATTACTTCTCCCCCAACATGTTGAGTTGGAGAATCCTTTCTGGCAAACTCAGGATATTCTTTTTCTAAATTTTCTAGTTCGCGTAAATATTTATCAAATTCTTGATCAGTCAAAGTAGTTTTAGCTAAGACATAATATTCGTAATTAGCCCGATTAAGAATTTCAATTAATTCTTCCATTCTTTGTTTGACATTATTTTCCATAATATCCTCCTATTTTTAACTGCCTTTTTTTAAACTTTTATGATTCTTCATTAATTTTTTAATTCCAATCTTACTATTAAAGGCTACTGTAATTAAAAGTTTATCAACTCCTACAACAACACCTCTTCCGTAAGTATCATGAATAACTACGTCTCCAGATTGCCACTCAATCTCTTCATTATTATACATTTCATCTTTTTTAAATGTAGGTTCATTTTTGATACTAGCAGATGATTCTTCAAGTAAATCTTTATCAATTTCATCAATAAAACGACTAGGTGGATTTATACTTTCTTTACCATAAAGCATTCTTCTTTTAGCATTTGTTAAATACAAAATATCTCTAGCTCGAGTAATTCCTACATACATCAGTCTTCTTTCTTCTTCTAAGCCATCTTTTTCAAATAAACTATTAGCATGGGGAAATATTCCCTCTTCCATCCCAATTAAAAATACTACATCAAACTCTAGACCCTTAGCACTATGAATAGTCATTAAAGTCACAGCATTTTCATAATTTTTATGTTCACTCATATCAGCTATTAAACTTATTTCTTCTAAAAAATCATCTAAATTAACGCTACCTGTTCGTTCTTCAAATGAAGCAGTAATACTTTTAAACTCCATTAAATTTTCTAATCTTAATTCACTTTCTAAAGATTTATCTTCTTCCAGTTCTTTTTTAATTCCACTTTTTTCTAACACATCATCAATTAATTCTGTTAAAGATAAAGATTCACTATCTTGCGTTAACTCTAAAATTAAGTTTTTAAATTCTAACTCCTTGCCTTTATTTATAGCATCAAAGATGGTTACGCCATTGATAGAAGCCTCAATTTCTAAATTTTTAATCGTAGTTGGACCAATTTTTCGTTTAGGAACATTTATAACTCTTCTTAAACTTATTTCATCATTATGATTACTAATCAATCTTAAATAACTAATTATATCTTTAATTTCCTTACGTTGATAAAAATAATAACTACCTACTACTTTATAAGGAACATTGGCTTTAATAAACATTTCTTCAACAATTCGAGCTTGACCATTGGTTCGATAAAAAATAGCTATATCCTTGGCTTGATATCCTTCATTTATTAACTTTTTAATTTCTTCAAGGCATAAAGTAATTTCATGCTTTTCATCATAACTTCTTAAATATTGAATCCGACTTCCTAAAACTTTATTACTTTTTAAATTTTTTTCCTTGCGATCTTTGTTATTTTTTATAACCGAATTGGCAGCATCAAGAATCATCTTAGTACTGCGATAATTTTCTTCTAAAGCTATTACTTTAGTATCAGCATAATCATGTTCAAAATTTAAAATATTTTTATAATTAGCTCCTCTAAACATATATATAGATTGATCTGGATCACCAACAACAAATATATTTTTGTGTCTACTACTTAAGATTTTAGATAACTTATATTGAACCTCATTAGTATCTTGGTATTCATCAATTAAAATGTATTGATATTTATTTTGATAATGTTCTAAAACTTCTTTATTTTCTTTAAAAAGTTTTACTGGTAAAGACAACAAATCATCAAAATCTACTGAATTATTCTTACGAAGGACTTTTAGATATTCATAGTATATTTTTATAGCTAAACGCTCTACATCTGTATTGAAATACTTATCAATTTCCGCTTCACTAAGCATCTCATTTTTTATAAAACTAATCCGATTTCGAACATAAGATGGAGCACATTCTTCTTTAGTAATGCCCAAATCTTTCATTATTTTTTTAATTATAGTCAAAACATCATCACTATCTAAAATAGTAAAATTTCGTTCTAGACCTAAATGCATATAATTTTCTCTTACTATTCTTAAACCAAAAGAGTGAAAAGTTCCGACAAAAGTATTGTTTTCTGGAACTAAACGAGTCAAACGCTCTTTCATCTCGCGCGCTGCTTTATTAGTGAAGGTAATAGCTAAAATAGAATAAGAGGGTATTCCTTGCTCTATTAGATAAGCAATTCGAGTAGTTAGAACTTTAGTCTTTCCACTACCGGCTCCGGCAATTACTAAACATGGACCATTAATATGCTTGACTGCTTCTCTTTGTTGCTCATTTAAACTTTGTAAATAGTCCATATAATCATTCCCATCTAATAAATTTATTATATCATTTAGAGCAATAAAAAAGAAGCTTTTTACACTTCTAAACTATTATAAAAATTCAACAATTTCTGGATTTTTTTCAATTTTTTCAATTAAATCTTGATGATCATATTTATTAAATATATTAATAAAATTACTATTATCCATTAAGAACATATCATAAAAACGAATAAAAATTTCTTTGATATTATGTATTCCCATATTTTTTAAATAATCCATATTTTGAGATACCAATCGATAAGAATTAAATATGCATTCTAACAACATTGGAGGTACATTATCACTAAAATTCTTAATCTCTTCTTCCGTAAAGTTATAATTTAATAAAAACTTCATCTAATCGCCTCCTAAAAAATGAGTTTTAACTATCTTGTCAATATCTTCAACTGCTAAAGGACTATTGTAAAATAAAACAAATATTAAAGCATCATTATAATTTAAAGAGAGATTTAGTTGACTTAATTTATTTATTGTTTCTTTTATTGTTTGATATGTGTTTATTTCTTTTTTATCAATAATAATTTTCCATTCATCATTTATAGGAAATAAATATTCTTCACAAATCTTATTTTCTACTTTTTGAAGTTCTAGAGCACTATTAAAATCTTCTTCTTCATTATTAACTTCATTGTTTTCTACTTTATCAACAATTGATTTATTTTGCATAATGGTTTTTAAGTATTCATTTATACTTATACTTTTTTTTGGACTAGGTTCTGGTTTTTCAGGAGCTATGTTTTCTAAGTCCATTAGTAAAACTTTAATATCATATTCATTTCCTTTTTTATAAGAAGAAGAGGATATCATTTTCATATTATTAATAATCATTTTAATATTTTTAGGAGCTGCTAACATTTCGGGATATTGTCTTAAAAAATCTAACTCACCCATATCTTTAAAGGCTTTAATCATCCGTTTTAATTCGTCATAATCAACAGCAAAGATTCTTAAATTATAAATGCCATTTGCTTTTTGTAAAGGAATTTTATTTTCTACTAATAAATCGACGATAGCTGAAAATTTAGTTTCATCTTTTAACATAAGTAGACTTATTCCAAATTTATTAAAGCAATCAGAAAATAATGCTAAACTATCTTCTGTATTAGCAATCATATTGGCAGCCTTTAATTTATTTAAAATAGTTACTATATTCATCTTGCATCCTCCATTAATAAGCCATTAATGGAACATTTTTAGGGTCCATTCCATTACTACGTAAAATTTCTATTGATTTAGTTAATTTATCTAATGTATATTTTTCTAAAATACTTGGATTTAAGTATATATCAATTGGTTCTTTACCTACAGATAATAAAGTTTTTATTTTTTCTTTTAAATCTTCATCAACCATTAAGGTTACATGATTATTAAATATATCTAATCCTATTCCAGAATCTTTTAAACATTGAATATTTTCTTTTATTAAATTTTCGTTTAAATGTTGATTTAAATAATCAATTTCTTGACCAGTAAAGCTTAAATAATCCATTCCTAAATTGGTTAAAATATCGGTAATATTTTCACTAGACTCTTCGCTAGCTATAGATACATCTTTAGCTTCTTCTTCAATTATTTTTACACTTGGTTCAGATGTTTCTTCTTCATTTTTTTCGATATCAACATCAGTTTCTTCAACAGAACCTAATTTTCCTCTTTTTTCTTTTTCTTTTACTTTTTCATCATAACTAAATAAAGCATCTTCAGGAAACATTAATATTTTGGCAGCTTCTCTTTGTTCTTCTTCGGTAAAATTAAATTGTTCTAATAAAGAAGTAATTGAATCCCTAGTTATATTAATGCGACCAGATAAAGCTAATTCAAAATATTCATTTAATTTGTCTTGATTAGCTAAAGCAGAATCCCGACGAATAGCTAGTTCATCAATTGTGGTAATAGCTGTATTCATTTCTTCTTCAACTTTTACTAATTCGTCTTCGGCCTTTTTCGTATCTGAAACAACAGTATCGATAGTACGTGGTAAAGATTTATTTAATTTTTCAACAAGACTTTGAGGATCAAAATCAATGTGCAAACGATCCAATACAGTAGCATATTCAGACCGATCAATTCCCGATAATAAATCAATTAACTTTTCACCTTGATCATTTAATTCTTCATGTTGCTTTTCTAAATCGGCAATTTTATCTTGTAAATTTTTCTTTTCTTCCGTAGTTCTAGCTTTAGTTTCTTCTGCTTTATTTTTTTGTTTATCCATTTCTACTAAAACTACGCTATCTTCTCCACGTAAGTTATAAAGTTTATCTAATAAAGTACTTACATCCGGCGATAATGCCTTCATACTAATCACTCCCTTATTCTATCAATTATTATAGCAAAAGCTTTTTAAAATGTAAATAAGGTAAAACTAATAATCAAAATACTATCATAAACTTATTTTAAAGTTTTTATTAATTTTTGAGCTGTTTTTAGTATTTCAGGTGTTGGAGTACTAATAACTTCGTCATAAAAATCTTGAAAATTAGAGTTAGGATTAATAATTCCTACATTAATCATTTCTTGTAACTCATAAGGTAATGTCTTTTGTAATTCCATAAGTTTCTTAACAACTTCTTGCTTTTTAATATAATTAATTTCATCATAGCGATTCATGGTGTAAAAAAAAGCTAAATTTCTTAAAAAGAAACGCATAAAAGTATTAGTAAAATCTTCATAAATTAGGTTTTTTAGATAATATTTACAAATATATTTTAATTTTTTTAAAACTAAATCGTTTTTTTCTTTAGAACTATTTTGAAATAATACTTGTAATAATAAATTACATATATCTCCTTGTAAAGTTAGAAATTGAGCATTAAAACTAGGTAATAAAAATTCATTTTTTAAATTTTCAAACTCTTTAGGCAAAAACTTTTCTATTAAACTATTGCCATCCAAACTTAAAAAATCAGTATCTTTATAACAATCTAAAAAAATCAAATTGGCATCTAAAAAGCCTTCGGTAAAATGAGAATGCGGACTAGTATATAAAAGTTCAAAAATTTTTAAAGTTGGATAACGTTTCCAAAAGCTTAAATTTGTCCCATTAATTTTAATCATAAATTCATAGGCATCATCAACAATATTTCTTAATATTTCACTATTTTTATTTTTACTTTTCATAGAGTTATAAATTAACGAAATATCTAAATCAGAAATTTTTGAAATAAAATTATATTTTTTTAATAAGCCATAAGAACCTTGAATAAAAAATTGATTATTATAAGCAGAAGATTTTTCTAAAATATGACAATATAAATAATCACTCAATAATATGTCAATATTAATATTATTTTTAACGTTTAATTCTTCTAAAACTTCATCAAAATAAGGTGATTCAATAAATAATTTTTTATCTTTCCAATTAACTTTTGTAGTTTGTCCAATATATACTGGTTTGTAGTTAACAACTTCGCAAGATACATTTTTATAATTATTAGCAATAAAATCATTGGTATGTAAGTGACCATGATAATTTATTCCTTGCGCACATTTTTTAAATTCGTTGACAATCAGCTGAAATTGTAAATCTTTTTTTTCTTCATTAATTAGGGGTTCATGTGACAAATAGTTTTCTTTTAATCTAACAGGATTTTTAAATACATATTCGAAACCTAAAGTTGGAAAATGTTTAATTATATCTGAATAATCATGATTACCAAGAATCAAATATTTATGACCATTCATTTTTGATATGGCTTCTCTAATATAATCTTTTTTAAAAGAAAAATCTCCTAGAAATATTACTATATCATCTTTTAAAACTATTTCGTTATGTCGATTAATGATATATTCGTTCATGGCATTTATATCAGAAAAATTTTGTCTCGTATATTGAATTATATTTTGATGGCAAAAATGTTGATCACCAATTACATAAATTTTACTATTTGGGTGTAACTTACATAACATTTGATAAATATCTAGAGTATAATTCATATAATCCTCTCCAAAAATTATTTGATATATTATCATTTTTTTCATTTAAATTCAATTGTTAAATCGAACAAAGAAAAAAATGCTACTATAAGCATTTTAAAAGATTTATCATAGCATAATTATTTTTTCACTAAATTATTTTTTTTCATAATAAAAATATATAAATAAATGTATAATTAGATTTATTCCAAATAATATATAGCTAATTTTCATAAGAGTCGTACCTGTATATTTTAATTCATACGTTCCAGATTCATTTATACTGGCTTGTAAAAAGCCATTTTCACTTTCTTTTATTTCTATATTCTTTTTATTGTTTGTTAATTGATAACCAATATAATACAATCTAGGAAACTCAATGTTACTTTCTTCTTTTACTTCTATTTCAAAAATTAAATCATTTGTATCATTCTTTATAATATTTATTGTTGCATCACCGCTTAATATTAATATATCATTTGTTCTATTATTATAATATTCTTTATTTAAAGTTGTTTTATGTGGTAAATATTCTTTTTCATTTCCCATTCCATAATCTGTACTTATATTATTAATATCCATTGTTTTATCTAAATGATAGGTATTATAAAACATTTCAGTTGTACATAAAAGCATTAAAAGAATACATACTTTTCCGAACCATTTTTGTGTGGATATTTTATTTAAAAAAATCATTGCTAGCAATATTCCTGAAAATTGTACAAATAAGGTTAATCTCCAAGGAAATTGTAATGTTTGTAAAATACTAGGAATATAAGCCCATGGAAATAAATTTGTTGTCATAATAACAGAAAGTGCAAAAAATAACAAAAGAAATAAAAAGGTTTTCTTTTTCCATAATTTATTTTTTAAAGATATAAACATACTTGCAAAAATCATTAAAGTAATACTCAATTGTAAATGATGACGTATATTATCAAATGTGTGAGGTTTAGAAAATGTAAGATATTCTGATAATTTTAAGGTACTATATTGTAAATCTCCTTTAGCGGTTAAATAGTAAGGAACAAAGATTGTATAATCAGTACTTAACTTAACTTCTAACAATGTAAGCCAGAAAGGGGCTGTGAAACATAAAATTGAAACACTAGATACAATTAACCAAAGAATACTTTTCTTATTAAAAATTTCTTTTAAGTATACTATAAAAAATGTACTCAATAATATTAAAGTCAAATAAATAGATACAGCCATATGAGAATAAATAGAAATCGTATATCCCAATGTGAAATAAATATAAAAATTTTTATATTTTTTTTCTTTTAATTCTAATAATCCCAATATAATAAGAGGAATAGCAATAAAGATAAACATTTCTGAAAACGCATCACGAATATATATTTCAGCAATATGATAAGGAGCACTCATATAAAATAAAGAGCCAAGCATTGCTACTTTGTTATTTTTAAAAATCTTTTTGCCTAATAAATAAAAAGTTATTCCAGATAATAAAATCGTTAGCCATCCTGTGATTCGCATACTGATTAAAATATTATTAATATTAAAAAGTTGTAAAAACTTAGCTATATATGCTGCAATTAAATGTGGCATAGGAGGATAAAAAAATCTTACTCCATATCCAAAATTATTTGCAATTAAAGACAAAGGCTCCCTTACAAACCAATTATTCCAAGATAATTGATTTACTATACTTTTTATATTCAAAAAATGAAATTCAGCGTCATGACCTACATATTCAAAGTTCCATAACATTGGCAACATAACAACTATGCTAAATATAAAAATTATCAAAATATTTTTTTGATTCATTATTTTTTTTATTATACTTTTCATTAACTTTTTTTCCTCTTTAAATTTATATTTACGTATTTCAAAGGCTAAGAAAAATTATCTTTAGCTCCAGCGCTAAGGATTATTTTATCTTTCTTTAAGTAATAATTTTATCTCCATATCTTATTTATTAACTTAACGGCATTGTATCATATATACTTTAAATACTCAATATTTCTATAACTTCTAAATGTATTATCTCACACTATACTTTGGTATTAAATCTAATAATAGATTTGATATAATTATTTATATGAGAAAAAATACGCTATATTATTTTGGATTTTCTTCGTATTAATATCTCAAGAAATGGATTTGATCTTTATGATAAAAAAATTTATGATTTTATGTTTAATTGCGTTTTTATTATGTGGTTGTCACGATAATAAAAATAAAAATGATATTTTAAATTACATGGAAAGAATTTATTATAAAGATGATGAATATGCAATTTATTCAAATTTTACTAATTTGCAAATAAAAATAGACAATCAAATTTACACCTTAAAAGATGCTTTTGAAAAAAATAAAATCACTTTAGAAGAGTTGATAAATAATATGATATGGTTTGCCGATTATAATGATGGCGGCTCAAAAGCTTATAAATCTAGTTCAGAAATGGAAGTTAATGGCGAATTTTATTTAGCAACATGTAATACAGTACATGGAAATAAAAATATTGTAATTGGAAATACTTCCAATATTGTAGATTATTGTCAATATAATTAAAAAAATAGAATTAGTGGTAAATATTTTATGAATTGTATATCTATGATGATAAAAATATGAATTTATGAAATAATTATCTATAATATTTATGTAAAATGAAAAGAGGTTAATATATGCAAAAAAAGAACTGATATTTCTATCAATTCTATATGTATAAAAGCTTAAAGCTTATAAACCTTGGCAGGGGATGAGAGAATCGAACTCCCAACTAAAGTTTTGGAGACTCCTATTATACCATTTAACTAATCCCCTAAATTTGTTAACGCCATTATTATAACAAACCTTTAACAAATTAGCAAATTATTTCATACTATATTCTAGGTGAAGAATATGCTAATTAATTATACGTCAAAAGAATTAGATTTATTAGCCAGAATCATGCGAGCAGAAGCATTAAATGAAGGAGATTTGGGAATGCTTATGGTTGGTAATGTGGTAGTAAATCGCTCTATAGCTAACTGCTTAACTTTTACTAATGTTAGAAGTATTACCGATGCAATTTATCAACAAAATCAATTTTCTGGCATTAATAGTCCACTTTTTCAAGCTTCTCCCACTACTATGGAAAAAAGTTTAGCAGAAAGAGTATTGCGTGGTGAATATTACTATCCCGCTACCCATGCTTTATGGTTTTATGCACCACCCCAAAATACATCTTGCCAAAATGTTTGGTATAATCAACCTCTAGCTGGTAAATATAGAAATCATTGTTTTTATCGACCTGATTCGGGAACTTGCAAAGAATTATATTAAGCCATCAAAGGCTTTTTTTATGGATATAAAAAACAATCATTACGATTGTTTATTACGGAATTAATAATTTTTGACCTACTGATAAAGTGCTAGATACTAAATTATTTAGTGATTGAATCTCACTTACGGTTGTATTTAACTTTCTGGCAATTCCATAAAGTGTATCACCTTTTTGAACTACATAAACTTCATTAGCTGTAGCATCAGTTGGGATAAGTAATCTTTGACCTATACTTAATAAGGTACTTTTTAAATTATTTAAAGCAACAATTTCATTTACTGTAGTTTTAAATCGATTAGCGATTTTATATAAACTATCGCCTTTTTGAACTATATAGTAATTATCAGTTTCGTTACTACTTGTAGTTTCTGGTTTTATTTTCAAGACTTGCCCTATACTTAAAGCACTACCAGATAAGTTATTTAACGCTTTTAATTCTTCTACTGATAAGCCATAGTTTCGAGCAATTGAGTATAATGTATCTCCTGATTTTACCATGTATGTATTATTTGATGGGGTATCACTAGCTATCTTTAAAACCTGTCCTATGCTTAGAGAATTATTTGTGAGATTATTCAAAGCTTTTAATTCTTCTACTGATAAATTATATTTTTTAGCAATACTCCATAAAGTATCTCCTGATTTAACAATATAAGTATTTTCTGTTGCTACTGGTACATATGGAACACCTATGTAAGTTGCTAAGGATTTTACTACTGCTTCCGCAAGAGCTGGCCAATTATTTTTTAGTTGATTAACATCATCTCCTGTAGAGTCTGCAAAGCCATATTCTACAATAATAGATTCATTATTGGGTGTTTCTCTTAAAAGATAATAATAATCTAAATTAGGATTACTAGGTAATCTTCTTTGATAGTATTTACGAACGTTTTGTCCAGCAGCACTTAAGTTATCACTAATAATACTGGATAGGCGGTCACTATTTCGAAGAGCATAGATTACTTCAGCACCATCGCCACCTGGCGATAGTCAATGTGTAGTTTTTTTTATATGTCTTCATTCGCTATTTCAAAAAATTTATCAATAATATCGTACTCAATCTTTATTTATTAATTTTTTTAAATAAATATTTCTGATACCTCTTTTAAATTCTTTAGTGTTTACTAGTTCAAAATTATCTTTGACCAAATTATTTATAGAATAAATATTATCTGGATGAACTGTACTAATTACATATTTATATCCTAAATTTATACAATATTCATCAAGCGTTTTTAACATTTGGAATTGTAAATCATTCCCTATAAATTTATAATTAACAAACATTGGACCATAATCTATAACTTCTTTAAAATTTAAATCAAGTTCAAATTTTAATAATGCTTTTTCATCAGCTGGGATTAACATTATTGAACATACTGGTTCATCATTTAAATAATAAATCCAAATTTTAGATTTATTTTCTAACATTTTAATTAAGTCTTTTTTAGAAAAATCTCCTAACCAATCAGGATATTCCATATTGTTTTTAACTTGTTCTCTGAAATCAATATATTTATCTATATCAATATTTTCACTTATGCATGTTAATTCTTCTAATTTCAAAAAAAATCACCTCTACTTCAATTATATATTAATTAAAATTCTTCACTTAATAAAAAATCAATTAAGTTTAGATGAATAATACCATCACGAGATAAATCTGTTTTATCAAGAGAGATAACATATTTTGGATAATTATCTTCAATAGACTTATATGCTCCAAACTCTCTTTCAATGGCATTATCATTACCTGCCATTTCATAAGTTACTTGAATATATTTAATATTTCCATCTTTCTTTGCTATAAAATCTACTTCACCATTTTTAGTCTTACCTATATATACTTCATAGTTTCTATTTATCAATTCATTATAAACAATATTTTCTAAAACAACATAACTTTTAAATTCAGGATTATTATTTTTAATTTGAGCAATTCCTAAATCAGTTGCATAATACTTATTTAATGTTTTTAATACACTTTTACCAGCAATATCATATCTATACACCTTTTTAAGTATTAATGCCTTACACAAAGCATCTATATAATTGTAAAGTGTTTCATTAGATATTTTCTTATTTTCTTTATCTAAATATTTTATAATATTATCAGCAGAAAATTCACGACC
>CANRLP010000006.1 GCA_947631515.1 uncultured Bacilli bacterium
TATAAAAATCAAAATAAAAAAATTCCAAATGTAATTTTGAAATTTTTATTTTATTTTTCTTAAAGATAAATTACTTACTAAATAGTTTTTATCTACAAAGATATAATTATCTGTTTCTTCTTTAATAGCTTTAAAATCTCTTTTTGTTGAAGATGCCATAGGGAAACAATTACGAACTTTGAATAATTCAGGAACATAATCAATATCTGAAAAATATTCTAATATTTTTTGTTGTATATCTTGAAGTTTTTCCATTAAATAATTATTATTATCGTAATTATTTTTAAAAACTATATTAGCACATAATTTATTTTCTATGGAATGAGTAAATACTTCACAATCAAATACATCTTCATCAGATAATATAGCTTTTTTTACGTCAAAATTATAAATTTTTTTATTATCTACAATGGAAATATCATTGGCTCTTCCTTCGTAAATGACATCTCCAGAAGGCATTATATATCCAATATCTCCAGTATGTTTATATCCTAGCCATTCTTCGTCATTAAAAAATATTTTTTCATTTAAGTCTGGTCTATTATAATATCGTAGCATACCACAATCAGTTTTAATTACAAGTTCTCCTCGGGTTTGATAAGGCAATTCATTATTATTTTCATCAATTGCAGCTACTGTTACACCAGGAATTGGAAAACCTACAGAATAATCAGGATGTTCAATACCATTTAATTCTGCAGTTGCTATAGATCCATTTTCACATGTTCCATAACTAGCTCTAACTTTTGCATCACATCCTACAGATTTTAGAATATCATTTAATCTATTACGATCATTTGGAGTAGAAAAAGTTCCACCAATGTAAACATTTTCTAATTGTGAATAATCATATATTCCTAACTTTAACATTATTTTAAATAATTTTTTCTTATTTAAATCTACTAAGCCATTAAACATTTCTGTAGTTGCAATTCCCCAATTATTTTTATATAATCCAAGATTTTTACTATATAATTCTGGTTCAAATTTAGGATTTTGATATAAAGTACATCCATAATATAATGCTGAAGTACCATCAGCAACTAATCCAGTAGAAGACCAAACAGGAATTGCTTGATAAACTTTTTGACCTGGTGTTAAATTAAATCCAAATGCTAAATATGATGATGCAGAGTTATTAAAAGTGTCATGTGATAATAAAACTCCTTTTAGAACACCGGTAGTACCTGAAGAATACACAACTGCCAATGGCATTTTCTCTTCATAATCAGCTATATTAGTTAAATTTTCATTTTTTCCTTCTTCTATAAAATCATTATATGTTTCCACATTATCTGCTTCATAAATTTCTTTTTTTTGTAATTTTCCTAAAATAGATGAATTTAATGTTGGAACAACAACAATTTTTTCAATACTTGTTTTTTCAACGATTTCGTCAAAAGTTTCTTTAAAATTTTTATAAAATAAATCCATAATAATAAGAATTTTACTATTGTCTTTATTAATGTCATTAATAGCTGTTTCTTTATCTAAATAAGGAGGTAAATAAATACCAGCAGCTCCTAAATATGCTAATGCAAAAATAGAATACATAGCTTCAGGAATGCCAGGCATACAAATTGTAACATAATTACCTTTTTTAATTCCTGATTTTTGCAAAGCTTTTACTAATTTTTTTGATTGTTCAAAATAAGTTTTGTAACTAATTTTTGATCCAAAATATTCTAAAGCAATTCTATTTAGATTGTCTTTATTTTGTCTTAATAATCCTTGAGCAAAATTTTCTTGTTTTTTGATATCATGTAATTTTTCCATAATATAATATTGTAAAGCCGGTTTATCTATTGATGCATAACCTGTCAAAGGGCCAGAAATTTTTCCTTCTTGAATTTGTCTTAAATAAATATCTCTTAATTTTTCTTCGTTTTCTGATAAATGTTGTAATTTCTTTTTATAATCTTTTAATTCATTGTTTTCCATAATTTCCCTCCATTTGCCTTTAATATATAATGCTTTTATTATTATTTCAATAAAAAGTTGCATAATTTGTATCAGATATGATACAATTTTGACGGTGACTTAATATGGATTATGATCAAAATTATATTGATGCCTCTTATAATGCTCAAGATTTAAATGAGCAGTTTATAAAAGATTTTATAAGATTTCGAAAGGAAAATAACTTAACTCAAGATTTATTTTCTAAGTATTCTGGAGTATCACGAACTAAAATAGCTCGCATTGAAGCTGGTATGACTTCTCCAAGTGTATTAAGTTTATTACAAATTTTAGGACCTATCGGTTATACAATCAAAATCGAAAAAGTAAAAAAGAAAAATCTTTACATTAGTGATTAAAAAGAGTAGAATAGCCCTAAAAAAGAAGTGATAAATAATGAAAAAGGAAAAATTTATTAATTATTATGATGTATTTGGAGTAACTTATGGAGCTGATTTGGAAACTGTATGTATGGCTTATCACCGTAAGGTAAAAGAACTTGATGAAAAAAGGGTAACTTCTTTAACTTTAAGTGGCCAAAACAAAATAAAAAAAGATTATCAAATATTAAAAGAGGGCTTAAAGTTATTTACGAGTGAACAAGAAAGAATAAAATATGACTTAGAATATAAACGTCATTTTTTGCCAGTTCGTTTTAAAAGTGCTTATATTAAAGATTTAGAAGATAATTATTTTGATGAAATTATGGGAATTGAAATAGAATTATTTAAAGCTAAAAGTAAATTAAAAGAAATAGATTTAATCTTAAAAAAATATAAAGAAACTAATTATTATAATTTAGCAGTTAAATCATTAGAAATTCCCAGAATGAAAGCTCGCCAAAATGTTTATTATTTTAGTAAATTATATTTAGAACATCCTTTATGGGAAGAATATGAAAATTATAAAAAAGATAATCATGATGATTCTATAAAAAGATAATTATTATAATACTTAAAAAATACAAAAATTATTGCCAACGGCAAAAAACTAAGTTAAAATTTTATTATTGGTGGTAAAAATTATGGAAAAAGATCGTAAAATTTTTATAGGAATTATTTTAATATTACTATTATTTACTTTTGTAGCTAGTATTTTAGCTTTTCAAGAAAAAAAAGAACAAAATAGTAATAAAAAAGAAAGTGATGCTTTTTTATTTAAGCAAGAATACGAATCTTTAAATGGAGCAATTCAAGAAAGTAGTGGTAAAAACTATCAGGTAGTAACTATTCCTTTAAAGAATCCTGTTGATATTTTAAATGAGGAAGAAGCTATTTCTTTATTAGAATCTGGTACAGGTTTACTTTATTTAGGATTTCCAGAATGTCCTTGGTGTCGAAGTATGATTCCTGTATTATTAAAAACTTTGGATAATATGAATATTTCATCTTTATCTTATTTAAATATTTTTGATATTCGGGATACTTATGTATTAAATGCTAAAAATAAATTAGAAAAAACTAAAGAAGGTACAGAAAAATATTATAAAATGTTAGAAATTTTGGACGAATTCTTAGACGAATATACTTTAGAAACAAGTAAAGGTAAAGTTGTAGATACCAAAGAAAAAAGAATCTTAGCTCCTAGTGTTATAGCTATTAAAAATGGCAAAGTAGTAGGTATTCATGTAGGAACTGTTGCTAGTCAAAAAGATCCATATCAAGAATTAACTACGAAAGAAGAGGAAGAATTATCTAATAGCTATATTAAGCTTATTAATCAAGTTTATGATTTAAATTGTGATGAATCTTGTTAAGTCGAATTTTCGACTTTTTTTCTTGTCTGCCTATATATTATTGATTATAATAATATTTAGTGAGGAGGTTTATAAAAATGATTCCCAACCTTTTACCAGCAGATAAGTATGTTGTTATTAATAAAACAATGTTAACAGACAAAGAACGGAAAAATTTAATAAGTTTATATGAACCTCTAATCGGCTATGCGGCGATAAGTTTATACTTAACTTTATGGCGAGATTTAGATCGCTTAGAACTAGTGAGTATGGATTATAATCATCATCATTTAATGACTATTTTAAAGTGTGATTTAGAAACGATTAAAAAAGCTCGTCAATCATTAGAAAGTGTGGGACTATTAAAAACCTATTTAAAAAAAGAAGAAGTAAATAGTTATGTTTATGAATTATATTCGCCGATGAGTCCTAAAGAATTTTTTTCTCATCCTATTTTTAGTATTGTTTTATACAATAATTTAGGTAAACATGAATATGAATTATTAAAACAAGAATTTCAAGTTTATAAAATTGATTTGAAAGATTATGAAGATATCTCATCTACTTTAAATGATACTTATAAATCTAGCTCTAATGCTACTTTTGATGCTATTGGAACTCAAGAAAATGCGTATACTTTAATGGACCAAGTAGATTTTGATTTAATCATTTCTTCTATGCCTAAAGGATTAATTAGTGAACGGACTTTTAATAAAAAAATGAAAGAACTAATGAATAATTTAGCTTTTATATATCAACTTGATACTTTTAAAATGATTGAATTATTACGCTTAGTTATTAACGAAAAAGGTTGTATTGATAAAGAAGAATTACGGAAAAATGCCCGTAAATATTATCAATATAATAATAATGGTAAATTACCAACTTTAATTTATCGAACTCAACCAGAATATTTAAAAAATCCTCGGGGAGATAATTCTAAGCGGGGTAAAATTATTGGGGTATTTGAAAATACTAGTCCGTATGATTTTTTAAAAAGCAAATATAATGGTAGCAAACCAACTTCCAGAGATTTGAAACTACTAGAAATGTTATTAATTGATTTAAAATTAAAACCGGCGGTTGTTAATGTTTTAATTGATTATGTTTTAAAGAAAAATAACAATAAACTAAATACGGCTTTTGTCGAAACCATTGCTGGTCAATGGAAAAGAATGAATATTGAAACTGCCGAAGATGCCATGACTGTCGCGGAAAAAGAGCACCAAAAATATAATAAAAAAATGACTCCCACTAATTCAAAAATAGCGAAATCCAAAGAACCAGTTTGGTTTAATGAAAATTTGGAAAAAGAAAATATGAGCGAAGAAGAAAAGAATGAATTAGAAAGTATTTTAAATAAATATAAGTAGAAGGTTGATTAAATGCAAAATATAAAAGAAATGACTAAAAAAGAAATAATAAAAAATAGTTTAGAAAATAATTTTAATGAAGCTTTAAAAAATCCTGAATTTGCTAATTTAGTAAAAAAAATCAAGATGCCTAAATCGAGTTTAATAAAGTTTACTTCTAAATTTGAAAATACTTGTCAAGAATTACATAATTGCCAAAGTTGTAAAGGTTTATATGAATGTAAAAATGATTTAAATGGTCATGTTTTTTCACCAAAAATAATAGCTGATAAACTTTATTTTACTTATGTTCCTTGTCGATATCAAAAGTTGGCAGATAATTTTGAAACAACTGAACAAAAATTAACTCATATTACGATGAAAGATATTGATACTAAAGATAAGAAACAATTAAAAATTATTAAATGGATGGATGAATTTTTTGAACAATATGATCCTCTTAAAAATATGAAGGGATTATATTTACATGGTAGCTTTGGGTCTGGTAAAACTTTTTTACTAACGGCTTTGTTAAATGAACTAGCTCATAAAAAGCAAGCAACGATAGAAATTGTTTACGTAGCGGATATGCTAAGAGATTTAAAAGAAGATTGGGAAAATTTTTCTTACAAAATGAAATATTTAATGCAAGTAGATTTACTTTTATTAGATGATTTAGGGGCCGAAAAAGTAACAGAATGGGGTAGAGATGAAATTTTAGGTACCATCCTTCAAAATCGGATGAATAACCATAAAACTACTTTTTTTACTTCTAATTTAACAATATCAGAATTGGAAGAACATTTATCACTTTCTAGTAGTGGAGTAGATAAAGTAAAAGCTCGAAGAATTATTGAACGAATTAAACAATTATCAACTGATATGGAACTTATTAGTGAAAATAGAAGAAATTAGGTGACTAAATTGGCTCGGGTTAAAATAAGGGAAGATAATTATTCTATTCAAAGAATTGAAGAAAAATGTCTAAATTGTGGAGTATGCTTAAATACTTGCCTCAAATATAATAATTTAAACAAGGACGATTGCATAAATTGTGGGCAATGTATTTTAACTTGTCCGGTAGGTGCTTTAGTTCCTAAGTATAATTATAAAGAAGTAATGGCTAATGTGCATGATGAAGAAAAAATAGTAGTTATATCTATTAGTCCGGCAGTTCGGGTGGCAATTGGTGATGAGTTTGGCTTTGAACCTGGGGAATTTTTAGAAGGAAAATTAGTAGGTGCTTTAAAAAAATTAGGTTTTGATTATGTTTTTGATACTACTTTTGGAGCAGATTTAACGATTATGGAAGAAGCAACTGAGTTAATTAATCGTTTAAAAAGTAATAAAAATTTACCGATGTTTACTAGTTGTTGTCCTTCTTGGGTTTTATATCTTTTAAAGTATTACCCAGAATTATTAGAAAATTTATCAACTTGTGATAGTCCAATTGGAATGCAAGGAAGTATTATTAAAAGTTATTTTGCCAAGGAAAAAAATTTAAATGCTCAAGATATTGTAACGGTGGCTTTAGCTCCTTGTGTTTCTAAAAAAAGTGAAATTAAAAGAAATGAAAATCAAAATACCGATTATGTTATAACAACTAGTGAATTAATTTTAATGATTAGAGAAGCAGGAATAAATTTTCAAGAAGTTAAAGAAAAAAATTTTGATTCCTTAATTGGTTCGGGAGCAGGTCTAATTTTTGGGACAAGTGGAGGAGTTATGGAAGCCACTTTACGAACGACTTATTATTTACTAAATCACCAAAAAGCTCCAGCTAACTTTTTCAATTTAGAAGAAATAAGAGGCAATAAACAAATTAAAGAAGCTTTAGTTGATTTAGGAGTTAAAAAAATAAAAGTAGCAGTTTTATATGGTATAGATAATGTTCCAAAAATTTATGATCAATTAAAAAATTATCAATTCATAGAAGTAATGACTTGTCAAAATGGCTGTGTAGGAGGGGCTGGACAACCTATTTTATCCAGCCAAAAACAAAATGAGTATATTGCAGCACGAAGTCAGTCTTTATATAATCATGACAAAATTAAAGCCAAAAGAAGTAGTTATGAAAACTTAGAAATTCAAAAATTATATCAAAATTATTTAATAGCTCCTTCTAGCCTAAAAGCCAAAAAATTATTACATGTTACTTATCAAGATAAAGCAAATGAACTAAAAGTAAAAAATTAGTTCTTTTTATTTTAAAATTAAATTTTATGGGCAAAATAAATATATTAGCACTCTTGCTTGACAAGTGCTAATTAATGAGTTACAATAGGGCACGAAAGAAGGGATAATATGTATAACAATAATAATGAAGAATTACAAAATGTTTTAGAAAAATATGGACGTGACATTGTAAAGAGTGTTATTGATAATAAAGTAGATCCAGTTATCGGTCGGGATGATGAAATAAGAGATATTATTCGCATATTATCAAGAAAAACTAAAAATAATCCAGTTTTGATTGGGGAACCCGGTGTTGGTAAAACGGCTATTGTTGAAGGCTTAGCAGAGAGAATTGTCGCCGGAGATGTCCCTAGTAGTTTAAAAAATAAAAAAATATGGGAACTTGATATGGGAGCATTAGTAGCAGGAGCAAAATATCGTGGTGAATTTGAAGAAAGATTAAAAGCCGTTTTAAAAGAAATAAAAGATAGTGATGGCGAAATAATTATGTTCATCGATGAAATTCACATGATTGTTGGTAGTGGAGATAATGGAGCGATGGATACTGGAAATCTTTTAAAACCGATGCTAGCTCGAGGAGAAATTAAGCTTATTGGAGCTACTACTTTAAATGAATATCGTAAATTTATTGAAAAAGATGGGGCTTTGGAAAGAAGATTGCAAAAAGTAATGGTTAAAGAACCAAATGTTTTAGATACTATTACTATTTTAAGAGGTTTAAAAGAACGTTTTGAGGTATTTCATAAAGTAACTATCAAAGATAATGCTTTAGTTGCAGCGGCTACTCTTAGTGATCGTTATATTACAGATCGTTTTTTACCAGATAAAGCAATCGATTTAGTGGATGAAGCTTGTGCAACAATTAAGATGCAAATGGATTCAGTTCCGGTAGAATTAGATACTTTAACTCGTGATATTATGCGTTTAGAAATTGAACGCGAAGCTCTAAAAAAAGAAAAAGATGAATTAAGTAAAAATAGATTAGAAAAGATAAATTCTGATTTAAAAGAATTAAAAGAAAAAGAGAAAAATTTTAGAGATACTTGGGAAAATGAAAAAGGTATTAACGACAAAATTAGTGCTAAAAAAGAAGAATTAGAAAATGCTAAACATCAACTTTCCATTGCGGAGAGTAATTATGATTTAGAAAATAGTGCTAAATTACGTCATGGTACTATTCCGGCTTTAGAAAAAGAATTAGAAGAATTAAAATCAAAAGTAGATTCGAAAATGCTTTCCGATACGGTAAGTGATGAAGACATTGCAACAATTATTTCTAAATGGACTAATATTCCAGTTAAGAAATTAGTTAGTGGGGAAAAAGAGAAATTATTACAATTAGAAAATAATTTAAAAAAACGGGTTAAAGGGCAAGATGAAGCTTTAAAATTAGTTAGTGAAGCTATTATCAGAGCTCGTAGTGGTATTAAAGATCCTAATCGCCCAATTGGTTCCTTTATCTTTTTAGGACCTACCGGTGTTGGTAAAACCGAAGTTGCTAAATCGCTTGCTTATGAACTTTTCGATGATGAACGCCACATGGTTCGAATTGATTGTTCAGAATATATGGAAGCATTTAATGTCAGTCGTTTACTAGGAGCTCCTCCAGGATATGTGGGTTATGATGAAGGCGGAGAACTTACCGAAGCCGTAAGAAGAAATCCATTCTCTATTGTATTATTTGATGAAATTGAAAAAGCTCACAAAGACGTATTTAATATTTTACTTCAAATTTTAGATGATGGAAGAATCACCGATAGTCAAGGAAGAACAGTTGATTTTAAAAATACCATTATCATTATGACAAGTAATTTAGGTAGTGAATACATCTTAGAAGATGAAAAAAATAGTCAAGAATTAGTAATGAATGAATTAAAAGCTACATTCCGTCCAGAATTTATCAATCGAATTGATGAAATAATTGTCTTTAAATCTTTAACTAAAGAAATAATTGGAGATATTATTGATAAAATTTTAAGAGAAATTGAATCTCGTTTAGTACCAAGTAATATTAAGTTAGAATTAACTAGTAAGGCGAAAGAAGCCATAATAGAAAATTCCTTTGATAAAAATTATGGAGCTCGTCCGATAAAAAGATACGTTACCAAACATATTGAAAATGTTCTAGCTCATTTATTACTAGAAGATCAAGTAGAATTTAATGATATATTATTAATCGATTATAAAGATAACAAATATGTTATAACACGCCAACAAAAGTAGACATTATGCCTGCTTTTTTGACAATAAAGAGAAAAGTTGTTATAATACGTTTCAAATTAGGGGGATGATATTATGGATGAAGGATTTTTAAAGAAATTACTTGATTTTATCCAAAAATGTGACACTGATTTTGCTAATGATCTATTTTTACAAGAAAATTCGGATATAGCTAAGAAATATTTAATATTACTAAAAAAGATGAAAAAAAATAATAATTCTACTGTTTTAAATGCCTTAGTAAAAAAATTGGATTTTATTATCAAACAAGTAGATACAGTTAATTATCATTTTTTTAATAAAGAGAGTATATTGAACTTAGTTTCTTTAAGTGTTACTGATTATATTATTAATCTAATTATGCAAAAACATTTAACTGATCCATTATTAATAGCTAGATATGCTTATATAGAATTATCAAAAGTGTTATATTATGATATTTCTTATGTAAAACAAAAAAATAATTCTGATAAAAGAAAAATTTGTGATGCTTATGTCGATGTGAAAAAGGAAAAAATATTTTCTTATGTAGTTTGTACCCAATGGTTGCAATTATATACCTATGTCTTAAAACATTTTGGAATTGAAGTTTTAAAAAGAAATAATCCCGGACAAGATCATGTTTGGGGAGAAATACAATTAAATAATGATTTAATCGTGGTTGTCGATGCTACTGAATATATTAATGCTTCAATTGATTTAAGTAATGCTAAATCTATAAGTCCAACTGTAGGGTTTGTAGTTCTACCTAAAAAATATTCGCAAATTAAATTATATGATGTATTTAATAGCAGTCAAAACATAGAAACGGCTCAAATAGTTAAAGATTATTATAAGATTAATCGAGACTTAGACATGACGCTTGGATATATTACCAAAAAAGGTTATCCTATCGAAACAGTTATTAAGGAAAATGAGCTTTTTCATTATCCAGCAACGGTAGTTAAAGATACGGAAACTAAAATATTTTTAGAGAAAACATTAGATTTTTTTAGAAATCTTAAAATTCCTAATAATATAGATGGTTATGAAATTTTTTCCTATTATGCAAGTTTTATTAAACTCCTACCTAAGAATATACGGACTAATATTTCTCAAACAACTCTTTATGTTGATTCTTATACTTATAAACAAAATAAGATGAGAAAAAAATTTTTACATGCTCCTACAGAATATTTAAAATATTTAGATGAACTTGTTTATAGAAGATATTATAAATACTTATCGGAAGAAGAAAATAATATTTTTTTGGATCAAATGAAAAAAGGCTTTATTAATGGGGAACAAGTTCGAGATTTAATAAAGAAGTATGAGATAGCTATTTCGGAAATTAATAGAAAAATTAATCTTTATTATGCTATTAATAAATTACATTTTTATGATCCTGAAACTTGTGATACTTTAGGAATTCAATTATATGAACCGATGATGGGAAATAAATTTTTAAATAATCAAGAAGAACTTGATGAATTTAAAAGAACTATATTATTGAAATAAAAGTAACTTATTTTGTTTGACTTTAAAAATTTTGAGTGTTACTATAATTTTGTAAATCGTTAATGAAAGACACGATAATATTATTAGTTTTAAAGAGAGTTTGTGGTTGGTGAAAACAAATAAAAGAATAATATTATTACTACTTTCTAGAGGGATTAATACTCCCCGGTAAAAGCCGTTATCAATAATTAAGTTTAAATAGGATGGTACCGCGCACGATGACGCTCCTTGGTATTGTCCTTTTTTTAATGAAAGGAAGGTTATTATGCATATTGAAGTATTTACTCAATCAGCTATCAAATTAAGTGGCAAAGCCAAAATTTATTTTGATCCCTTTAAAATTACGACTGAATATCATGACGCTGATTTTATATTTATAACCCATGATCATTATGATCACTATGATGAAAATTCTTTAGAAAAAGTTATGAATCAAGAAAGTATTTTAATTGTTCCTAAAATTCTGCAAGATAAAGCTAAAAATCTAACTCAAAATGTTTTTGTCGTAGAACCTAATAACCATTATGAACTGGGAAGTCTTACTTTTGACGTTTTACCGGCTTATAATGAAACGAAAGAATTTCATCCTAAAGGTAAGGGCTATGTCGGTTATAATGTGATGATTGAAAAAGTAAAATATTATGTTATGGGAGATACTGATGTAGTTTCAGAAATAAAGCAAGTTAAAACTGATTATTGTTTTGTACCAATTGGTGGGTATTACACGATGGATGTTCATGATGCGGCAAAGTATGTAAATGAAATAAAACCTAAAAAAGTTGTGCCTATTCATTATGGTAGTATTATTGGAGATATTTCTTTACAAGAAGATTTTAAAAAATTAGTAAATGATAATATTGAAGTTGAATTATTAATTAAGGAGGAAAAAAAATGATAAATTTTAAAGAAGATGAATATTTAAATAAATTAAATCACAGTTGTGCTCATATGATGGCTCAAGCCGTTAAACATTTATGGAGTAATGCTAAATTTTGGGTCGGACCGGTTATTGATACGGGATTTTATTACGATATTGATTTAGGTGACAAAGTTATTACGGAAGAAGATCTAAGCTTAATTGAAAAAGAAATGAAAAAAATCAGTAAAGATGGTAAAAAAATTATTAGACATGAAATTAGTAAAAAAGAAGCATTAGAACAATTTAAAGATGATCCTTATAAAATTGATTTGATTACGAGAATGGATGAAAATAATACGGTTATTTCCACTTATTCTCAAGGTGATTTTACTGATCTTTGTCGGGGACCCCATGTAGATACTGTTAAAGAATGCAAGTATTTTAAATTAATTAAATTTAGTGGAGCTTATTTTAAAGGGGATAAAAATAACAAAGTTTTACAACGTATTTATGGTGTTTGTTTTCCTACTGAGGAAGAATTAAAGGCTTATTTAGAAGAGTTAGAAGAAGCTAAAATGCGTGATCATCGTAAACTTGGTAAAGATTTAGGTATTTTTATGACTAATGATTTAGTAGGTAAAGGACTTCCTATGTATTTACCAAATGGTTATATTGTTTGGGAAGAATTAGAAAATTATATTAAAGGTAAAGAGAAGAAGCTTGGTTATAAACACGTTTTAACTCCTCCTTTAGGTAATGTTGAATTATATAAAACTAGTGGCCATTGGGATCATTATCAAGAAAATATGTTTCCTAAAATGGAAGTAGAAGGAGAAGAATTTGTTCTTCGTCCTATGAATTGTCCTCATCATATGATGATTTATGCTAATTCTATTCATTCTTATCGTGATTTACCTATTCGGATTGGAGAAATTGCTCGTGATTGCAGGTTTGAAGCAAGTGGAGCATTAAAAGGAATTGAAAGAGTTAGAAGTTTTTGTCAAAATGATGCTCATTTATTCTTAACTCCTGAACAAATTGAGTCAGAATTTAAATCAGTTGTAGATTTAATATTAGAAGTTTATAAAGAATTAAATATTACCAATTATCATTTTGAACTTTCCCTAAGAGATCCAAAAGACACTAAAAAATATCATCAAGATGATAAAATGTGGAATATGGCGGAAAATACATTACGCAAAGTTTTAGATGATATTGGTATACCTTATATTGAACGAATCGGTGAAGCAGCGTTTTATGGACCTAAATTAGATGTTCAAGTTAAACCAGCTGTTGGTAACGAATATACTTTATCTACTTGTCAGTTAGATTTCTGTTTGCCAATGAAATTTAATTTAACATATGTTGATAAAGATGGAAGCAAAAAAACACCAGTAGTTATTCACCGTGCTGTTTTTGGAACATTGGATAGATTTATTGCTTATTATTTAGAAGAAACTAAAGGGGCCTTACCATTATGGCTTAGTCCAGTTCAAGTAAATATTTTACCAGTTAATAACGAATATCATCTTAACTATGCTGAAGAAATTTACAATTTATTAAAAAATGAAAATATTCGGGTAGAATTAGATGAACGGGAAGAAAAAGTTGGATACAGAATGCGTGAATCTGTTATACGAAAAATTCCTTATACATTAATATTAGGTCAAAAAGAAGTAGATAATAAAACTATTTCTTATCGTAATTATGGAAGTGAAGAAACTTACACATTAGAAAAAGATAAGTTCATAGAATTAATTAAAAATAATATTCAAGAGAAAAAATAATGGATACTGCTCTTATTTTAAAAAAATTATCTTATTCTAAATTTCGGAGTAGTTTTCATTTAAAAGAAAAAGATATTAATTATATAAAAGAAAAGGGTTTAGAAACTATCGAGAATCATGCTCAAGATTTTATAAAAAAACGTCTTGCTCCTCAAAAAATTTTAAATGATGGTAAACAAACTCCAATGAGAGGGCATCCAGTATTTATCGCCCAACATGCTACTGCTACTTGCTGTCGTAGTTGTCTAGAAAAATGGTATCATATTCCTAAAAATCGGGAACTAACAAATAATGAACAAGAAAAGATAGTTAACATTATTATGTCTTGGATTCAAAAAGAAATAATTAAGTAGATTTAAGCAATCTGCTTTTTTTATGATTGAAAATGGTTGATAAATGAATTATAATTAGATTAATAATAGAGGAGGATTTATATGAAGAAAATAAATAAAAACCTCCCAACCAGACTAACTCTGGGGGGGGGGTATATTAAATAAGAAAGAAGACCTAGAGTTAGAAAAGTTTACTAAGAATAAAAAAAGAAAAACATTTATAATCGGAGCCATAATAGGTATATGTGCCACAATTGGTGGGATATTTTTATATAAAAGTTATGCCTATTATGAAAACGAAAAAGAATATAATGTAATCAAAGGAATAATTCCTGATTTTTCATATGATGTAAAGTTTGCCATAACCGTGGATGGAACAAGTAAAGATGGTATACCAACGACGCCAAAAGATGCTAGTAAATCAAATTATTACAAAGTAACAGCTACTTGTGATAATGGAATAAAAGCCGAATGGGATTATAATGCCTGGAACTTAAAAGTAGAAGATATTCAAAAAGGAACAAAATGTAAATTAGCATTTAATAGTACTTTAACCGAAGAAGATTATCAAGAATATATAGAAGCCGGAGTTGCATATAGAAGAAATACGTATAGAGGCAAAGACATAACAAGTAAACTAGAAGATGGTACATTATTTAGTGAAATAGAAAGTGGTAAATTCGATGATATATTTGTTGGAGATTATATTGTAGATAAAAAAACTAATTTGAAAGATATGAATGGAAATCAAATAAGATATTTAGTAGCAGATATTGATAATTATTTAAATCCGGGTACAGGAAAAGCATCGTTAACCAAACATCATGCCACGATAATACCAGCTGTTTCACTTATGACAGCTAAAATGAATGAAACAGACACAACAGAAAATGGATATGCAGGAAGTAACATGGTAGCAACAACATTAACAACAATACTAAATACATACATAAAACCTGTCTTTGATAATCATATAATAGAATATGGTAATATGTTAACAACTAAAATAGATAGAACAAGAACAAATCGATATGGCATTGCCAATGGCGGAGTGAGTAGCGCTTGGGTATGGTACGATAGACAATTAGATTTAATGAGTGAAATGAATGTATTTGGTTCAACTATATGGTCCAGTAGTGGACATGATACCGGAATAGATAATCGCCAATATGCTATATTTAAATTGAAACCTATATTTATATATTCTTATGGGAATAAGACATTTACTTGTTGGTTAAAGGATGTAGTTAGTTCGGCATACTTTGCTGATATCGACGGCAACGGTCTTTCCGCTAATGGTGGTGCTTCCACCTCGTTTGGTGTTCGCCCTAGATTTTTAATCGACTAAATAACAAAAACATGATATTTACATAAATCTAATTGCTATTTCTAAAATTTTATGATAAAGTATGTTGCACACATGGAGGGGTGCAATGCAATATCGAATTAATTCTTATGAAAAAATTTTTACTAAAAATTATTTAAAACAAGATTATTATCAAAATTATAATATGCTTTCTGAACAAATTAATAATTTAAATTTTGAGTGTTTAGAAAACCATATATCAGAAATATTTATTTTAGAAAGAAGCAATTTAAAATTATGATTAGAACTTGTAATAAAGAATATATTATTCAAAATAGTGTTAATTTATCCGATTATTTTAATCGAGATTTACATAATAAAGAAAGTGAACTATTTGTTTTTGAAGAAAATGTAGTTAAGATTATTCGGGAAGATTTGTGCTTTAAAAGAAGTGAAATTATTAGATGGTTTTATGAGAACAAAGCATACTATCCTATTCCTTTAATAGATATTTTTGAAAATGATGATATAGTTTTTGGTTATTCCACTAAATTATATGAATCTGATTATACTCTTTATGATTTTTTATGGTCTAATGCTTCTTTAGAGGAACGAAAATATATTGCGAAAAAATTATTACAATTAGATAAACAATTATTAGTAAATCGAAAAATGTTTTTTGATTGGCATTCTTTTAATTTTTTATTAAGTGATGAATTAATATTTTTAGATTTTGATTCTACTGAAAAATTACGTCGAGATTTTATTACATGTTATCGAAGATATTTAATGGAACTGATTATTTCAGTTTTAATTGGAATTGATTTGGATTATGATTTAGACGTTGAATATTGTACTAATACTTTATTATTTCGCCGTTTAATTAATGCTACAACGGATAATTTAGATCAAGAAATTTATTTACCTTATGATTTTATTGAAAAAGAAATTGCTAGTTATACTAATATGAAAGTAGATTATCAACGCGAATTAGTATTAAAAAGTGGTCTTATGTTAGATTAATTGTGTACTAAACTCAAAAAATTGTGATATACTAATATAAATCGAAGAAAAGAATAGTAGTGAGTTTTATTTTTAAAAGAGAGTTTGTGGTTGGTGAGAACAAATAAAAAAAGATTCATGAATCTACTTTTCAGAGGGACCAATACTCCCCGGTTTAAAAGCCGTTATATATAATTAAGTAATCTAAAGGATGGTACCGCAGAATTGCTCCTTGGTTTAGAGTTTTCTGCGCTTTTTTTATGAAAGAAGTGGGTTTTTGTGCAGTACAATTGTGGATTTAAAATTAACTTTTATTTTAATAATCACGAAATAATAAAAATTAAAAAGTTGCCAGATTATTATCGAGCATTAGCATTAGTTGGGAGAATTTATAAAAATAAAATTGATCTTTCGGGCAATCCCATGGTTGGTCATTTTATTAGAATTAGTGACTTTTTTAAAGATGAAGATTGCAAAGTAATCGGCTTATTACATGACATTGTGGAAGATGGCTTTTTAACTTTTGATGATTTATTATTTTTAGAGTTTACCGAAGAAATAGTGGATGCAGTAATTATTTTAACTAGAGATAAAAAAGTTTTTTCTGAATATGAAGATTATATTTCCAATATTATCGAATCAGAAAATATTAAAGCTATAAAAGTAAAATATGCTGATATGTTTGATAATAGTAGTCCTCAAAGAATTAATAGTTTAGAACCAAGTTTACGCAATCGTTTGGCTAAAAAATATGAAACACAATTACCTCGCTTAGAAGAAAAATTAAAAGAATTAAATGAATATGAAAAATTAGAAAGGAAATTGGCATGCTAGATATAAAATATGTTAGAGAAAATCCAGATAAGGTAAAGGAAAATATTAAAAAGAAATTTCAAGATGAAAAGTTACCTTTAGTAGATGAAGTTATAGAGTTAGATCAAAAAATTAGAAAATTGAAATTAGATGGAGATAATTTAAGACAAGAAAGAAATTCTATAAGTAGTGAGATTGGCAGTTTAATGCGCGAAAAAAAAGTAGAGGAAGCTAATTTAAAAAAACAACAAGTTGTTGAGATTAATGAAAAGTTAGTTAATATTGAAGAATCAGAAGCAGAGTTAACTGAAAAATTAACTGAAAAAATGTTAGTAATTCCCCAAATGATTGATGATTCTGTACCTATTGGTAAAGATGATTCTATGAATGTGGAAATTGAAAGATTTGGGGAACCTATAGTACCTGATTATGAAATACCTTATCATGCTGATATTTGTGAAGCTTTAGGGGGGTTAGATAAAGAAAGTGCCGGAAGAACTAGTGGTAATGGTTTTTATTATTTAATGGGAGATATTGCCAGACTTCATTCGGCGATGTTAAGTTATGCCCGAGATTTTATGATTGATAAAGGTTTTAAATATTGTGTACCGCCATTTATGATTAGAAGTGATGTTGTTACTGGAGTTATGTCATTTAAAGAAATGGATGCAATGATGTATAAAATAGAAGGGGAAGATTTATATTTAATTGGTACTTCTGAGCATTCAATGATTGGAAGATTTAAAAATCAAATTATTTCAGAAGATGAACTACCTATTGCTTTGACTTCTTATTCGCCATGTTTTCGAAAAGAAGTTGGTGCTCATGGTTTAGAAGAAAGAGGTTTATATCGCGTTCATCAATTTGAGAAACAAGAAATGGTTGTGTTGTGTAAACCAGAAGAAGCTATGGAGTGGTATAACAAAATGTGGAGTTATACTGTGGAATTTTTTAGAAGCCTTGATGTTCCAGTTAGAACTCTTGAGTGTTGTAGTGGAGATTTAGCAGATTTAAAAGTTAAATCTTGTGATGTAGAAGCTTGGAGTCCAAGACAACAAAAATATTTTGAAGTTGGTTCTTGTTCAACACTTGGTGATGCTCAAGCTAGAAGATTAAGTATTAGAGCTAAAGGGGCAGACGGAAATTATTTACTTTCAACATTAAACAATACAGTTGTCGCAAGTCCTCGTGGGATGATTGCTGTAATTGAGAATAATACTAACGAAGACGGATCAATAAATATTCCTAAGGCTCTTCAACAATATATGGGTGGAAAAGAAAAAATAGAAATAAAATAAATTTAACTAAATTAATTGTTTATTAAAAAAGAAGTGTAATAGTTTATTAATGACAAACTTCTTTTTTATTTGCCTTTAACTAGTTTATATCATATAATAAAACTCACGTAAGGGGATTTATGATGGAAGAAGATATCAGAAAGGCTTTAGTTTATGCAACCGCAATAAAAAGAATTTATATTCAAATTATGTTTTTTAATTATACTAATGATCTTAACAGAGCCCAAAAAATGCAAACTGATTTAGAATTTGTCCTTAATTTAGAAAAAGAACATTATCAAAAAATAATTAACAAAGATTTAAAAAAATATCTAGCATATTTAAGAAGAAAATATAGTATTTCTCTTAATATGGCTAATATTATACTTACTGAAGATTGTTTTCAACCTTATCTTCGGGTTTATTTTCATTTAGAACACTTAGAAGAAAGTCTAAATTATTATAATGAATTTAATTTAGCTCCTATTATAGAAGAACAAAATTATAAATATTTACAAAACAAATTAATTGTAAAAAATTTATATTTTATGACTTATTATGCTTTAGAAAATCATTATAATCATAGTACTTTTGCTATTCGTAATCTAAGATATATTTTAGCTTTTTTATTTCCAGAAATTGAAGAAATATTTTGGCAACAACAAAACATATCTTTATATATTCCTTCACAAAATGAATATACTTTTGGTAGTTGTTTGGATATACGAGGGGAAGAAATGGTAGATTTTTATGCGGTAAAATCGTTAGAACAATATTTTGGTAAAATGTTAAATGCCAATGAAAAAGATATTCAAAAAATGAAAGATAAAAAGTTACTCCATGAGTTTTATATTCGTTTTTTATTCTTTTTAATTAATAATAAGCAAGTAAAACAAGAATATATATTTTTAATTAGTCAGTATGTTTCAATTACAGATCATTTAAAAGATATATGGATTTATTGTTTAGAAGATATAAAAGAAGATGATGAATATATTGAAAGTTTTAAAAAGAATTTTCCTAAGTAGTGTTCTATTTTAAAATTTGTTATAATATTAAAGAAATGAAGTGATATTATGAATTTACCTGATTTAAATAAAGCTAGAATTAGAACGGACAAAAAAGTGGAATTTAAAAATAATTCTTATAATTTTCCAAAAGCTTTTGAAGGAAAAAAGTTTTTTTTGAAAACATATGGTTGTCAAATGAATGTTCATGATTCAGAAGAAATTCGTAAATATTTAGAACTATTAGGTTTTAGTGAAACAAAAGAATTAACTATGGCAGATATTGTTGTTTTAAATACTTGTGCCATTAGAGAAAATGCTCATGATAAAGTATTCGGTTATTTAGGAAGATGTAAACATTTAAAACATGAGAATCCTGATCTTTTAATTTGCCTTGGAGGATGTATGAGTCAAGAAGAAAGTGTAGTTAATGAAATAAAAAATAAGCATCCTTATGTTGATATTATTTTTGGAACGCATAATATTAATGAATTGCCCAAGTTAATTCTAGAAGCTAAACATAAACAAGATATTGAAGTATATAGCATTGAGGGCGATGTTTATGAAAATGTTTTATATAGTAGGGATTCAAAAATTACTGCTTGGGTAAATATTATGTATGGTTGTGATAAATTCTGTACTTATTGTATTGTTCCTTATACTAGAGGAAAACAAAGAAGTCGAAAATTAAGCGATATTTTGACAGAAGTTGAAGAATTAAAACAAAATAATTATCAAGAAGTTACTCTTTTAGGTCAAAATGTAAATGCTTATGGTAAAGATTTAGAAGAACCCGAAACATTTGCTAATTTATTAGAAAAGGTGGCGCAAACAGGTATTCCAAGAGTTAGATTTGTTACAAGCCATCCTTGGGATTTTACCAGTGAAATGATTGATGTAATTGCGAAATATGATAATATTATGCCTTATATTCATTTACCAATTCAAAGTGGTAGTGATCGTATTTTGAAATTAATGGGTCGGCGCTATACTAAAGAAGAATATTTGCGTTTATTTAATGAAATTAAAGAAAAAATTAAAAATGTAAGTATTACTACTGATATTATTGTGGGATTTCCTAATGAAACAGAAGAAGACTTTTTAGAAACATTAGATATTGTAAAGAAGTGTCAATTTGATGGAGCTTTTACATTTATTTATTCTCCACGGGAAGGGACACCGGCGAGTCTTATAAAAGATAATGTTTCGTTAAAAGAAAAAGAAAGTCGTTTAGCTCGTTTAAATGAATTAGTTAATCAATATTCTTTAGCAAATAATCGGAAATTAGAAGGTAAATTAGTACCAGTTCTTATTTTAGGTATTAGCGAAAAAGATAAAAATAAACTATATGGCTATACTGACACTATGAAGTTAGTAAATGTTAGCGGTGATAAATCTTTGATTGGTCAAATTGTTAATGTCAAAATTTTAGCTGCTAAAAGTTTTAGTTTGGATGGAGTTAGCGAATAATTTTAAAGATTTTGTGCTATAATGGGGAAAAGAGGATTGATTTTCATGGAAAGAAAGAAAAAAGAAGAATTAAATATTTCTGGGATCAATGAAGTTGTAGATTTTTCCCGTAAAATTTTACATTTATTATATGCAGTAATGATTATTGGTATAATTTTTATTGTGACGATACTGATAAAAGAATGGGGGATTTTATCTTTTATACTTTGTTTATTAAAAGTATTAGCTCCTTTGTTTATCGGTTTTGTTATTGCTTGGTTATTTAATCCTTTAGTTAAAAAAATTGAAGAAAAAGGCATTTCACGAGTTTGGAGTTCCATAATTGTTTATGCGATATTTTTATTAATTTTAATTATTTTCTTACGTTTTTTAGTACCAACAATTTATGTTCAAATTAATGAATTATTTGCTAATTTGCCTACTATATTTAATGATGCCAAAATGAGTATTAATAATTTCTTTGATCAATTCTCAGAAGTTGAAGGTATAGATATAACTAATGTTAAAAATAATCTATTATTTACTTTAGAAAATAAAATTACGGAATTAACAACAAATTTCCCAGCGCATATTCTAAATATAATGGTTAATTTCTTTTCTAGTATGTTTACTATTATTATGGGGTTATTTGTGGGTCTTTATATGTTATTTGACTTTGATTCTATTCGTAAACATTTTTTAAGTTTAATTCCGAAAAAAAATCAATTTGAAGCTCAAGTATTATTAAATAATATTGGCGGAGAAGTCAGAAAGTCGGTAAATGGGACTTTACTTATTGCTACTATGGTATTTGTCTGTGATTCTTTAGGATTTGCTATTATTGGTTTACAAGCTCCTTTGTTATTTGGTTTATTTTGCGGTTTAACTGATTTGATTCCTTATATTGGACCTTATATTGGAGGAGCTGTAGCAGTAGCTATTGGTTTTAGTCAAAATACTTTCATTGGGATAATGGCTTTAATTATATGTATTATGATTCAATGTATTGAAAATTTTATATTACAACCGATTGTCATGAGCAAAACTATGAAATTACATCCGGTAACTATTATTATTGGCCTTTTAATTTTTGGTAATTTCTTTGGTATTTTAGGAATGATTTTAGCAACGCCATGTATTGCTTTATTAAAAGTAATTGTTGCTTTTATCAAAAATAAATATAATTTATTTCAAAATTAATAACTGACCACCAAAAAATTTGGGGGTATCTTTTTTTAAAGGAGGAAAAAGATGAAAATTTTTTTAATATCCGGTGTTTCGGGAAGTGGAAAAACTAAATTAGGAGAATTAATTGTTAAATGTGCTCAAGAAAAAAATTTAAGAGCTGTTCAAACTGAGTATAGTAAATATTTAAAATTATATGCTAAAGAAATTCTTGGCTATGATGGTAATCCTTTAAATAAACCCCGCAAATTTTTACAAGATGAGGGTTCTTATATTCGTGATACTTTACGAGATGAACATTTTTTTACTCGTCGAATGTTAGAAGATTTTCGCATTTATGAAAAATATGCTGATATTGTGGTTATTAGTGATGTTCGTTTAGAAAGAGAAATTGAAGATATTAAAAAAAGCAAGTATAATGATATCTGCACGATAAGAATTATAAATCCTCATTTGCAATCAACTTTAACGACAGAAGAACAAAGACATATAACTGAAAAAGAACTTGCGAATTATCAAAAATTTGATATAGTAATAGAAAATACAAGCTTAGAAGAGTTAGAGAAAACGGCTTTACGAATCATCGAAGGAGAGATGTAGTAATGAATTTAAAAGATTTATATATTGATTTTTTTGTAAGTAAAGGACATAAACAAATTCCAAGTGCTCCAGTAGTACCTGAAAATGATCCTTCTGTTTTATTTAATACTGCGGGAATGCTTCCCTTAGTACCATATTTAACTGGTCAAAAACATCCTTATGGTAAAAGACTTTGTGATTATCAAAAATGCATTCGAACTAATGATTTAGATAGTGTGGGAGATACTACTCATCATACTTTTTTTGAAATGCTAGGAAATTGGAGTTTAGGAGATTATTTTAAAGAAGAATCAATTACTTGGAGTTTTGAATTTTTAACAGAAGTTTTACATATTCCAGTTAATCGCTTAGGGGTTACTGTATTTGCGGGAAATGATTTAATTCCTTTCGATGAAGTTAGTTATAATAAATGGCTTAGTTTAGGAATACCAGAAGCCCGTATTGCCAAAACTACGGAAGATAATTTTTGGATTGCAGGAGATTCTGGACCTTGTGGCAGTGATACGGAAATTTTTTACTTCCGGAGTGATGATGAGATACCCAAGCATTTTGATGTAAATGATGAGCGTTTTGTGGAAATATGGAACAATGTCTTTATGGAGTTTTTTAAAGAAAAGGATGGGACGATTAGTCCTTTACCACAAAAAAATGTTGATACTGGAATGGGTGTAGAGCGCACGACGGCTATTTTAGAAGGGGTAAATGATAATTATTTATCAAGTATTTGGAAAGATGTTATTGATTTAATTGTTAATATTTCCGATTTACCTTATGAAGGACATGAAAAAAGTATGCGCATTATTGCTGATCATTTACGTACAGCAGTATTTATTGCTGCGGATCCCGCTGGTATTAAACCATCTAATACCGATCAAGGTTATATTTTAAGACGCTTAATTCGCCGAGCTATTCGCCATGCTAAACAATTAAATATTGATATTAATAGTGATTGGGAACAACAAATTGCTAAAGTTATATTAAATAAATATAAAAACTATTATAAAGAATTAGAAGAAAATTATAATGTTGTTTTAGAAGTTTTACAAAATGAAAAAATAAAATTTAATCGCACATTAGAAAAAGGTCTTAAAGAATTTACTAAATTTACTCAAAATCAACAAAATATTGATGCTACAACAGCATTTCATTTATATGATACTTATGGATTTCCCATTGAACTTACGATGGAACTAGCTACGGAGTTAGGTTTAAAAGTGGATGAAGAAGGATTTAAACAAAAATTTAAAGAACATCAAGATTTATCCAGAACAGCATCCTCTGGTAAATTTAAGGGAGGTCTTGCAAGTAACGGAGAAATGGAAATCAAGTATCATACGGCGACGCATTTATTAAATGCCGCTTTAAAAGTTGTAGTAGATAAAAATGTTCATCAAAAAGGAAGTAATATTACTAGTGAACGGATGCGTTTTGATTTTTCTTGTGATCATAAATTAAGTGATGAAGAAAAACAAAAAGTTGAAGATTTAGTTAATCAATGGATTAAAAGTGGTTTTGATGTAACTGTAAAAGAAATGGCTAAAGAAGAAGCTATTTCATCAGGGGCTGAATGTATGTTTATTGAAAAATATCCCGATATAGTTACAGTTTATTCTATTGGGGATGTTTCCAAAGAATTATGTGGAGGACCTCATGTTAAAAATACTAGTGAATTAGGAACGTTTAAGATTATTAAAGAAGAAGCTAGTAGTGCAGGCGTAAGAAGAATTAAAGCAATATTAGAATAATAATTTAAATTTGTATTATGATCTCCCAATTGGTTTTTAAGATAGTACTTTTATCTTTTGTTGACAATATTGGTTGACATTTTGTTAAAAATATGGTATTCTAACAAACCAAATACGAGTGACCCTTTATTTTTAATGGAAGATAAAGGAAAAAGGGGAGATTAAGATGATAGAACGTATTGAAAAATTTATTGAAGAATTAAAAAAACTTATAGATTCACGAGATAAATTAGCAAATTATGTTAAAGTATGTCAAAAAAATGTAGATTTATATACAAATTTGGTATACCAATATCAAAATAAAAGTACCAAAATTTTAAATAGTCAAAATATTACTGTTGAAAAATGCTCAGAATTAATTGCTGATGTCCAAAATGCTTTAGATAAAACGGAAAAAGATAAAGAAATGGCTTTATTACGTTTAAAAAATTTGGAAGAAAGGTTAAAAAAACAAAATACCAACATTGAAAAACTATATAATGAATTTAACATTATAATTAGTTTAAAGGTTATTGAACATTGGCCATTATATGAACAATATAAATATTTTGATAATTTAGCTCAATTAATTTCAGAAATACCTTTAATTGATCCAATTGAAGTTAAATTAAATGGTCATTCTTATCAAATTAACAAAAAATATCAAGAAATTTTTGAATTATGTTATCGCGAAGTTCAATTAATTTATCCAAAAATTAAGAAAGAAATTGCAGAAATTAATCAAAAGAAAGCTTTAGAAAAAGCGAAAATTATAAATGAATCTAGAGAACAACAAGAAACATATTTAGAAGAACTTTTAAATCAAATGGCTTTTGAAAAAAAAGAATCTAGAGTAAAGAAAGTTGAACCAGTACATTATAGTAAACCGGTGGTGAAAGAAAAAACTGAGGAAGAACTATATCTAGAAAATATTTTAAATCAAGTGTCTTCTGAAAAAAAGGAATCTAGAGTAAAAAAAAATGAACCAGTACATTATAGTAAACCGGTGATGAAAGAAAAAACTGAGGAAGAATTATATCTAGAAAATATTTTAAATCAAATGTCTGCTCCTAAGACAAAAGATAGCGAAATATTTGATAATAATTTGTATAATTCTTTAGAAAGTGATCAAGAAAAAATTGCTTATCTTCGTGATGCTTTATTAAAAATCAGATCATTTAAAGTTGTAGTACCATCAGAAGAAATTTATAATGGTAAAACAGTAATAATTGATAAATCTTGTGTAGCTTCTCTTAACTTAATAAAAACTGCGATGGAAGAATTAAGAAGTCAAATAAAAGCTAAAGAAGTTAAAAAAAATACACAACGTAAAGAAGAAGATTATCTTTCACTTAAAAAAGATATAGAATATTTTTCAGAATTAAATAATGAAAATGTAGTGGAAAAAGAAGAACAAGATAAACAAGTAAAAGTTGTTGAAAATAAAAAAGAAGAAAAAGTTACATTAATTGATAAATTTAAAATTCAAATTAAAAAAGTAAAAAAACCAACTAAGAAAAATTTTAAAAAATATTTTAATGCAGCGATGATTGTTTTATTTGCTGGAACTATTTTAGAATCTGCTAAACATGGAGAATATGTAAATAGTTTAACTAAAGATCTTAATATAATCGAAAGTGATGAAATTGTTTCTAAAGTAGAAGTTCCTAAAAGTCAACCAGAAAAATCAAAATTATATGCTGAAGCAATAGAAGATAATAACATTGAACTTTCTTCTTCTCCTAATGGTGAATTTGAAGATAATAATAAACAAACTGAAGAGTATAATATAAATAATAATAAACAAACTAAAATAAATAATAATAATAATAATGAACAAATTGAAGTTCAAACAGATATTCCAGATAATATAACAGTTGAGGAATATGAACAACCAAAGGTTGAAGAAGCTGCTTCAAATAATTACACGGTAGCTGTAAATGATACAGATTATGGCTTTGCATGTGATCCAAATTTACAATCTCATATATATCAATTATCTCAAAAATATGGTGTTCCTTTTGAAATTTTAATGGTTACAATTGATCAAGAAACTAGAGGAAATTGGAATAGTAATGGAGTAGTATCTCGTACTAATGATTATGGTCTTCCTCAAATAAATATATGTCATGCAAATACAATTGCCACAGTATTTGGTTGGTCAATGGATGATATCAAAAATGATCCATATAAAGCAACTGAAGCTCAAGCTTATATTGTAAGAGGTATGATGGGACATTATGGTTATACTAAAGATAATTTTGTATACGAAAATATCTTTGGATATTATAATGGGGGAGGAAATTGGCAAAATAAATCTCAAAGTCGTTCTTATGTTGATGCTTGTATGGCTCGTTTAGAACAACACTTTGGTATTGGATCAAGAAGTTTATAATGTAGAAGAAAATTCTACATTTTTTATTTTCTTGTAATAAATTTATACATTTGTTAGAATAGAAGTAGTAAAGGGATGATTTAAATGGATGAAACATGTCTTTTTGATGTAGCTTTATTCAAACAAGCTCAAATTGAATATACCATTAAAGAAGTTTACAAAGCTTTAATGGAAAAAGGTTATGATCCGTTAAATCAATTAGTAGGATACTTAGTAACAGGAAACTTAAGTTATATTTCTAACCACAAACATGCTCGTGAAAAAATTCAAGAAATAGATCGTGAACTTATTGTGGCCTTTTTATTGGAGAATTATTTAAAATGAGATATTTAGCATTAGATTTAGGGACAAAAACTTTAGGATTAGCTATAAGTGATAAAACTAATACTATTGCCAGTCCATATAAAACGATTCGCTTTCAAAATTATGATGAATTAAATAAAGAATTAAAAAGTATAATTGCCGAAAAAGATATAGGTACTTTAATATTAGGTTATCCTAAAAATATGAATAATAGTTTAGGAATAGCGATAGAAAGAACTTTAAAATTTAAAGAAGAATTAGAAAAAGTTATTTCATTACCAATTATTTTAGTTGATGAGCGTTTATCCACTATGGAAGCCGAAAATACTTTAATTGCCATGGATATGAGCCGAGCTAAAAGAAAAGAAGTAATTGATTCCTATGCGGCAGCAGTTATTTTAGATACGTATTTAAAAGGAAGAAGGGAAAAATAGTGGATACTAATGATAAAGTTTTTCTTGCCAAAGATAGTAAAGGCAACGAAAAAGAATTTGAAATAATATATAAATTTGATTCTGATCAAACTAAAAAGAGTTATCTTATTTATACAGATAATACTAAAGAAAATGGGCGTTTACGGGTCTATGCTAATACTTATGATAAAACTGGTGCTAGTAACGCTTTAAATCAAATTGAAACTGAAGAAGAATGGAATACTATTGAAGCTCTACTTGCCAAATTGGAGGAATTAAAAAATGAAAAAAATTAGTAAAAAATTAATAATTTGGCTAGTTGTTATAATAGTTATTTTAAGTATTATTATTTCTTCTGTTAGTTATTATTTTTGGAGTTTAAAAGGCTTTAAAGATAATAGTACCGTGACATTTGAAGTAAGTGCTGGGACCAGTAAAAAAGATATTGTTAAAGATTTAAAAAGTGCTGGTTTGATTCATAATGAAATAACATCGTTAATTTATCTTTTAATGCATCAAGATTTAAGTCTTCAAGCAGGTACTTATACTTTATCCCGGAATATGAGTTTTCAAAGTATTATCGATAAATTTTATCGAGGAGATGTACAGTTAAATACTATTAAAATGACTTTTGTGGAAGGCAAAAATATTAATGATTATATCAAAGTTATTGCTGATGCTTTAAATATGCCTAAAAGCGATGTTAAAGCGGTTTTTGAAGATAAAAGTTTTATGAGAAGTTTAGTTGAAAAATATGATTTTTTGACAAATGACGTATTAAATGATAATATCTATTATGCACTTGAAGGATATTTGTTTCCTGATACATATGAATTTTTGGAAACGGTAAGTGTCGAAGAAATTATTACCAGAATGCTTGACAATACCAAAGTAAAGTTAGCAAATATTCAAATGAATGATGAATACACTACTCATGAAATACTTACCATGGCTTCAATTGTAGAGTTAGAAGCAGTTAATATGGAAGATCGAAGTAGTGTTGCCCAAGTGATTTATAAAAGATTAGAAATGGGAAAAGGCTTAGGAATGGATGTTACAACTTACTATGCAGTGCAAAAATC
>CANRLP010000007.1 GCA_947631515.1 uncultured Bacilli bacterium
CAAAATATTCATAATTCTAATACTGAAATAGTTAGTTTATATAGGTTAAAAAATAAATATAATTATTATTATAGTGAAATGCCTTGTGAAACTAAAAAAATTAATAAATTTGATTTAATATATTTAGGTAAAAATAAAATAGTTATCGTTTACCCTAGTAGTAGAACCGATGGTCAAACTCCAGAATATGTTCATTACAACAATATTATCGATACTTTCAAAGAAGGCGAAGATTGGTTAAAAATTATGAACGTTCCTTATCTTGCTAATTTAAATGAGTTAGTTAGTTCTAGTAAAATTGAATCTTTTATAAAAGTTAGTGAGTTAGATTTTAATGATCATATTTCTCAAGTGGCTAAATCTATTAAAGATAATTCAGAATTAAAAATGATTTTGATTTCAGGGCCATCCTCTACCGGTAAAACAACTACTACCAGACGGTTATCAACTTATTTAGAATCTTTAGGTTATCATCCGATTCCTATATCTGTAGATGATTACTATAAAGATGCCGAAGATATGAAAAAAGATAAAGTAAAAAATTATGAAGTTTTAGAAGCTATCGATTTAAAGATGTTTAATGATGATATAAACAATTTAATTGATGGAAAAGTTGTTCATTTACCCGTATATGATTTTGTTAGTAGGAAGAAAACTCGCGTATCAAAGGGTATAAAAATGGATGAAAAAAGTATTCTATTAGTAGAAGGACTTCATTGTTTAAATGATGAACTTACCATCGATATTGATAATAAATATAAATATAAAATATATTTAAGTCCTTTTATGCCACTACAAATTGATCGTCATAACTATGTATCAACAGTTGATTTAAGATTAATAAGAAGAATTATTCGTGATAATCGAACTAGAGCTACCAATGTTTCAGAAACAATTGAAATGTGGCAAACAGTTCGGGAAGGAGAAGAAAAATATATTTTCCCTTATATCCACCAAGCTGATGTAGTTATCAACACTGCTTATGCTTTTGAATTAGGAGTTTTAAAAGTATTTGCTGAACCTCTTTTATACTCTGTTGGATTAGATTCACCTTATTATGCAGAAGCTAGAAGATTAATCGATTCCATGCGAGGATTTTTCCCAATATCAAGTGAATATGTTAGTAAAGATTCTATTTTAAGAGAATTTATTGGATAAAAAAGAAAGGATTATAATTATGATAAAAGTTGCTATTAATGGTTTTGGCCGGATTGGTAGAGTTGCTTTTCGCGAAATGATTGTTGGAACCGATTTTGATATTGTTGCTATCAATGATTTAACTGACCCCGAAGAATTAGCATATTTATTAAAATATGACACTAATCATCGTTCATTTCATGAAGATATGATTACTTTTGATAATGATGAATTAATAATTAATAATCGTAAAAGAATTAAAATATATCAAGAAAAAGATCCTGAAAACTTGCCATGGGCTACACTTGATATTGATTTAGTATTAGAATGTACGGGCTTATTTACTTCTTTAGAAGGGGCTAGTAAACACCTAAAAGCAGGAGCCAAAAAAGTTTTAATCTCAGCACCAGCTAAAGGTGAAATAAAAACTGTTGTTTATAATGTTAACGATAATATAATCACTAGTGAAGATAAAATTATTAGTGGAGCTTCTTGTACTACTAATTGTTTAGCTCCTATTTTAAAAGTAATAAATGATAATATTGGAGTAGAAAAAGGTTTTATGACTACCATACATGCTTATACTAATGATCAAGTAACTTTAGATGTTCCTCATAAAAAAGGAATAAAAGAACGAAGAGGTAGAGCTTGTGCAATGAATATTATTCCTACATCAACGGGAGTTTTAAAAGCTATTGGGGCAGTTATACCAGAACTTAATAATAAAATTGACGGAATGGCTTATCGAGTTCCGGTTAGTGATGGTTCTTTAGTGGATTTAATTGTCGAATTAAAAAGAAATACCACTGTCGAAGAAATCAATAATATTCTTTTAAATAATCAAAGTGAAACATTAAAAGTAACTTTTGATCCAATTGTATCAAGTGACATTATTGGTAAAAAATGTGGCTCTTTAGTAGATGCCTCTTTAACTAAAGTATTAAACGTAAATAATAAACAACTTGTCAAAATAAATGCTTGGTATGATAATGAAATTGGTTATACTAATCAAATGTTAAGAACTGCTAAAAAAATGTTTTAAGATAAATAGAATTTTGGTGATACAATGAAAAAAAAATTAACTGATATGGATGTTAAAGATAAAACAGTTCTTGTTCGGGTAGATTATAATGTGCCACTATTAGATGATAAAATACTTGATGACACTAAAATATTATCAAGCTTAGACACAATAAACTACTTACTGGATCATAATTGTAAAATCATTTTATTAAGTCATATGGGTAAAATTAAAAGTGAGGAAGATAAAAAGCGTTATACTTTAGCGCCAGTTGCTTTAAAATTAAAAGAACTTTTAAAATGTGATATTCATTTCGAAAAAAATAATATGGATCCTTTGTTGCCAGCCAAAATAAAAACTTTGTTACCCAAAGATATTGTTCTTTTAGAAAATACGAGATTTTTAGATATTCCCAATAAATTAGAAAGTAATAATGATCCCCAATTAGCATCATACTTTGCTTCTTTAGCTGATATTTTTGTTATGGATGCTTTTTCTTCAGCCCATCGAGCTCATGCTTCAACTGTTGGAATTACCAAATTTCTGCCTAGTTGTATGGGATTGAGTGTCGAAAGAGAACTAACAGCCATTAATGAATTTTTAATTCATCCCAAAAGACCATTTACGATAATTATGGGAGGAGCTAAAATAGAAGATAAATTAGCATTAATTGAAACCATGCTTCCTAAATGTGATCACTTATTATTAGGAGGAGGACTAGCTAATAGTTTTCTTAAAGCTTTAAATTTTTCAATTGGGGCATCATTAGCTACTAAAAATGATGCTACTATCGCCAAATTGCAAACAATTTTATTAAATAACCGAGAAAAAATTATGTTACCTTTAGATGCTGTTGTTGGTAGCACTTATGATAAAAATTATACCCAATATAAAAGAATAGATAAAATTGATGAAAATGAAATTATTTATGATATTGGAGTTAAAACATTAGAAAAATACAAAATAGCTATTCAAGAAAGTAATACTATTTTTTTAAATGGAACGATGGGAGTATATGAAAATTATCGTTATTCTAATGGGACAAAAGAATTACTAAATATGTTAAAAGAAGCCGATAAAACAGTTATAATTGGTGGTGGAGATTCGGTTTCGAGTGTAAATTACTTCGGCTTTAAAGATTGTTTTACTTATCTTTCTTGTGGAGGAGGAGCAACTTTAGAATATTTAGTAAAAAATCATTTAGTAGGAATAGATAGTATAATGGAGGATGAATCAATTGAAGTACTTGATGTGTAATTTAAAATCTCATAAAAATTTAGAAGATATTTTAAAATATAAAAATACCCTAAACAAATTAAATTCTCGAAATAAAGAATTTGTTTTATTTCCTCCTAGTATTTATTTGCCTTTTTTTTATAATGTTGATTACAAAATTGGTTCACAAAATATTTCAAAATATATAAGTGGTAGCCATACCGGAGAAATATTAGCCACTCAACTAGCTAGTTTAAAAGTTTCCTATGTTTTAATAAATCATTGTGAGACTTTAGAAAATAGTAAAGATTGTGTCTTAAAAATTCAAAATGCTTTAAAAAGTAAAATTAAAGTAGTATTATGCATCGGTAGAAATATTACTCCAGAAGATGATATAATTGCTAACTTACAAACCCAAATAACCGAAATTTTTGCCGAATTAAGTTTATCAGAAAAAGAAAATATTATTTTAGCTTTTGAACCTTGCTATGTTGTCAATAAACAAACAACTTTACCACCTAAAGAAATATTATTTGTAATAGAAAATATAAAGAATTATGTTTTAAATAAGTATAATATAAAAATTCCTGTCATTTATGGGGGAGGAATAACTTTGGATAATATAGATGCTTTATTAAAATTCGACATAATAGATGGTTTTCTCTTAGGAAGTAGCGGAATAAATCCCGAAAATCTATTAAAAATAAGTGTAAAATTCTAAAAAACGACAAAAATTTACGCAAGTTGACAATACAAGACAAAATAAAAACTAGTATTTCAACTTGTATTTTTTTATAATAAATTTGCGTGCAGTAAAAAAGAAAAAGGAGAAAACAATGAAAACGAATATTAGAGTACTTGTAATTGATGATAATGAATCACTTATAAGTAAAGTAAAAGAGTATTTTAGCAGTCACGCAGTTATTAATTTAGTAAAAACAATATCAAATGGTAAAGAAGGTTTAGATTATATCTTAAAACATAGTGATACTTTTGATTTAATCTTAATGGATATTATTATGCCTGAAGTTGATGGCCTTGAAATATTAGAGGCTTTGAAAAGAAATAAAATTAAGAAGAAAATTATGGTTTTAACTAGCTATAAAAAAGAATCTACTATGAAAATGATTAATCATTACGAAATAGATTACTATATGATGAAACCATTTGAATTAAATATTTTAGAAAAACGAATATTATCAGTTATGGCTGATGAGGAAATAATAGAAAATAAAAATTCGGGAGTTGAAATTAAAATTAGTAAATTATTACATTCTCTAGGTATACCTTCTCATATTAGAGGTTATCAATATATTAGAGAAAGCGTTTATATGATGTATGAAAATCCCGATATGATCGGTGGCATTACTAAATCAATTTATCCTGAAATTGCTAGCCGTTTTGATACAACTGCTTCTCGGGTAGAAAGAGCTATTCGTCATGCTATTGAAGTTAGTTGGGCTAGAGGAGATTATGATTTAATGGAAGAATTATTTGGACATAGTGTAGATTACGATCGAAGTAAACCAACTAATTCAGAATTTATTGCTACTTTAGCAGATAGTTTAAAATTAAATGAAAAAGTTATATATTCTTAAGATAATGATAAAGTTATCTTTTTTTATTTTTTAGTCTATAATTTTCATTATTTAAATTAGTTAAACATAGTATTAGTTAGAAAGAGGGTTTAAATATAAAAAATTTTAAAATTTTATTTATTTTACTAATAGGTATTTTAATGCCTAATTATGTTTTAGCTAGTGATGATGGTAGTGTAACAATAAGTACGGAAGCAGCCTTAAAAGAATGTTTAGAAACTAGTGGAATATGCAAATTAACAAGTGATATTGAAATTAGTAGTTTATTAGAAATTAATAAAGAAGTAATTATTGATTTAAATGGATACTCTTTAATTCCTAAAGAAGGTTTAAAATTAAATGGTGCCTTTATAAATGTCAATAGAGGTGCTAAACTTACAATTAATGATTCTAAAAAAACCGGTAAAATTTCCACAGGTTCTAAAGAAAATTCTGATGTTTGGGGAGCTATTCAACTGGCAGTTGGAGATAGTGATACAAAAACTGCTGAACTAGTCGTAAATGATGGGACAATTGAAGGATATTATTATGGTATTACCGGACATGGTAAATACGATAATACAAAAATTACCATTAATGGTGGAACTATAATAGGTTTAAATGATGAAGATAGTTTGGGAATTTATCATCCTCAAGATGGAACTTTAATCGTAAATGGTGGGATGATAAAAGGTGGTACGGGAATTGAAATGCGTGCTGGAACTTTAAATATTTCTAATGGTACTATCAAAGCCACTGCTCCCGAATTCGTTAAAGTAGTAACTAGTGGGGGATCTACAACTAATGGAGTCGGTGTTGCTATTGCTCAACATACTACCAAAAAACCAATAGATGTAACTATTAGTGGAGGAGATATAAGTGGACAATATGCCTTATATGAATGGAATCCTCATAAAAATAGTAGTGAAGATATTGCTAAAGTAAAAATCAAGATAACTGGTGGTAATTTTGATGGCTCTGCTAAAGGAGTAGGCACAATTTATAGTGAAGATGTTAAGAACTTTGTTACAGGAGGAACTTTTAATAAATCAGTCGATGATTATAAAGCCGAAGCTGCTAGTTCAAGTGCTATAAACGATGGCGAAAAAGATGTCGATGCCAAATCATCAACAGGGTTAATAAAATGGATTGCTGCCCCTTCCGTATTAGCTGCATCAGTAGTAGGAATATATCTATATAAAAAGAATTTTTAAATGACAAGAGCTTCTCTTGTTTTTTAATATTATAAAAAAAGCTTGACAAATTATTTTTTAGAGAGGTATACTTTAACAGTTGTTTTTTTTTAGGAGGTTTTTTTATGAACAAAAATAAATTACTAAATTATAAATTAAAAATGAAAAGAGCTATATTACTCAGTGCTTATACAACCTTATTAATTGCTCAAAGCGGTAAACAAAATACTAATGATTTTAATAAAATAGAAACAACTAATGAGGATTTAAATAATTTTGATAATCAAATGGATATTATTAAAGAAAATAATAGAAGCGTTACGGCGGGATTTTTAGCAGATATAAATGATTATCTTACTCCAACAAATGTTGAAATTATTAAAAATGAAATTGAAAATGTTAAATCATCTAATGCTAATGCCTTAACTGAGGATGAGATATTAGCAATGGATAATTTAGAACTTTCTCATGCTGTTTATAACGACCCAACTATATTGCCAAAATATGGTTATTATTATGATATTTCTATGCCTGAATATGCTCAAGATTATGTTAGAATGTTATGCTTTAAAACTGGTGTACCTTATAAAGCAGTATTTGCTATTTTAGAACAAGAAAGTCATTTTCAAACAGGAATTATTTCTAGTACAGATGATTATGGTGCTCCCCAAATTAATAAATATTGGTTTGGAGATATTTGGCTTTCTCGAGGATGGAGTGATAGTCAAATTCAAAATGAATGGATTCCATCTTTAGACATGATGTTCTATATTTTAGTAAACGATATAAATTATTATAATTATAATGCTTCTTATTTTCGCTACGATAATATAATAGGTTATTATCATCAACACATTAATTGGCGTAATGCCAATGATGGCGTAGAATATGTTGAATTAGTATTACCAAAACTTGATCATTATCCGGAATTAACAGATGAAGAATATGAAGAAATATTATCTGATCAAAGTTTGACCCTTCAAAAGAGCTTAAATTACGAATAGTAATTTGAGTTTTTTTTCTTTTTATGTTATTTTTATGTTAATATATTGTGTATACAATATGTGGTGATAACATGAAAAAAATATTAACAATTATACTAGACGGTTTCGGATTTCGAGAAGAAGCAAATGGTAACGCCATTATTGCTGCCAAACCTCAAAATTTTGATAATCTTTGGCATAAATATCCGCATGCGTTATTAGAAGCTTCTGAAACTAAAGTAGGTCTTTTACCAGGACAATTTGGCAATAGTGAAGTTGGCCATATGACAATTGGAGCTGGGCGCCGTCTTAAACAAGATATTGAACGAATCCATGATTATTTAGATGAAGATATTACAAAAGATGAAAAGTTTTTGCAAATGATTGAAAAAATTAAAGCTAAAAATACGGCAGTTCATTTAATGGGTTTATTTAGCGACGGGAAAGTCCATAGTGATATTGAACATTTTTTTAAGTTATATAATCATTTAATTAAATTTGGCATAACAAATATTTATTTCCATTTAATTACTGATGGTCGTGATACCAAAACAATGTGTTCCTATCAATTTATTCAGCGATTAGAACAGTATTTAGCAGAAACTAAAATTGGTTCAATTGCTAGTGTTTGCGGTAGATATTATGCTATGGATCGAGACAATAAAATAGAACGCACTAAAATATATTATGATTTAGTAGCTAGAGGTATTGGAAATACTGTAACTAATGTCAAAAATGCAATCGATAAAAGCTATTCTAATGGTATTACCGATGAATTTATACCTCCTATTTTAGTTAATCCTAGAGGAATTATAAAAGATGGTGACACTTTAATATGGTTAAATTATCGTACCGACCGAGCTAAGCAGATTTTAAATTGTTTTGCTAATCCAAATTACGATGGCTTTAGAGTTTTGCCTTATCCTAATTTAGATTTATATTCATTTGTACCAATTGATAAAAAAATACCAACTAATTATTTTTTAGAAGAGAAAATAATTGAAAATCCTTTAGGCATTTATTTATCTAAGTTAGGACTTACTCAAGCTAGAATAGCTGAAACTGAAAAGTATGCTCATGTGACCTATTTTTTTGATGGCGAATATGATGGACCAATTGAAAACTGTAACAAATATTTAATACCATCATTAAAAGTTAAAACGTATGACTTAGACCCGCGCATGAGTGCGGTAGAGGTAACTAAAAGGACTTTAGCTTGTATGGAAAAAGATGTAGATTTTATCTTTGTAAATTTTGCTAATCCAGACATGGTTGGACATACGGGAAATTTTGATGCTACCGTAAAAGCAATCATAACAGTTGATATGTGCTTAGGTAAGATAATTGAAGAAGCGGAAAATAACTTTTATAAAGTCATCGTAACAGCTGATCACGGTAATGCCGATATCATGATTGACGAGGACGGTAAACCAGTTACTACTCACACTTTATCAAAAGTACCATTCATTATTGTTGATAAGAATGTGACTTTAGAAAGCAATGGCGATTTAACAAATATCGCTCCAACAATTTTAGATTATATGGATATTGCTATTCCAAAAGAAATGAAAGATAGCAAAAGTTTAATTATTAAGTAGGGGGAATAACTATGAAAAAAATAAAAAAAACAATCACTTTAATATTATTAGGCATATTAATGCCACAATTTGTTCAAGCGGGAAGTATTTCTTTTAATAACCCACAAAAAATCAACGAAAATCAATACACATTTACGATTACAGCTCAAAGTATTAGTTTGAATTATCTAAGTGGTACTTTTAATATTGAAAATGGGAAGATAACTAATATCAGTATGGCTAACAATTGGATTAACAAAACAAATACTAACAATACTTTTTATTTTGAACATGATGGATTAATGACTGGGGACTATTTAATCGCTACAGTTACAGTAACGATGACTGGTAATAGTGTATATAGCGCTTCAAATATTTCCTTTGGTAAAAATACTTGTGTTGAAGATAAATATCATAAATATTATAATCCGGAGGGAAAAATAGTTGATAAAACAACTTATCAAGATCAATGCGAAAAAAATAATGATCCATCTTTAAAAAACATAATACCTAGTGTAGGAAATTTATCTCCAACATTTTCCAAAGATACGGAAATCTATAATTTAAATGTTGATAAAGATGTTAATGAAGTTAATTTTATAGCAACACCAACCAATGAAAAGACTAAAATTATTAGTGGTACAACTTGTAAACTTACTAATAATCTAACTTACTGCTATATAGTGAGTGAAGCCCAAAACGGACAAAGAAAAACTTATACAATAAAAGTTGCTAAACCAACTACTGAGAATTTTAATCAACATATTGATAACTTTGTAGTTCATAATGGGTCAATAACTGAAGAATTTAGGGAAAGTAAAACCACTTATAATTTAATTCCAGACAAAGATGCTGATTCCATTTATTTTAGCTTTGCTGTAGATGGGACAAATATGAATTCTCAAAAATGTAACGCTAAGGCATCAATTTGTACTCTTTCTATTACTTTTGGAAATCAAAAACGGCTATATACTTTTAATTTAATAGATGAAAATAAATCATCTTCAAATAGTGTAGCAATTGTAGATCAATCAACTAACAAATCAGCAACTTCATCTAATACTACTAAAAATTCTTCCAAAGAGGAAAAAAATGAAGCAAATGAAACAATTGATCCTATTGAACATAATAAAAATAAACAAGAACAAGAATCTCAAGAAGAACAAAATTCAGAAAACGAAAATAAAAATGACGAAAAACCTATATGGTTAAAAATAGCTTCAGTAGTATTTGCTGTTATAGCAGGAATTGGGATCGGATTATACGTTCGTAAAAGATAAAGTTTAAGAAAACTTTATTTTTTTAAACTTGACAATAGTTTTTTAGAATAGTAGAATAGCAAAAGTCTTGAGGCGGTTATATGAAAAAAGAAAAAATAAAGTTAGAATTAGAAAAATATAAGAAAGATTTGGAAGATTTAAATAACACATTAAAAAATATTGATATTGCAAATAAAAAAATAGCTAAAATTAAAAGGGCTGCCTTATGTAAATTAATTGCCCCTCAAATTTTGATTTTTGGAAGTACTTTAATAGCTGGTGAAATTGGTGGCATGGGCTTACCATTCTACCGAGATAATTTTAAAAATTATGTTAAAAAGACAACCAAATATGATTCTTGCTTTAATGACGAGCCTGAAGTATCCTATCGGTTTAAAGACTATAATAGTGAATTTGATAGAAATAATGATAGTGAAGCATTTGGATATTTGGAATATCAAACACCTTTGATACCGAAAAATGATATATATTTTCAATATGAGTATGAATATAAATTGGAAGGAAAATCTTCTGAAGAAATTGCTTCGTTAATTGAATTTGCTATCTTTAATTATGGCCAAGATTATGAAGCTATCTGCTCCCTGTTTAAAGATACATTAGGTGAACCTTATGACACAAATCTTGCCATAAAAACAACTTCAAATCAAATGGAGTCTGAAAATCAAGGTATATATACATTTAGTAATACGGAGACAGATAAAAGTATATATATTACTGAAAAAGAAAATTATTCTTCTAATATTGGTCATACAATGTCTTTTGTCGTATTTATATCTCTATTAGAATATTATTATATTATCAGAAAAAAAGATTCTATTAATAAATTAATTGAAGAATTAAATAGGGAAGAATTAACTGAAGAACAATTAAATATCTATATTGAATTAATTAAACAAAAAATTGATGAATATGAACAAAAATTAATTCGAAGTAAGAAAAAATAATTTCTTACTTTTTATTTTTAAATTTTATCAAAAAAATTCCTTTTTTAGGCTAATTTATGCTTGCATTTCATATAATATATTGCTATAATGTTGGATGTATGACGGCTTAGATGTGCGAGGTTGCTGATACACTAGGAGAAGTTGTTAATAACTTATCTTAAAATTCAGGGAATTTGTACGGAGCTAGTCTATACCAGATATAGGCGAAAGGAGAACATGTAGACATGTCAAAAAGTAAAGTACGTATCAATTTAAGAGCTTACGATAATAAAATATTGGACTTAGCTGCTTTAAAGATCGTCGAAACAGTAAAAAGACTAGGCGGAAAAGTTAGTGGACCAATTCCTCTACCTACTGAAGTTGAAAAAATTACAGTATTAAGAGCAGTTCACAAATACAAAGATTCAAGAGAACAATTCGAAAGTCGTACTCATAAAAGACTAATCGATATTATCGAACCTAGCAAAGAAGTTATTGATGCTTTAACTCACTTAGATATTCCAAGTGGAGTAGACATTGATATTAAATTATAATAAAAAAGGAAGGAAAAAAGTAAAATGAAAGGAATCTTAGGACGCAAAGTTGGAATGACTCAAGTATTTACTAAAGATGGTAAATTGATTCCGGTTACTGTTGTTGAAATAACTCCTAATGTAGTTATGCAAGTTAAAACAGCAGAAAAAGACGGATATAGTGCTATTCAACTTGGCGTAGTAGACAAAAAAGAAAAAAGAGCTAACAAGCAAGAAGTAGGACATGCTAAAAAAGCAAATACTACACCTAAGCGCTTCTTAAAAGAATTAAGAAACATCGATGGAGAATATACAGTAGGACAAACTTTGAGCGCTGATGTATTTGAAGTTGGTGAAATCGTTGATGTAACTGGTACTTCAAAAGGAAAAGGTTTTCAAGGTGTTATTAAAAGACACAATCAAAATCGTGGACCTATGGGACATGGTTCTCACTATCATAGAAGACCAGGTTCAATGGGTACGATGTTACCTAAAAGAGTATTAAAGGGTAAAAAATTACCAGGACATATGGGAATGGAAACAATTACTATTCAAAATTTACAAATTATTGAAGTAAATGCTAACGAAAATTATATTTTAGTAAGTGGTAATATTCCTGGTGCAAAAAATTCATTAGTTTTAATTAAATCTGCTATTAAAAATAATAGCAAAAAAGCAGAATTTGAAGTTATTTCTTATGCTGAAGAAACAGTTGTAGATGATGTTTCAAATGTAACAGAAGTTGAAGAAACTTCTAATGAAGAAACAACTACAGAAGAAACTGCTGTTGTAGAAGAAGTTAAAGAAGAATCTGCTGAAACTGAAGCTACAGAAGAAAAAACTGTAGAAAATGAAGAAGCATAGGACACTTATTGGAGGGATTATTTATGGCTAAAGTAGAACTTAAAAATAATAAAGGCGAAAAGCTTAAAGATATCACAATAAGTGATTCTATATGGAAAATTGAAACTAATGATGATTGTTTAAAGAAAATGCTTCGTTTACAAATGGCTGCAACTAGACAAGGCACAGCTAAAACTAAAACAAGAAGCGAAGTTTCTGGGGGTGGAAGAAAACCTTGGAAGCAAAAAGGAACTGGTCGTGCTAGAGCTGGATCAAATCGTTCTCCAGTATGGCGTGGTGGAGGTATAGCTTTAGGAGTAACTCCAAGAGATTATACATTCAAAATTAATCGTAAAGAAAGAGTACTTGCTCTTAAAAGTGCTTTAACTGAAAAATTAGCAAATAAAGAATTAATTGTTATTGATAATTTAGCAATGGATTCATTAAAAACTAAACAAGTAAAAGATTTACTTACAAAATTAGACTTAGCAGGAAAAGTATTATTCGTAACTAAAGAAGATAATGAAAATTTATTCATGGCTACAAGAAATTTAGGATATACTTATCAAATTCTTGCTGAAGAAATTAATTGCTATGATATTGTAAATTCAGATTATCTAGTTTGCGATGAAGCAGCAATTAACTATATTGAGGAGGTATTGAAATAATGACAAACCCCGATATTATTATTGCACCAGTAGTTACTGAAAAAAGTGCTTCAAATGCTGAAAAAGGTGTTTATACATTTAAAGTAGCTAAAACAGCAACAAAGACTCAAATTAAAAAAACAATTGAAAGCCATTTCGGCGTTCATGTTACCAAAATTAATACTTTAAATACTAAACCAAAAGATAGAAGAGTTGGTAAATATACTGGTAAGACAAAAACTTATAAGAAAGCAATCGTAAGTCTAAAAGACGGCGAAACGATTGAACTATAATAAAGGAGGATAACAATGGCAATTAAAAAATATAAACCAACGACAAATGGTCGTAGGGGAATGACTACTCTTGCAAATACTGAAATTACTGCTAGTTCTCCTCTAAAAGGTTTAACAATTAAAAAATCCAAAACCGGTGGACGTAATAACCAAGGTAAATTAACTGTTCGTCATATTGGTGGAGGAGCTAAACAAAGATATCGTTTAATAGATTTTAAAAGAAATAAAAGCGGTATTCCTGGACGTGTAGCAACAATTGAATATGATCCAAATCGTAGTGCAAATATTGCTTTAATTAACTATAAAGATGGCGAAAAAAGATACATTATTGCCCCAAAAGATTTAACTGTTGGAACAATTATTGAAAGTGGAGCAAACGCTGATATTAAAGTTGGTAATGCTCTACCTCTTGAAAATATTCCTGTTGGTACAGTTATTCATTGTATAGAATTAAAACCTGGTAAAGGTGCAGAACTATGTCGTAGTGCTGGATCTTCTGCTCAAATTCTTGGACGTGAAGGAAAATATGTTTTAGTAAGATTACAATCTGGTGAAACAAGAAAAATCCTAGGTAATTGTATGGCTACTATCGGAGTTGTAGGAAATGAAGACTATGAACTTGTTAATATCGGTAAAGCTGGACGAACAAGACACATGGGAATAAAACCTACAAACCGTGGATCTGTCATGAATCCAAATGATCACCCTCATGGTGGTGGTGAAGGACGTGCTCCAGTTGGTAGAAAAACACCAGTTACACCTTGGGGTAAACCTGCACTTGGATACAAAACTAGAAAAAATAAGAAAGCTTCTAGCAAGTTAATTGTTAGTAGAAAGAAAAAGTAGGAGGAATTTAAATGTCAAGAAGTTTAAAAAAAGGTCCTTATGTTTTCGATAGATTACTAAAAAAAGTACAAGAATTAAATAAAACAAACAAAAAAGAAGTAATAAAAACATACTCTCGTCGTTCAACAATATTTCCTGATTTTGTAGGTCATACTTTTGCAGTTCATAATGGTAAAGATTTTATACCAGTTTATGTAACTGAAGAAATGGTTGGTCATAAATTAGGAGAATTTGCAGCTACTCGCAAATTCGGTGGACACGCAGGTCAAAAGTAGGAGGTTCATTAAATGGAAAGTTATGCAATACATAAAAGTGCAATCATTGCTCCTAGAAAAGCAAGAATGACTCTTGATCTTATTAGAGGAAAAGATGTTGCTACTGCTTTAGGTATTTTAGAAACAACAAATACTAAAGCAAGTCGTTTGATTACAAAAGTTTTAAAAAGTGCAATTGCTAATGCAGTAAATAATGAAGGTGCTAATGAATCTGATTTATTTATTAGTGAATGCTATATTAATCCAGGACCTGTTTACAAAAGAATTAAATTTGCAAGTCGTGGAAATGTTGATCGTAGAGACAAAAGAACAAGTCATATTACTGTAAAAGTAAGTGATGATAAGGAGGCAAAGTAGAATGGGACAAAAAGTAAATCCAATCGGATACCGACTTGGAGTCAATAAAGATTGGGAATCAAAATGGTATGCTAGAAAAAGCGAATTTGGTGATACTTTAAATAAAGATATCAAAATTCGTAAATTTATATCTAAAAACTTAAAAGATGCTGCTGTTGCCTCAGTACTTATTGAAAGAAAAAAAGATAAATGTGAAGTAACAATCAATACTGCTAAACCTGGCGTTATTATTGGACGTGGTGGAGAAGATATTGAAAAATTAAGAAAAGCTTTATCTAAATATGTAGGAGAAGAAGTATATATCTCAATTGTAGAAGTAAAAAATCCTGATTTAGTTGCAAAATTAGTAGCTGATAATATTGCAGCTCAAATCGAAAATCGTGCTCCATTTAGAAGCGCTCAAAAAAGAGCCTTAAGAAATACTATGAAAGCTGGCGCTAAAGGAATTAAAACTAGCGTATCAGGCCGACTTGGTGGAGCTGAAATGGCTAGAACTGAAGGATACACTGAAGGTACTGTTCCACTTCATACTCTTCGTGCAGATATTGATTATGCTCATAGTGAAGCCAATACAACTTACGGAAAAATTGGTGTAAAAGTTTGGATCTACAAAGGTGAAATTCTTCCTACAAAAAAGACGCAAAAGGATGGTGTTGAGCATGTTGATGCCAAAAAGAACTAAATTTAGAAAACCACATCGCTTAACCTATGATGGTCATGCCAAAGGAAATACTGAATTACATTTTGGTGAATATGGCTTAATGGCTAAAGAAGGTTCTTGGGTTTCTGCTCGTCAAATCGAAGCAGCTCGTATTGCTATGACTCGTTATATGAAACGTGGTGGAAATGTTTATATTAATATTTTCCCTCATCTAGCAATTACTAAAAAACCATTAGAAACTCGTCAAGGTAAAGGTAAAGGTAACGTAGATCAATATGTTGCAGTAGTAAAAGAAGGCAAAATAATGTTTGAAATTAGCGGCGTTACTGAAGAGGTTGCTCGTGAAGCATTAAGACTTGCTTCTCACAAATTACCAATTAAAACGAAATTCGTAAGTAAGGAGGTAGCTTCAAGTGAAAATTAGTGAAATTAGAAAATTAAAAGATGAAGAAATAAAAACTAAAGTTATGGAAAACAAAAAAGAATTACTAAACTTAAGAATTAAAAATGCTACAGGATCACTTGATAAACCTTCTAAGTTAAAAGAATTAAAAAAAGACATAGCTAGAATGCTAACTGTCTTAAAAGAAAGAGAAAATAGCACAGGAGGTAATGAATAATGGAATCTGTTAGACAAGAATTAGTAGGTAAAGTTGTTAGTGCTAAAAACAATAAAACAATTACTGTGCTAGTAGAAACTTATAAAAAACATCCATTGTATGGAAAAAGAGTAAAATACTCTAAAAAATATACAGCCCATGACGAAAATAATACTGCAAAAGTGGGAGATACAGTAAAAATTAGAAGTACAAGACCATTATCTAAAACAAAAAGATTTGAGCTTGTTGAAGTTCTAATTGAAGCTGTTATTCTATAGGAGGTAAACTATGGTACAACAAGAAACAAAATTAAAAGTTGCTGATAACACTGGAGCAAGAGAACTATTAGTTATTCGTGTTTTAGGTGGATCAAAAAAGAAATATGGTAACATTGGTGATATAGTTGTTGGAACTGTTAAAAAAGCAATTCCGAATTCTGGATTAAAAAAAGGAAAAGTTGTTAAAGCTGTTATCGTTAGAAGTGTTCAAGGTGTTAAAAGAAAAGATGGTTCATACATTAAATTTGATGACAATGCTTGTGTAATAATTAAAGATGATAAAACACCAGTTGGAACAAGAGTTCTAGGACCTGTTGCTAGAGAATTAAGAGAAAAAGAATTTAATAAAATTGTTTCTTTAGCTCCAGAGGTTTTATAGGAGGTAATCATGAAAATAAAAGTCGGAGATAACGTAAAAATACTTGCTGGTAAAGATAGAGGTAAAACTGGCAAAGTAACAAAAACTCTAAAAAAAGTAGACAAAGTCATTGTTGATGGAATAAATATTGTAAAAAAACACCAAAAACCAAGCAATGGAAATGATAAGGGTGGAATAATCGAATTCTCAGCTCCAATTCATGTATCCAATGTTCAAAAAATTGAAGCAGAAAATACAACTAAAACAACAAAAAAAGCTTCTAAAAAAGAAGCAAAGAAAGATGAGTAGGTGAAATATGAGTACTTATAAAGAATTATATAATAAAGAAATCATTAACTCATTAATGAAAGAATACAACTATAAAACTGTAATGCAAGTACCTCGCTTAGAAAAAATCGTCATTAATATGGGTGTTGGAGAAGGAGCTCATGAAGATAAATTTATTGATGCAGCTCTAAAAGATCTTGAAACAATCACAGGTCAAAAAGCAGTAGTTACTAAAGCTCGTAAATCAATAGCTGGATTTAAATTAAGAGAAGGCCAAACAATTGGAGCAAAAGTTACTCTTCGTGGGGAAAATATGTATACTTTTATGGAAAAATTAGTAAAAGTTGCTTTACCTCGGGTAAGAGATTTTAGAGGAATTTCTAACCATTCTTTTGATGGACATGGAAATTATACTCTAGGTATAAAAGAACAATTAATATTTCCTGAAATCGAATATGATAACATTTTAAAAATTAGAGGAATGGATATTGTATTCGTAACAACAGCAAAAACAAATCAAGAAGCAGAAAGTTTGCTAAAAGCATTCGGAATGCCTTTTAGAAATTAAGGAGTGAATCTATGGCAAAAACAAGTTTAAAAGTAAAACAACAAAGAACACCTAAATTTAAAGTACGAGCATATACTCGTTGTGAAAGATGTGGACGACCTCATGGTGTTCTACGTAAATATAAATTATGTCGTATTTGTTTTAGAGAATTAGCTAACCGTGGACAAATCCCCGGCGTAAAGAAATCAAGTTGGTAGGGAAGGAGGAATTTTAAATGGTACAAGATAAAATTGCAGATATGCTTACAAGAATACGTAATGCAAATCAACTTAAATATGACACAGTTACTGTTATCGGAACTAAAATGACTTTAGGAATTGCTAAAATTCTTAAAGATGAAGGTTATATTGCTGATTACAATTATGAAAATGATACAAAAGGCGATAAACTAACATTAACTTTAAAATATGGTGAAAAGAAAGAAAGAGTTATTACTGGTTTGAAAAGAATTAGTAAATCTGGACTTCGTGTATATGCTAAATCTGATGAAATTCCTCGCGTATTAAATGGTCTTGGTATAGCAATCATTTCAACAAGCAAAGGACTTATGACAGATAAAGAAGCAAGAAATGCTGGATTAGGAGGCGAAGTACTTGCCTATATTTGGTAAGGAAAACCTATGAGTAGAATTGGAAATAGAGAATTAGTAATACCAGAAGGTGTTACTGTAACTATCGATAAAGATCAAGTAACTGTTAAAGGTTCAAAAGGAGAATTAACTCTTAATACATCTAATTTAGTAAATGTAAGTGTTAGTGATAATAAAGTAAAAACAGCTGTTGTAAATGAAAGCAAAGAAGCAAATATAATGCAAGGAACAACAAATTCTCTAATAAATAATATGATTATCGGTGTAAGTAAAGGATTTACAAAAGGTTTAGAAGCTGTTGGTGTAGGTTATAAATTTAATGTTCAAGGAAATAAAATCGTTATAAATGCTGGTTATTCACATCCTGTAGAAATGATTGTTCCAACTGGTATGAAAGCTGAGTTAGTAAGTAATACTGAAATCACAATTAGTGGTATTGATAAACAAAAAGTATCTGAATTTGCGGCAAATATAAGAAAAGTAAGAGAACCAGAGCCTTATAAAGGTAAAGGTATCCGATACAAAGATGAATATGTTCGTCGTAAAGAAGGAAAGAAAGCAGCTTAGGGAAGGAGAAAAATTATGATAAAAAAAGAATCAAAAAATGATATGCGTCAAAGAAGACATGCTCGTATTAGAGCATCATTAAGTGGCACCAAAGAATGCCCAAGATTAAATGTATTTAGATCAAATAATGGCATATATGTTCAAGTTATAGATGATGAATCTGGTAATACTTTAGTCTCTTCTTCATCAGTTGCCTTAAAAATTAAAAATGGTGGTAATATTGAAGCTGCTGCTTTAGTAGGAAAAGACATTGCCGAAAAATGTAAAAAAGCAAAAATTGAAAAGGTCGTTTTCGATAGAGGTGGAAACCTATATCATGGTCGAGTAAAAGCTTTAGCAGAAGCTGCTCGGGAAAACGGATTAAATTTCTAGGAGGTCATCATGCAAAAAGAAAAATCAGAAAAACAATTTAATAAAGATACAAGAAAAAAACTTTTAGAAGAAAAAGTTATCTCTATTGGTCGAGTAACAAAAGTTACTAAAGGTGGTAGACATTTTAGATTTTCAGCAACAGTTGTTGTAGGAAATAGAAAAGGTCTAGTTGGAATTGGAACAGGTAAAGCCAATGAAGTTCCTCAAGCAATTGCAAAAGCTAGTATGATGGCTAATAAAAATGTTACAAAAGTAGCACTTATGGATGGAAGAACAATTCCTCATGAAGCAACTGGAAAAGTTGGAAGAGCCTGTGTTTTAATTAAACCTGCTACTAAAGGTACTGGAGTTATCGCTGGTGGTGCAGCTCGTAGTATTCTTGAACTTGCTGGAGTTAAGGATGTTATTTCTAAATCTTTAGGTTCAAATACCAAAATTAATGTTGCTAAAGCCACTTTAGAAGCATTAAAAAGTGAAAGAACACCTTTAAAAATTGCTACTCTTCGTGGAAAGAAAGTAGAGGAGTTATAATATGAAATTAGAAAATTTACCAAAATCAAAAGAAATGAAAGCTAAAAAAATAGTTGGACGTGGACCAGGTAGCGGAATGGGTAAAACATCTACTCATGGTGAAAAAGGTCAAAAATCCAGAAGTGGTGTTAGTATCTCTGCTTGGTTCCAAGGTGGTCAATCTCCTTTATATAGAAGATTACCTAAAAGAGGCTTTAATAATAAAAGATTTGAAACAAAATATGCAACAATAAATCTTAGTGATTTAAATAAATTCTTCAATGATGGTGAAGAAGTTACACCAGAAATTTTAAAAGAAAGAGGAATTATTAAAAAACAATTAAGTGGCATCAAAGTACTTGCAAGTGGTAAATTAGAAAAAAAATTAACTGTAAAAGCTAATCGTTTTTCTAGTAAAGCCATTGATGCAATTGAAGCTGCTGGTGGCAAAACTGAGGTGATTTAGATGTTTCGAGGACTCGCAAAAATTTTTGCGAAGCAAAATAAAGATTTAAGAAAAAGAATTTACTTCACCCTTTTTGCTTTAGGAATTTTTTGTTTAGGAACTGGTATTACCATTCCTTGGGCAAGTGTTCTTTATGAAGAATTAGGATTTTTAGAAATATTTAACTTAATGAGTGGTGGAGGATTAAGAAGCTTCTCAATATTTGCACTAGGAGTAAGTCCATATATTACAGCATCAATAATTACTCAATTATTACAAATGGATATTATTCCTTACTTTAAAGAATTAAAAGAGCAAGGTTATGTAGGAAGACAAAAAATTCAAAAAATAAATCGTTATTTAGCTGTAATTTTTGCTTTCGTACAAGCTTATGTTATTTCCATATTCTATTTAAATACTAATGATGTTATGGTTATGTTAAAAACTTCGCTTGTAATGACAGCCGGAACTTCTTTCCTATTATGGTTAGGAGATCAAATAACTAAAAAAGGAATTGGTAATGGCTCATCATTATTAATCATGGCTGGTATTATTCAAAGTATGCCAGGAATATTTACTGGAGCATTTGAAACTTTTATTACGGCTGGAACTTATAATATGGCTTTAGGAATTGCTTTATTTGCTCTATTTATTTTAATTTACTTAATAGTATTAGTTGGTATTATTTGGATAACACTTGCTGAAAGAAGAATTCCAATTCAATATGCTAACCATACAACTAGTGCCTATGGAGCTCAAAATTCTTTTTTACCAATCAAAATTAATAGTGCGGGAGTTATACCTGTAATATTTGCTCAAATAGTTTTAACGATTCCTGCAACCATTACAGGACTATTTAAAAATAGTGCTGCTACAGATTTTATAAATAAATATATTGTTTATACAACTCCAACTGGATTTATTCTTTATGTAATCTTAATCATGTTCTTTGGCTATGTTTATACTTATATGATGATGAATCCTGAAGAAATGAGTAAAGATTTAAACAAACGAGGCGGTTATATTCCAGGAGTAAGACCAGGTGCTGATACAACTAAATATATTAGTAATTCTCTTGGAAGATTAACAATTGTTGGATCATTATTCTTAGTTGTTTTATCTGGGCTTCCAGTTTTAATGGCTAACATTTCTAGCTTACCTAGTTCTGTTACTATTGGTGGAACCGGAATACTTATTGTTGTTGGTGTTGCTATTGAAACTTATAAACAAATTGAAAGTGGCTTAGTAACTCGAAGCTATAAACAAAGGAGACGATCTAGATGATGGGAGTCATCTTTATTGCTCCTCCTGCCGCAGGCAAGGGAACAATAAGTAAATATCTTGTTGACAACTATGGCTATATGCACTTATCAACAGGAGATTTATTAAGAGAAATTGCTAAAGAAGATAATTCTTTAGGTCATGAAGTTGCCAAACTAATGCAAAATGGTCAATTTATTAGTGACGAAATAATTTTAGATATTTTTGAAAAAAAATTTCAAGAAATAAAAGATAAACCATTTATTTTAGATGGTATGCCACGAAATAAAAAACAAGCTATATATTTAGATAAAGTGCTTGAAAAATGTGATGTGAATAATTATAAAGTTATTAACATTAATATTTCTAAAGACTTACTAATGAAAAGAGCAACAGGTAGAAGATTATGTCCAAATTGTGGATCAAGTTATAATATTTATTTCGATGGTTTTAAACCTTTAGAAGAAAATAAATGTAATAATTGTAAAGAAAATCTTATTCAAAGAAAAGATGATAGTTTAGATACATTTAATGTTCGCTATCAAACATATTTAGAAGAAACAGAACCACTTTTAGAGTATTACCAAACTAAAAATAAGCTTTATCAAATTGATGCTAGTAAGCCTCAAGATGAAATACTTAAAAGTGTTGATAAAATTTTAAAAGGTGAAACAAATGATTAATATTAAAAGTGAACGTGAGATCAAGCTCATGAAGTACGCTGGACATATTAATTATTTAACCCATGAGGAAATAAAAAAACATATTCGACCAGGAGTTAGAACTGAACAATTAGATAAAATAGCCCATGATTTTATTATTAAAAATGATTGTGTGCCATCTTGTCTAAATTATGAAGGTTATCCTAAAAGTATATGTGTTTCAATTAATGATGAAGTTGTTCATGGAATTCCTAGTAAAAGAAAAATTAAAGAACATGATATTGTTTCTATTGATTTATGTGTAGGATATAAAGGATACCATTCTGATTCAGCTAGAACCTATATAGTAGGTAAAGTTGATAAAGAAGTAGAAGATTTAGTAGAAAATACTAAAAAAGCCCTTTATGAAGGCTTGAGTAAAGTGAAAAGTGGTGTTAAAATAGGTGACGTAAGTCATGCCATTGAGTCTTATGCCCATAATCATGGCTTAAGTGTAGTTGAAGAGCTTGTAGGTCATGGTGTTGGAACAAGCATTCATGAGGATCCTGATGTTCCTAATTTTGGACCAGCAGGTAAAGGACAAGTTTTAAAAGAAGGAATGACTATTGCTATTGAACCAATGTTAAATTTGGGTAGCAAAGAAATTTGTATGACAGATCAAGATGACTGGGTAATAGTCACTGAGGATGGAAGTCCATCTGCACACTTTGAACATACCATTTTAGTTACTAAAGATGGATATGAAATATTAACAGGAGAATAAAATATGGCGAAAAAAAATATACAAAGTAAAAAAACAAATACTACTTCCAATAAGTCAAATCAAACAAGAAGTGATAAAATAGAAGTAGAAGGTAAAGTAATTGATGTTGTAAAAGGCGGAGATTATATTGTTGAACTTTCAAATGGTCATACTGTAGAAGCCTACGTTTCTGGTAAAATGCGCGTGAATATGATACGTATTTTACCAGGTGATACAGTAACGATTGAATTATCGCCTTATGACTTAACACGTGGGCGAATAACATGGAATAAAAGATAATGGAGGTAAAGGATTATGAAAAAGAGACCATCTGTAAAACCAATATGCAAAAAATGTAAAAAAATCAAAAGAAAAGGAAAAGTAATGATTATTTGTGAAAACCCAAAACACAAACAAGTACAAGGTTAATAGGAGGATTATATGGCAAGAATTAAAAATATTGAATTACCAAGCGAAAAACACGTTTGTATTGGTCTAACAGCTATTTATGGAATTGGTAGAAGCCTAGCTTTAACCATTTGTGAAAATGCTAAAGTAGAACCAACTAAAAAAATTAAAGACTTAACTGATGATGAAATTTCAGCATTACGTAAAGTAATCGATAATTACGATGTTGAAGGAGATCTTCGTCGTGATGTTCAAATGTCTATTAAAAATAAAATGGAAATCAATTGCTATCAAGGTATTAGACATAAAAAAGGACTACCTGTAAGAGGTCAAAGAACAAGTAGAAATGCTCGTACTCGTAAAGGTAAAGGTAAAGTAGTAGCAAATAAGAAAAAAGTAGGTAAATAGGAGGTAAATCATGGCGTATAATAGAAGAAAAAGAAAAATTAAGAAAAATATTCCTGAAGCAGTTGCCCATATTCATTCAACTTACAATAATACAATTGTAACTATTACAGATAATGATGGTAATGTTATAAGTTGGGCATCAGCTGGAACTATAGGATATAAAGGATCAAAGAAGAAAACTCCATATGCAGCAGGTATGGCCGCTGAAGCTGCCGGAAAAGTTGCTTTAGATTCTGGCGTAAAAATCGTTGATGTTGTAGTTATGGGATTAGGATCAGGTAGAGAAAATGCCATTCGTTCTTTATCTGCTATTGGACTAGAAGTAAGAAGTATTACTGATGAAACTCCTATACCTCATAATGGATGCCGTCCACCAAAACGTCCAAGAAATTAGGTAAGGAAAGGAATAAAAGATATGATTAAATTTGAAAAACCAGAATATAAAATAACAGAATATGTAGAAGATTCTCATTATGGAAAATTTGAATTAGAACCTTTGGAAAGAGGTTTTGGAACAACTATTGGTAATGCTTTAAGAAGAGTTATGTTATCTAGCTTACCTGGTTGTGCGATAACTAGTGTTAAAATTGATGGTGTATTACATGAATTTCAAAAAATAGAAGGAGTTTATGAAGATGTTACTAGTATCATCTTAGCTCTTAAAAGTGTTGTTTTAAAAAATCATACGGAAGAAAATAAAGTTATTCATTTATCAAAATCTACACCAGGACCAGTATTAGCTGGAGACATTGAATGTGATGCTGATTTAGAAGTTATTAATAAAGATTTAGTTATTTGTAACCTTGTTGAAGGTGGCAAAATAGATATGGAAATGACTGTTTCTAATGGTAAAGGCTATGTAGATTCTAAAGAAAATCAACGTAATTTAGATTCTAAAAAAGTTGGAGTAATTGCTATCGACTCATTATATTCACCAGTAGAAAAAGTAGCTTATGAAGTTGAAAGTGCTCGGGTTGGACATAATGAAAATTATGATAAATTAATTATGCATATTAATACTAATGGCAGCATTACTCCTGAAGAATGTATGGCTTTATCTGCAAAAATTTTAATTGAACATTTTAATATCGTTGCTGATTTAAATGCAATAAGTGATGTTTCTGGATTAATGGCTGAAAAGAAAGTAGACACTATTACTAAAACTTTAGAAACACCAATTGAAGAAATTGAATTTTCTGTTCGGGCTTATAACTGTTTAAAAAGAGCTGGTATTCATACTGTTCAAGACCTAATTTCAAAAAGAGAAGTAGAAGTTACTAAAATACGTAATTTAGGTAAAAAATCACTTAAAGAAGTATTAGATAAAGTAGCAGAAATGGGACTTAAGTTCCGCGATTAAGGAGGATTATTATGGCATATAGAAAAATTGGAAGAGAAACTAGACAAAGACATAGCGTTTTCGCAGGACTTACCGTCGAAGTAATTATGAATGAAGGCGTTGTAACTACTGAAGCTAAAGCCAAAGAAGTAAGAAAATTTGTTGATAAAATGATTACTTATGGTAAACGTGGTACATTAGTATCAAGAAGAAAAGCCCTTTCTTTTGTTTATAATAACAAAGATTGTGTTGATAAAGTATTTAATGAATTAGCTAAACGTTATGAAACACGTAATGGTGGTTATACAAGAATCATTAAATTAAAAGAAAGAGTTGGCGACGACGCTTTACAAGTAAGAATTGAATTAGTTTAATATTAAACTTTCTGTAATTATTAAAAAGAAGAATAGTTATTCAAACATACCTTATTCTTCTTTTTTTATAGAATATTATAGAGAGTGATTTTATGAAATTTATTCGTGAACAAATAAAACTTATTAGAAAAAAAGATCCGGCTATTAAAAGCAATATAGAAGTTTTTTTATATCCTAGTTTTCGTGCCCTTTTATATTATAAAATAGCTCATTATCTATATTTAAAAAAGCATTATTTTATTTCTAGATGGTTGAGTGAAAGAGCCAAACGGAAAACAGGAATAGAAATTCATCCTGGGGCTAAAATTGGACACAACTTTTTTATTGATCATGGTATGGGGGTTGTAATTGGCGAAACTGCAATTATTGGCAATAATGTTATGCTGTATCATGGTGTAACTTTAGGGGGAGTGGCCATGACTAAAGGTAAAAGACATCCTACAATTTTAGACAATGTAACTATCGGTGCTCATGCCCAAGTTTTAGGTAATATTATAATTGGGGAAAATGCTACTATCGGAGCTGGAGCAGTTGTTACGCATGATGTTCTAACCAATCAAACCGTAGTGGGAATACCGGCTAAAAATATTACCAAATACAGTGTTAAGGAGTGAAAAATAAAAAACACTCCTTTTAAAGTGAAAAAAATAACAAAAGAAAAAGAATAAAAAAATT
>CANRLP010000008.1 GCA_947631515.1 uncultured Bacilli bacterium
ACTTGGCAAATCTTTACAATCCCTATTCCATTGTTTTTCAGTATATCCTTTAACTAATTTCTCATAAATATCTCTACCTACTAAACTTATAGCTTGTTCCTCCAAATTTTTGGGTTCCCTACCATTAAGAACTTTTCTTTGCTCCTCAATTTTTCTTTTAGCATCAAATGGAGTAATAACATCATCCCATAATTTAGTAAAAGTATTCATATTAAATGGCATATTATAAAGCTCTCCTTTATAATTAGCAATTGGCGAATTTATATAATTATTAAATTCACAAAATTCATTAACATAATTCCATATTTCTTTATCAGATGTATGAAAAATATGAGCCCCATATTTATGAACATTAATACCATTAATATTTTCACAATAAATATTACCACCAATATGATTTCTTCTTTCAATTACTAAAACTTTCTTACCTCTTTTACTCATTTCATAAGCAAAAGTTGAACCAAATAAACCAGCTCCTACAACTAAATAATCATATTTTTTCATAAATTAAAAACTCCCATCATATTTTTTACCAAAAAACTTAGCCTTTAAAAAACTAGTTCCCTTTTTCCACCAATTAATTTTCTCCATATAAATAAATGGCAATTCCTTATAAGGATATTTATGATAATCTAACCATATATCTAACATTATTTCACTAACTCTACCATAAAATCTTGAATGAAACGCATCATATTTAACATTTTTAAATTTTTTTTCTAATTCAAAAAGAATATCAAATAACCACTTACAATAATCATCAAAATATTCTTTCTTCATTATAAACATATTAAATGCGTGAAAACCTCTTTGTTTTAAAACTTTATCAACACTTTTTTGATATTTAGGATATTTTTTATTAATTATTTTAATAGTTTCATCTAATGTTTCGATATAATGAGTATGTTTATAATGACTATAGACAGTTTCAATATAATAATTTCTTCTTTTAGTAACTAAAATATCATAATCTTCTAAATATTTATTTAATTCTTCTTGCATAATAACCGATTTAAACTTATCTTTATTTTTCTTTTTGGCCGCAAAATGTCGACGATAATGAGCAAGTCCAACATAATCACAATCTAAATTTTGCCAAGCCCAATAAAGACCAGTTAACTCACAAAAAAAAGGATTCTTTTTAGAAATGTTTTTACCAGTATTATCTTTTTGATAGCCTAAATCATCTTTACCCTCAGCCCCAACGTGTAAAGGTAAATATAAATCACTATCAGGCATTTCATATTTTTTATGAGTAGCAATAACAATTTTAACATCTTTCATTAAATTTCCTCCTAATCTATTCAATTGTATAATTTTGATTATTTGATTGGAGTTGAATATATGTATTGCCATCATTAACTTTAATTACTTCCCCATTTAAATAACTATAAACAGTTTTAGCATTACGATTTTCCTTACTCCATTTAATAGGTACAGCATACCCATTAGTTATATATAATCCTTCACCAGTACCCGTAGTTGTCAAATCCCAATAATAATTATCACTAGCAAGTTTTGTATTAATTTTTTCAATTATAATATTTTTAGCAGTATTTTGTATTTTAGTTTCAAAATCAATATGAGCTTCCCCGTTTACAAATCTTTTATATACTTTATTAACATTATCATACTCATAAGTTGTATTTAAAGTTGCTGATGAAGGAATTACAACTTTTGATGCTAAAATAGCATTTTCCATAGAATCTAAATTAATTTCATTTCCATCATAGGTTAATACTAATCCTTTATCAGTTGTTAAAAAATAACCTTTTGCTTTAGCTAATTCTCTAGATTTTGCTAAACTAGTATATCCAGTATGTTCAGTAGCTAAATTCATTGGATTTTCTCGCCAAAAAGATGAATCCGATAAACCATTTAAATTATTAACGTTTAAATTACTAATATCTTTTTTAGCATAATGACTCCATCCCCAATGAACAAATATCGCATCTTGTTCAAAAGCAAAATCAAGAAAATTATGTCTAGCACTTCTAATTGTTCCAATTTTTAAATCATCAATATCTTTATAAAAAGCAAGTAAACGTGTTAAATTTCCTTCAACAGGTATTTCATAAACCATATATGCCTTTTGTAAACCTTGTTGAACTTTAACAGCAACAGGAGAATTATTAACAACTACTGCAAATGGTCTAGTATTTGAATTCACATCAACAATCTCAACTTTTTTAGGTTCAATAACTTCTTCTTCATTTAAAAAAACTTCATCATTTTTTTTACCACAACCAATAGTTAAAATACAAATTAAAAAAATTAATACTACTTTTTTCATTATAATGCTCCATCTCTTCTTATAACAGTAACAAAAGTTAAGAATAAAATTTTCATATCTAATTTAAATGAACAAGTTTTTGAATATTTTTGTTCCAGTATAAGTCGTTTTTTAAAAGTAGTCCCATTACGCCCACTAACTTGCCACAAACCAGTTATCCCAGGTTTAGTCTTAACAATATCATTATAATATTTTCCCATATCGGTCTTTTCTTTTAACATATAAGGCCGATTACCAATTAAACTCATATCACCTTTTAAAACATTAATAAATTGAGGAAATTCATCTAAAGAAGCAACCCTTAAAATATGCCCTATTTTAGTAATTCTTGGATCATTTTTTAATTTTCTATTCTTTAAATACTCATCTCTAATTTTAGGATTTTCTTTTAACCATTTATCTATAATATCATCAGCATTCAATACCATAGTCCGATACTTATAAAAAGTAAAAAGCTTACCATCTTTTCCAATTCTTTTTTGAGTATAAAAAATGCTATGAAAATCTCCCGTTAATACATAACATATTTTAATTATTATCGTTAAAGGTATTAAAACAATAATTCCTACTAAACTACAAATTATATCAAATATTCTTTTGAAAAATAAATAACACCATTTATTATTAATAGAACTTTTATTCGAGTTCTTTTTCTTCATACTAAATCACCTTAAATATTTCTACCTCAAATTAATTGTATCATTTATTATTTTATGTTGCAATAAATTATTTATCCGGCAAATTAAATTAAACTATTAAAAATACTAAATATATTATTTTTAAAATACCCCAAAAAATATATTAAAAGATATTTAAGTCTAAATTATTTTACCACCATATAAAATATTAGAATTATACCAGCCAAGTTTTAAAAATAAATTAGTAAAAAGAAAAAATAATGCTCATATTTTAAATAAAATAAATATTACTAGCATTATAAATTAAAACATCAATTTCAACTATAGAAAAATTATAATTATTTATAACATATTTCAATTCTTTTTTTACATAATCTTTAAAACTCATTTTTTTTCACCTTTTTCTACCATTAATTTTCTTTCAATTTTCTTTTCAAAATAAAATTAAGAGTTTCTTTAGTTTGTTTAAATTGTTCACTTTTAAATGTAGCCAAAATAAAGATAATCATTACAATAACAGTTATAACTAAACCATCAACAATAAATCCTAAAATTCCTTGTAATGGTATTAAATTAATTATAAATCCACATACAATAAAAGTTAAAACTGTTACAAATAAGTAATAAATATAAAATTTATAATATCTTAAAGGTGAAGTACCAAAGGCATTTTTATGAATAAAATAAGGCTCATAACTAGTTAAAATAAACATTTTAGTTATTCCAGTTGCAATTAAAACACCAAACATTCCAATATAATTAACTAATATTACAGATAAAACAACATTAGCAATAGAAGTAATAAATGGCATAAAACTACCCTTTTTAAATAAACCTAAAGTATTACGATAAGTATAATTTACATAACGCATTCCATCTACATAAAAATCAAAACCTAAAGCCAAACTAATACTTATACCTAAAACATAACTTTGCCCTAACCATACAGTCACAAATTTATTAATTAATAAAGCCATAGCAATTGAAATATAACCATATACTATAAATAAAATAAACATTATTTGATAAAAGATAGCTTCCTTTTTAGCCTTTTCTTTTATAGTATTTAAATTACCAATACTAGCAGTAATACCATTAAATACAGCCTTAAGCAAATTTTTTAAAGAAGTTGTTACTATAGTATAATTAGATAATAATCCTACTGATAAAACTCCCAAAAACTTCGATATTATAATATTATCAGTACTAGCAGACAAAACATAACCTAATTGATAAAAAAATAATGATTTTACATCTTTAAAAATACTTTTTTGCTCTTTCTTAGACAATTTTTGATATTCTTTTTCTTTTATATAAGGATACATTTTATTAGCCATTTTTGCTGCAATCATATTATTTGCAATTGTAGCCATAATTTGCAACAACAAATATAAAATGTAATTATGAGTTAAAAACAAAATTGCAATTTGAGAAATATCTAATATAAAAGTAGTAACTAATGTAATAATACTCAAAATATATTCTTTTTGATGTCCACTAATAATTGATCTTTTATATGCAAAAAAATAAGAAATTGATGTATTTGTTAAAAATAATAAATATATAAGTATCAAATTTTCTCTAATATTTGGAGGTTCTTTAATTATATTATCAAAAAAAGGAATAATAGATACACCAATAATTAATATTATAATACCTATTATAGAATAAGCTTTCTTATAAAAATGTAACAAAGTTTTTATTCTCTCTTGATCATTATCAGCTATCGGCTTATATAATTTATATATTATAGCAGTTCCAATTCCTAATTCAGCAAACGATAATATATCTAAAATATTAGTAAACAAACCATTTACTCCTAAATATTCTGAACCCAAAGTTCTAATAAAAATGGTTCGGCATACAAAACTAATAATTATATATATAAATTTTGATATTATAGCTACGCTAGCATTTCTAGCTGAATTTTTTGTTCTTGATTCTTTCATATAAATTTATGATATAGTTTTTTAACTAATCATATACCTCCTTTTAAATAATTTTAAACATTTTTTTTAATCTTCTACCAACCCTATATAAGAAAAATTTTGTACGTAACAATATTTTACTAGGTAAAGAAACATTATGAGATTTTAAATACTCAATTAAAGAATTGCTTTGACGATTAGTTTTACAAGAAAGTAAAAATTTATATTTATAATATTTTTTATTTTTATTATAAACATCTAAATCAAAAACATCTTTAAATTCTTCTAATTTTCCCATTGCTTCTAAAGCTAACAAAGTTCTCATACATTTATTACAATTTGAACAATTATATCCGTGTTCTAATGGTTTAATACAAACATTTAAATATTTATGAGCAATTTTCCAATCACTTATTTTCTCAGTTTTTTCAGCTCTTGTATATTGACAACCATCTATAACTAATTCAAATCCTTCTGTAGATATAAGATGAGGCATATATGTTTCAGCATATGCTGCCATATCTATATCCCTTTCAACTAAAGAAAACTTTGAACCATCATCATAGGAAGACCCACTTGCTGTAACATACCTTTTAATGTATTTTTGCAAGCATAAAATACAAGAATAAATAGACAAATAACCAACTCTTTGCATTCCAACTTCCCGAGTAAAAGCGTGCAAATTAGAATCAATTAAATAAGTAGGAATACCTAATTCATCAGCTGCTTTTTGATTTAATTTAACTCTATCTAACCAAATAGTTTTAGTTTTTTTATTTTCAAAATCACCATGAGTTCCACAATTAGCTAAAAATAAACTATTAATTTTAAAATTTTCATCTTTAGTTTCAATGTAATTATCATAAATTGTTGTTAATGAATCTACTCCACAAGTTATTCCTGTACCAATCAATTGCTTACTACTTTTTTTAGCAACTTTAAAACCATCAACAGTAAAATTAACTTTTTTTGTACAAAAAGAAAAATTATCAAATATGGTCATTAAATAATGGATAATATTATGATATAAACGAGGTGAAATATTACCTTTAATATGTACATCTTGATGATAATGCATTCCTAAATATAAAGGTACTAAAACAAAAGCATCATAAACATCATCTGTCAACATATCCTCATTTTTATCTTCAACAGCAAACCACATTGTTTTTTCATTAAATGGATTATCTATTTGAGTTACTTCAAAATCACATTTTAAATATGTCCAACCATTATGCTTTTCCTTTCTTAAATTACTTATAACAAACATCAAATCTCTCCTTAACTTTTTTTAATAATTTTCTTTATCTTTTTAATATTTTCTTTTCCAATAATTTTCTTAATAGTTTCTTTACCTACTTTAGTAGCATCTTTTTTTAAATGTTTAATTTTATATAAAGCATCACTTTCATCGTGAGAATCAGTAAATATTTCAAAAATAATAGACTTCCCATCTTCATTTATAAATTTATCAATGTTTTCTAAAAATTCTTCTTTATTAGAAGCACTATAATACTTAAAACCTAAATCTAAAGCATAATTTTTAACTAATGTTTTTGATTTATTACCAAAATGACCATCTGCTGCTATATATTTACTAGCTATTTCATAGCCTAATCCTCCACCAATATGATTGTAGTTATGAAATTCCGTACCACATCCATTATTAATAATCATTAATCGAATATTATTTTTTATTTCTTTATTTCCTAAAGAATTCATATCATAGAAAAATGCTAAATCACCAACTATTCCATAAACTTTTTGTAAAGGATTATTTAATGAAGACCCTATTAAAGAAGAAACAATTCCATCAATTCCAAAACCACCTGTATTACAATAACAATATAATCTTTTATCAGTATCAAAAAAATTCCAAGATCTAACCGTATTTAAAATAGCTAAATGCACTATACTTTCATCATCTAATCGTTTAATCGTATTTTGAGCAACCCATAAATTAGAAAATGGCAATTCAATATTTTTTAATCTATTATTAAAATCTTCTTTTTCAATTAGCCAATCATTATAATATGTAAGTTGTTTTCCATTTTCATTTTTCATAGCATTATATTTTTGAAAAAAATCATTTTCATTTAAAGCAAACACATATCTTAACTTTCTAAAAGTATCTCTTATTTCCCCATCAATATTTACTCGCCAAACTTCTTTTGGATTTAAACTCAAAAACGTTGACGAAACTTCACCTAAATGAATAAGTATATCTAAATTTTTTAAAGGAGATTTATACATTTCTTGATTACAAATTATATTAGCAAGAACACCATATTTACCATTATAATTACTAGTATAATCTTTTAAAACAACCGCATTATATTTTTCACAAAATTCTTCTACTTTCTTTGTTAATTCATCAGACCATTTTAAATGATTCCCTACAAAAATAGCAACCTTTTTATTTTCAATTGTAGGTAACTTATCATCATATGAAAATCTTTCTATCAACCTTTCATCAGGTAATGATAAAACACTAAAATTTCTACTATAAGTCGTAACTAAATTAATATGGACAGGTCCTCCACCATTACGCTTACATTCTAACAATGCTTTATTAACATTTAAATTACAAGCCCATCTATCTTCATCAGAATGAACAGTAGGAAGAGTTACACTAGTTTTTACCATATCTTTTAAAGGAGAACTACGATCAATAACCTGATCAAAATGCTGTCCAATTCTTCCTAAATGTTGACTACCAGTAACAGCAATAACCGGTAATTTACGATAATAAGCTTCAGTTAAAGCTGGAATATAATTTCTTGATGCTGTAGCTCCCGTACAAGTTATAACAACCGGTTCATTACATTGAGCTGCAAGACCACAAGCCATATACGCTGCTGATCTTTCATCAACACAAGAATATACTTCAAAAAAATCATCATTTTGAATACTTGTTACAAAACATATATTAGTTGTCCCAGGACTTGCTATTACTTTTTTTATATTATGTTTTTTTAATAAACTAATTAAAATTTGAATATTAACTTCATCCGTATATTTCATTATTATCGCTCCTTTAAAACATTGTATCAAATTTCTAATAAAAAGTCTTTAATTTCAATCTTACTTTTTTCCATCTTCTAATGCTTTTTTCAAAAACTTTAAACTTTTAGCTCTTTCATTTTTTATTATTTCATTAAAACTACTAAAATCACAATTCAATTGTTCACTATTAATCTTACCCTTAAATTTTCGATTTTTTAATTTAAAAGTATTTAACAAATTATCAATTCTTGAACCCATATTATTCATATTTTTTTGATCACGATCAAACACAATAAATGGTTTTTCATACAAAGTAGCAAAAACACAAGAATGAAATGAATCAGTACAAATTAAAAAGGAATGATGTTCTAAATATAAAAATTCACTAGGACTAATACTATAAAATGGATCATTTTTATCCGTTAAATTAATAACTTTACAATTATTTTCCTTAGCAAATCTTTCAATTTCATCTCGTCTTTCTAAATCTTGATTTCCTAAAAAATATGTTAAAATAATTTTTTCACCATTATAATTTTTAGGTTTTTCTTCAATACTTTCCCACTCATCTTTAGTTAAAAGCATTGTCGGATCTACTAATAATTCAATATCATCTCTATTAACATTTTTTTTAATTACATTTCGGGCTATATCTTCCCTTACCGAAATCCATTTAAATTTATCTTTAGTTAAATTATCCTTAAGTAATTTTATAAAAGCATCATCAAAATTATTAACTCCCATACTAGCAGCATAAGCAATTTTTTTATTAGCATCAACATTAGGAAGTAAATACAAATTATTTTTTTTACAAACATCAGGATTCCAAACTTGATCAGAACCAACTATAACTTTATCAAACATTTTATTTATTTTAGAAAAATCTTCTTTCCTTATATAAACTTTTTCTAAATATTTATTAGTAAACTTAGCAATATTTTTAGTTCTATTATCAGTCTTATATTTATTAACAAATAAACCTAAAAAAGTTTTAATAAACATTTTTAAGTTTATTAAAAAACTTTTTTTAAACCAAATACTTTTTACTTCACAATCAAATGATTTTACAACTTGCGTTAAAGCATAATTTTGAAGTCTATTACCATAATTACTATTACCATTTAAAGTTAAAATTGCTACCTTTTTCATTACATACCTACCTTTTTTATCTTCTCTCTAGTAGTTATAATGATACGCACTACCATATACATTATTAGAGAAAATAATATTTTTAGAATCCACCATTATAAATTCGCTTTTTAAAATCCCAAAGTTAAGTTCTTGATGATTTTTATTAAATAAATATAACTCATTAGTTTTTTTAGAATATTCTTCAACCATTTCTTCATTTGGAAGACTTATGACTCCATTATTATAATTAGTAACTGCACAAATAGTATCTTCTAAAATATTTACTAATTTAAAAATTGAATTAGTAGTATTAGAACCGTGATGTGGAGCCTTTAAAAAACCAATATTATCAAATAGAAGACCTTCGTTTACTAAATAATTAATAGTTTTGTTTTCAATATCGCCTCCATAAATAAACATAACATTATTAAACTCAATTAAAATAGATAAAGAATAATCATTTATATTTGTACTGGTTGTAAATTTATTATTTGCCAAAAATTTAGTTACTGGTGACATACAATATATATTAAAAGTTAATTGTTCACCACGCCAATTTATAAAACTTTTATATATTGGTAAATTATACATACCATAAATTAAAGAACCTTGAGATTTTTTATTATTCAAATTAACAGTTGTAAATTTATCATAAATTTCTTGACAATTAACAGGTATGTCATTTTTTAAAGATTGATCAATATTTGGAATAACAATTTTAGTATCTTTATTACAAAAATTATTCAATATTTTTTCTATCCCTATACTATGATCACTATGAGGATGAGTCCAAATAAGAACATTTATTTTTTTTATTTTATTTTTATTTAATATTTCCTCAGCTTTATTAATATTAATTTCATAAGAATCAATTATAATTGAATAAAAAACTATATCATCGTATTTAAATAAAACTACTATACTTTCTCCTTCTTTTGAATATCCTATTACATAATTTTCAATTTTTATTTGACTCGTTTTTTCTGGAATTAAAATTGAACTAAAATTATCCATTTTTCTTTTTAATAATAGTAGTTAAATTATTTCTCTTTAAAATTGAATTTTTTACAATAAAATTTGTTCTAAAATTTTTAGAAAAACTAGTTATTTTGTTTACATTATCATTTTTAGAATTAGATTCTAAAATACTTTTAAAATTATTATTATACGTCCTAATTACTGCCATTTTTTAAACCTCCAAGAATACCTTCATTACCATCTTTTTTAATTATCAATGAATATAAATCATTAGATATAATATCACAATATTCTTCAAATATTTTTGAATTAATAGAATCACATAAATTAAAAATACAACAAACATCGATTTCATCATAAATTCTTTTATAACAATCAATATCCCATACAAAACTATAGGCATCAGAAGAACCAATATCTTCAGTTTGATATACCCCCTTTAAAATTCTAATATTTTTATTTAATGAAATATCTTTATCATTATATAAAGGTCTAAAGGAATATTCATAAACCATTTCTTTAGTATCACTAGTTATCTTAGATAAATCAGCTAAATATTTATTATTAAAATATTTTTCAATGTATTTTTTATCGTTTAATATCAATTCATTTATTTTTCTAATTCCAATTCTACTTAATTTTATTGAAGTTATATCTTCTATTACTTTAAGAGCACCAACAATTAATTCAAAATACTCTTCAATACCACCATAATTATTAAAATCGTTTTTATCAAAAATTAACATATTTTGATTAAAAACAATCTTATTATTATTTTTATTAACAAATTCATAATTTTGAATTACTTCTACATTTTTCTTTAACATAAAGCTTCCAGTAAGTAAAGGTTCTGGATCATTTAATTCATAGTTTATATTATAATTATTATATTGATTAAATGTATAATCTTTAGATTTAAAATACTTTTCCAAATTTTCTAATATTTCTTCAAATGATTCCAATGTATAAAAATCAATCCTAATAATTTCTCTTGCTAAAGTATTTCTTTTAATATCAGTTCTATTAATTTTATTCATAAAAAATCACTTCCTTAACTTCTTAAAATAATTGTAACAAATCATTTAAATTAAGTATATAATTTTTTTTGTTATATTTTGTCAAAAAGTATAAAAAATTGATTTTATTCGTAAAATTTATTTATAATTACTTTCATATTTTTAAAAGTCTAAATTATCATAAACTCTTTTAGCATATTCTTCTTTACTGTATATTTTTAATTCATCCTTATTTATTCGACTTTTATAACGATTTAAATATTCATCTTCCATTGCCTTATAAAGATTCTTTATTAAATTATTATGATTGATAACTTTTCCAAGCTTTTCATTAACAATTTCAGGTAAAGCCCCAAAATCACTAACAATTACTCTCTTTTTACTTATAATAGCTTCTACAACAGTTAAACCAAATGCCTCATCAATTTTTGATGGAACTACGGAAACATTAGCTAAATAATAATATTTATACAATTCGTTATTATCTACATAACCTGTAAATATTATATTATTATTTTTCTTAACTAACATTTCATTATAAAAATCACTATTAGTCTTATCTTTAAAAGCAGGACTTCCTATAATTAAAAGTTTAATATTTTTATATTTTTTATTTAATTTTACAAAAGCGGTAATTAATTCATCTACACCCTTTTCAGGTACAATACGTCCTACAAATATAAAAACAAAATCATTTTCTTTAATCTTATATTTTTTTCTTAATTCTTGACTAACTTTTTTATCTTCTCTTTTAAATAAAGAAAAATCAATACCATTATAAACTGTTATACATTTATCACTATTAACTTGTCCTTTAATATAATCACTAACTGCAAAAATTTTATTACAACTTTTAATAATTCTTTTATAATATTTCTTAGATGGATTTAAATAATTATTATGTAAATGAAGTATTATTTTACTATCAAACATATCTTTTAACTTCATTGTAAATAATGGCTCATTTTCACATAAAATAACATCATATTCTTTATCAAGTTCTTTTATTTTATTAATTCCCTTATTTAAATAATAATTGCCAATGTATATATAAAATTTACTAAATGCTCTACACCAAATATTATACAAACTTTTTTTACTTTGATTACCAACATAAATAAAATTAGTATATTTATATTCAGGTACAAGATGTTGATATTCAATAGGAATATTTATACTTAACACATCGATATTCTCGTGAAAAACTCGATCATTTTCCGCAATAAAAGACTCAGTTAAAGTTTCAACAGCTCCACCCATTATAGCAGGTATTGGTAAATGTCCTCCACTTACTATTAAAATATTTTTTTTATTTTTTCGAACTTTTTCTTTATTATATAAATACATTGAATAAAAACATAAATTAAAAATAATATATGTCATCTGAGTATTATCTATAACATCTACTAAAGAAGAAATCAAATAAGTAAATATTGCAAAAGTACAAATACTAATAAGTTCAGTTTTTTTATTATTTTTAAAAGTCAATTCTTTACCAATCACTCTAAAAATATTTAAAAAGGCAATTAGACTTACTATTCCACCTTCTAATAAAACATTTAATAATGTAGAATGAGCGTGATAAATATTTATTGCACTCATCCGAATTGCATAATTTTGAGTACCTAAACCAAATATAGGATGAGCAAGTATTTGTTTAAAACATCTATCCCATATTCTAGTTCTTCCAGTCAAAGTTATTCTTTTATGTAAAATATTAACTATTAACCACGAAAATAATTTTTGACCTCTAAAAACAACAATTAACAAAAACAAAAATGCAAATATTCCAATTAATACTTTATAATTTAAAATTTTTTTAAACAAATTTTTTTTATAAACAAATAGAAGAAAAAATATCACAATTAATAAACACAACATACAAGATGCTGCCCATAATTTAAAATAAGAAAGACCTGCAACAAGTACCATTAACCAAACTAATAAAGAAATCTTTTTATTAAAATAATGAGAAGCAAAAATCAATACATATAATCCTAATATAATAAAATGAACCGTTGAATTATCATAACCTAAAAAATAATAATTAGTATATGTAGGATAATTAAAACCTTTAGGAATAAACAATATAGTTAAATAATTAATTACGATAAAACTTGATATTAATATTGTCAAAACTTTTAATAATTTTTTAGGATTATTTAAAATTAACATTTCCGTTAAAATACTTACAGCAAAATAATTACAATATGTTTTTAAATAAAAATAAAAATCTTTTGTTCCAATTAAAGTCGAAAAACCTAAACAACATATAAATATCAAAATAGCAATTTGTAATTTTGACACTTTTTTATGATAAACATCATAAATAAATAAACTATACACTATTAACATTACCAAAATTGTAAAAAAATTATAAATAGTATTTATTAATGTTATTTTAAAAGTTGTTATTGCCGATGGTTTCATCAAAAACATAAAACTTAAAAATATTATAATTTCATTATTTAAAAAAATGTTTTTTAATTTTTCTAATTTTTCCATAATTCACCTATTTTCTATAAAAATCATCTAATTTTTTAGCCTCATTTTCTATTTCAAAATTAGCCTGTTCAAATATTTTTTTATTATTAATTTTTCTATTATTTAATGACATATTTAAAATACATTTTCTCCAATCATCACTATTTTCAATACTTAAATATTTAGTACTGGATAATAACTTACATTCTCTAGTAATTGTATCTGATAATAAGCAAGGCAAATTAGCAGCTTGAGCCTCTAAAACTGAAACTGGTAAACCCTCATATAAAGATGGCAAAATAAAGATATCCATTGCTGATAATAATTCATTAACATCATCCCGATGTTCTAAGAAAATTACTCTTTCACCCAAATTTTTTTCTTCAACTAATTTTTCAATTTTTTCTTTTAAAAATCCACTCCCTACTAATAATAATTTATATTTACTATTAGCATCATAGCATTTTTGAAAAACCTCTATAATAAATTTATGATTTTTTTGATTAGTAAATCTAGCAACATTTCCTAATACAATTTCATCGTCTTTTATCTTTAATTCATTACGTATTTTTTTTCTAATTGAATCATTATATTTAAAAGCATCGTAATCAATGGCATTATTTAATATATACACTTTACCATTTTCTACATTTTTCTTGCCAAATAAACTAATAGCAGCTTTTTCACCACAAGCCATATAATCAGTTGCAACCATTTTTCCTAAAAATTTCATTAAAACATTTTTTAATTTAAACTTTTTAATTGCTAAATGCGAATGACTAATTCTTTTTGGAACTTTCATAAGTTTAGCAAAAAATAAAGGAACAAAATTACCATAATTCATATGACAATGAACAATATTTGGTTTTTCTTTTTTTAAAATATTAATCATTTGCTTAGAATATTTAATAAAATGTTTCTTACTTGGTACAACATAAATTTTAAATCCTAACTTTTTTAGTTTATCCTCACAATTTTTTTGAGGCAATTTTTGAATAACTATATCTAAAGAATAATTACTTAAATCAATATGTGAAAAATAATTAAGTAAAACACTTTCAACTCCACCATTAGATAAACCATACAAATAATGAATAATTTTAACTTTTTTCATATCAACCTATTCCCCCTATTACATCTAAATATATTTTTAATAATGTTTTAGAAGCTTTTTGAATTTCATAATCAGTCTTTTTAATTATATGATTGTATTTTAACCGATTTTTATTTATTTTAATATTTAATATTTTATTACACCATTCATCAGCTATTAAATCTAAATAGCTAATTAAATCAGTTATACTTGTTTCATCTGTCACATTTTTGCTTACTAATGTTGTTAAACCATTAGCTTGAGCTTCAACTAACGTTACAGGAAAGCCCTCATATAACGATGGTAATATAAATATATCAAAAGCATTTAAATATTCATTAACGTTTTTAATTAATCCAGTAAATATAACATTTTTCTCTAAATTTAAACGTTTAACTTTTTCAAAAATTTTTTTCTTTAAAGAACCATCACCAATTAAAAATAAATAAATATTTTTATTTTTTTTATTAATTTCATTAAACATTTCAATTATAAAGTTATGATTCTTTTGCAATTCAAATCTTCCAATATGACCTATAACAATATCATCATCTTTAATTTTAAATTTTTTCCTTATTTTTTTTCTAATATCTTCATCAAATTTAAATTTATCAATATCTATCGCATTAGGTAAAACATAAAATTTTTTAGAATTAATAATTTTTTTAGTAAACATTTGCTTACCAGCATATAAAGAACAACTTAAATAATAATCAGCAATTGATGATAAAAATGGTTTAAATAAACCATTAAATATTTTTTTTAAAATATTTATATTATCCATCGAATTATGACAATGAACAATTATTTTTGATTTTTTACTTTGTTTAACCGCTAATGCGGTTATATAATTAAAAAAAATACTTCCTGAATTAATATGAACTATATCATAAGTGTAGTTTTTTAAGAATTTTTTTAAAAAATGAAAATATTTTATTTTATTAATTATGCCATTAGTTTTTATTCCAAGTGAAAATATATTTCCTTTCATTTTTTTTATTTCTTCTTCATATAACTTAAATGATGTTTTATATGGAGTTAAAAAATCAAATATACATCTACTTTTATCAATTTCAAGATAAAAATTATAAACAACCTTGGTAACTCCCCCAATTCCATTTATTTCATTATTTGAGCCCCGATTTATTTGTAATACTTTAATTTGATTATTTTCCATTTTTTTCTACCTCTCTTCTTATTATTGTAGTCGATATCCCGTCTGTATGAGGTAAATATATAACTGGAACATTATATTTTTTTAATTGTTCTTCAGTTTCTTGCCAACGCTTATTTCCATACCAATCATTTCCTATAAAAATACAATCAAATTTTAACTTCTTTAAAGTTTTTACTTTATCAAGCGTATCAATAATATGAACTTCATCTACACATTTTAATGCTTCAACAATTCTTGCCCGATCTTTTTCAAACACAATAGGATTATGATTTTTATAATGCTTTACTAATTTATCAGAATTAATACCAACAATTAAATAATCACATTGTTTCTTAGCATTCTCTAAAAGATTAAGATGACCAATATGAAATAAATCATAAGTTCCTTGAGTATACCCTATTTTATATTTTGTCATTTTACCAACTCCGTATTATGTTTATTTTTTTCTTCTTCTTTTGGTGGATTCATATAATCACCATAAATTTGAGTTAAATAAGTATCATAATCATAAGGTCCATTTAATTTCAACCCTTCAAAATCATATAATCTACCATTTCCATATACTTTTTTATCAAGAATACTTCTAAATTTATATGAACCCATAAAATTAACATAACACCAAGAACTACTAGCTGGATATTTTTTTAAAGCTTTATCAATAGAATTTAATCTTTTAATAGGATCCAAATGTTTACCAATATTAATATGAGTTCCAATAAAAATTAAAAATCTTTCAATTAATGGACGATTTTTAGATTTTAAATTAACAATATCATCAAAACGAGAAAACTGTAATAAAGCTCTTTTAGAAAGTAAAGAAAATTTATGAATAAATAATTTAAATTTATTCTTAGGCATCCCATCTAAAGGAAAAACATCTATCCAAACAGGTTCTATTTTACTATTTTTAGCCGAATTATTAACAACTTTTATCGTATTATCAACGATCTTAGTTGGATAAGTATAAAAATTAGGTGTTATTTTATAATTACGTAATTCATATTTTTTATTTAAATGTTTATCATAATTAGCAAGAAATTTTTCATAATCTTCCCTTGGCATAGCAACATCAATATCGTCATCCCAAGGAATAAAAGATTTACTTCTTACAGCTCCAATATATGTCCCTCCACTAATATAATATGTATATTTTTCTTTATTACAAATTCTTACAAATTCTTTTAATATATCTAATTCAGCTAACTGTAATTTTCTTAACTCTGTTTCCCTATTTATGCTTTTCATCATACATCTCCCTCACATAAAAAAACTAGTTATTCATTTCTAAATAAAAGTTTAACATAATTAAAAAGTAAAAGCAACTTGGAAATGTAAAGCTGTAAAGCATATTTTAATTTAAATTAAACTATACTTTATCATGATTTATTAATATAAATTTTTTTTACTTTATTTTTAATAATAATTGTCACTTTATTAATTAACAAAGAAACTATAATACCTGAAATTAAATAAATAATATTAAATTGACTTAAATTTTTAGGATTATATGTATAAAATAATTCAGAATTAAATCGTTTAATGCTAAACCCTTCAATAAAATTAAAATTAGTAGCTAATAATAACCAACAACAATTTACTAAAAATAAGCCAACCATATGATGCATCATTATAGCAAATGTATTTTTAGAAATTATGTTAACTATTTTACTATTTTTTAAAGATGGAACTAATATTTTAGAAACTCTTAACCAAAAAGCAATACCTAAAAATCCATTTATATAAGGTAAATAAAAATTTTCAAATCTTTGCATATTAGCTGGGTCATAATGAGTTAATTTTCCTGTAAAATAAATTATAAATAATTTAATAGTAAAAATAATAGCAAAATAAATAACATTATCAACCTTATCTATTTTTTCTAATTTGTTTTTATATAATATTCCTAAACCAAAAAAAGGTAAAAAATATAAAAAATGAAGTAATAATAACCATTGAACATTTTTTAAAGAAAATGAAAGTTGTATTCCAATCATTCCTAAAATCATATACAAAATAAATATAAAAATACTTCCATTTGTTCTTTTTAAAACAGGTATTAAAATTGCGGTAAAAGCTTGTAGTAAAAATAAAGGTACTAAAAACCAAGAACCTAAATTAAAAACATAAGCATGTCCTGAATATAAAGGTGTCCATAAAAGATTTTTTAAAGAAAGACCTAATCCTAATTTATAACCAAACTGATGTAATATTTGAATAATAATTCCGTAAATAAATGTCCAAATATATAAAGGAACAATAGTTTTTTTAAATTTATATTTAATTATATCTAATGGTCTATCTTTTAAATGTTTATAAAAAAAGTATCCTGAACCAAATGCAAACAAACCTAAATGAAAAGTTTTAGAATGAAACCAATTGTCTAAAATTATACCCCCCCCCTTAGTGTGCCCGCACAATACAAGAATAATGCCTATGAAATATAATATTCTAAATTGAAAATTTTCCTTTGAATGCATTTCTTATACCTTCTTTCTTTTTTTATAACCACCATTGTAATAAATAATACCATTTAAAATAAAATTTTGGAGCATATTTTAACAAATTATGATAAATCGGATCTTGAAGTAATAAAAGAAATTGATATACAAAATAGATAAATAAAACTATCAATATAACTTTTAAAATAATCTCTTTAGCTTTTTTACTAATGTTACTGTTAAACAAACCAAAAACAACCCAAATAGTAGGTAAAAATATCAACCACGAAAAATCTAATACATACCTTGAAGAAATAGCCGATACTTCCACATCAAATATCAAAACAATTAAAGCTAAAATAATAGCCAAACAAGAGAAATTATATAACGATTTTGACATATATTTTTTAAATTTAAAAGACAAAACACCTAACCATAACAAAAGATTTGTCATAAGAATTCCCCCATATATTATTCCTGTAAGTACATTTCCCATATAATTATTCAAAACCGAAGACTTTTGAATAAAAGGAAATGTTGCATTTAAAATTGGTAATTGAAATAATAAAGTAAATACTGCAAATCCTATTCGATCAATTTTAAATCCCCTTTTAGACATATCCATATTAGTAATTTGATAATTAGAACCAAACTCTAATATTGAATCAAAACGAATATAATTATAAAACATAAGTAATCCGGCAACAATAACATATGGCATAATAAAGGCAATTGTTTGTTTTATAGATTTTTTAGAAAACAAAGTTCTATCTTTAAAAATACTATCCCAAAATATAGGTATTAGAAGAAATGAGCCAACTAAAAATTGAGGTCTACAACTAGCAACTAATGCCATACACATTGACCCAGCCATAATTAATGGGGTACTTATTTTATCTTTTTTTATTGAAGAAATCATAAAATAGAGGCCAAAAAAGGTAAACATTAAAGCATATACAATTGGTACAATGTATATTGTTGGACTTGATACAATTTTAAGCAAAATTGATGCCAAAAAGCCATACATAATTATAAATAATAAAAATGGTATATTTTTAAAATATCTTTTTGTAACTTCTTTTAATAAAAGTAACATTCCTATTAAAGTTAAAATTGAAATAACTAAAACAATAACATAATTAGTTATATGTTTGCCAAATAAAACATAATAAGGTAAATACCCAAATATAACAGGTCCTATTCCAAAATAAACATAATATTTTCCATTATAAAAAGCGTGATCCCATTGTCCTATTTTTTTATTTGTTTCTTCTTCTATTTTAGTTCTTAAATAGTAATCATAAGGATTTTCTAATTCTAATAACTCTTTAGTAGGTTCAATATCTAAAGACACTTTTCCTTTTAATAATGATTCAGTAAGTTTTTGATATTGCTGATGATGTTCAATATATGTTCTAGATGTTGGATTTTTATAAATAATACACCCAAAAATAAGGGATATTGCTAATACACAAAATATCATAATTCCTATTTGATATTTATTTTTAAAATCAACTTTATATTTATAGAATTCTGATTTACTTCTAACTATTAAAAAAGCAAAAATAACTGCAAATACAAGCAATACTCTTATTAAAGAAATATCAAAAGGAACCTTTTCATTAATAGAAATCCCCTTAATTTTTAAATTTATATTATTCCCTATAAATTTAATTTTAATTTTACTAGAATTTCCATACATATTTAATTTAACATATTTACTTTTTTCAATAGAAGGATATAAATATCTAGTATGTAACTGTAAATATTCACTATTAGCTTCATCAGTAGCATAAATTATATATTCTATATATTTTTTAGAAATATCAAAATCTAATTTTATATTATCTATTTTTTTATTTATATTTTCAATTTCAATATAATTATTTTTTTCATCAATTACAGTAAAACTATTATCATTATTTTTTTCAATTCCATTATAAGTTATTTTATCTGTTAAATTTTCTTGTTGATAAGATAATGACTGAAAAGTTCTAAAATTAAAAACAAAAATTTCTAAAAAAAAGCTAATAACTAAGCTTAATAAAAAAAATTTAATTAATTTTTGAATATTTTTCATATAAACCTCACAAATCATTTTTTGTTATCAATTTAATTTTATAAAATATATTTTTTAATGTCAATAAAGAAATTTCATTGCCATTGCTAATCCTTTTTTATGTTCAAACCTAATTTTAACTATCAATATTCCATAATTTCGAAGTGTCATTATCTATTGATAAATCTATAATAGCTTTTCCATTATATAAAATTAAAACTAAGTCAGGTTTATATTCTTTTATATAAGAATATAAACTTCCATTAAATTGTCTTAAATCAATTGCTGAAACATATTCATTTTCTAATGCTAAAAAAGGTAAAACTACTTCACTAAAACTTTCTCTAATTACTAATATTTTTTTACCATTATTAATTAAATTGTTTTTAATTTCAATTAATGGTCTATCCCCATAAAGATAAGATGTATATTGACTTATTTTATAATAATTACCATATTTTAATTTTGACCAATCAATTAAAGTATCAGAATAACTTCCTTTCTTATTAAGATTTAAATTAGGAATTGATATTTCAAAATCAGTTTCATAATTTGGTGTAATCATCGTAAAATCATCTGGCTTAGCATTTTTTAAACTGACGTATCTGCCATCAGAACCCAGATACATATTAGGATAAGTTTCATAATTAAATTTATCTTTTAAGATATTATCGGTTCTTAAAGAAAGATTATATTTTTCATTAACATAGTTAGATATTACATTAGTAGCCCATAATCCTGTTTCTGGAAGCCAATGATGATCAGTTTTAAAAAATAATTTTAAATGATCAAGATTATCATTTATAATATTTTCTCTTAAATCTATATAATCAACTTTATCATTAATTTTATTCAAAAATTCATTCATATTTTCATTAGTATAATCTTTATAAATTAAAGGCAACTGATAATTTTCAGGAATTTTATATGGAGCTTGAACATATAAAAAATTAATTTTTTGACTATCTAAAAAATCTTTTAAATTTACTATTTTGTTTACACAAGAACTAACATCTTGCTTAGCTGCAATTCTTGAATAATTATCATCATCAAGTTTAATTCTTGAGTCACTTGAATTATTTGAAACTAAATTAAAATTTATTAAATCATTATAAGTATATGAAAGTTCAACCATTTTTTCATACCCTATTAAATCTTTAGAAGTAACATTTTCTATTTTTTCTTTAATTGTATTTATTTTAGACTCATATTTTTCAATTAAACTTTTTTGATTTTCAACTTTTTTATTTTCAAAAGGATATTGTTTTGCAAAATTAATAGTTATACTTTTAATTGAAGAATCATTATTATTATAAAATTTATTTAATACTTTTGAACCAAATGAATAAATAGCCATTATAACTAAAATACTAATTATTATTATGCTACTTACAATTTCAATCTTATTTTTTTTCATATCTATAAACTCCTTTATTTTAAAAATTAAAATATATAAATGGATTATAACTAGAATTAATACACGCTAAAACGGAAAAAATAAAAATTACAAATACAGCTAAAGCTTTAATTAAAGCCTTAGCATTTTCATTAATATTTATTTTTTGCCATATTATTTTTATTATTGGAGTCGATAAAACTATCCCTATAGGAATAATAAAGCCACAAGCCTTTATATATTCCATTGATTGATTATCAAAAAAATTATTATTTACGAAAAACATTTTTCCAATATAATTAAATGCAATTCCTAAATTATCAGCTCTAAAAATAACCCAGGCAATTATGACAATAAGTAACGTATACAAATATGATAATTTACCTATTTTTTTAACAAAATTAGTTTTCTTCTCTAACAATATAAAAACAAAATAATATAAACCCCAAACAATAAATGTCCAATTAGCTCCGTGCCATAAACCAGTAAATAACCATACTATAAATAAATTTAAAATATGTCTTTTATTAGAAACTTTACTACCACCTAAAGGAATATAAATATAATCTCTAAACCAAGTAGATAAAGAAATATGCCATCTACGCCAAAATTCAGTAATTGATTTAGAAATATAAGGATAATTAAAATTTTCAGCAAATTTAAAACCAAACATTCTTCCTAAACCAATAGCCATATCACTATATCCAGAAAAATCAAAATATATTTGAAATGTATATGATATTGCTCCAATCCACGCTGTTAAAACTGAAATGTTTCCTAAAGAATGATTATAAAATATATTATCAGCAATTAAACCAACATAATTAGCTATTAACACTTTTTTACCTAATCCAAAAACAAAGCGATAAACTCCACTAGAAAAATCTTTAATATTTTCTTTTCGTTCATTAATATCTTTAGCAATTGTTTCATATCTTACAATAGGTCCAGCAATTAATTGAGGAAATAAAGAAACATATAAACCAACATTAAATATATTTTTTTGGACAATTTTAGGATTTCGATATACATCAATAACATAAGATAACATTTGAAATGTAAAAAACGATATACCTATAGGTAAAACAATATTCATATTAATATTTTTATTAAATACTAAATTTAAATTATTAAGAAAAAATGTTAAATATTTAAAAATAAATAATATAAAAAAATTATATATGTAACCTACTATTAAATAAAATTTGGCATTTGAAGTAGATGAAATTTTTAAACCAAGAAAATAATTTATAATTATTGAAAAAATCATTAAAAAAACAAAAACTGGTTCACCGTATGCATAAAATAACAAACTTGCCAATAGTAAAAAAAGATTTTTAAATTTTCGACTTTTTATTATTGGATTATAATAAATCACAATTGTTAAAGGTAAAAATAAAAATAGAAAAACAGTTGAAGAAAATACCATAATAATCAGCTCACTTCATAAGTGAATTTTAGCATTTTACCCCCCCCCCTATGTCAATGAATTTCAAATTATAATGATATTTTTTTACATAATTTTACACATTTTTACATTTTATATTTTATTTTAAAAATATATGTCGAGAGTAAAATTAAAAGCATTAATATAAAAAAACAACATATTTACAGTATTGAATACTATAAAATAATGTTGCTTTTCATTTGAGTAGTATTAAGTATAGTTGATTATCATTAAAACAATTTATCAATAAAATATATAAAAGGTTATATTTTTTATTTTAATATATATTTTCCAAAATTATCATTTTTTGAAGTACCAGTCCATACGATTAATTTTTTATCAATTAATCTATTTAATACCCCTACAGCTGTCGTCTTACTTCTATTAATTAATTTGCTAACTTCTTCACTAGTCACTCCATTATTATTTATAATATGTTTTATTGTTTGTTGTTCTGGATAGCTTAAATCATTCCATATTTTTTTAATTTTCTCATTACTATCAAAGTAATTTATATTAGTTCTATTCTCAATATCATTTTCCAATATTAATAAAACTGAATTTCTATCTGGCTCGGAATACACCGGCTCTTTTAAATTAAAATCACGCATTTCTTTATAAATTCTCTTTACACCTTCATTTAATTCTCTAACTATCCCAAATTCAACTAAAGTTCTAGCTATTAAAGGATTTCTAGAATATCTTTTTAACTTCATAGTTTCTAACGTTACAAAACCGCCAAGTTTTCCTGGAGAATATATTTCCATTCTATTATTATAAATTTTAACAAGTATTTGTTCACCATAATTTGAATAATCACGATGGGTGACAGCGTTTACGATACCCTCAAACCAAGCAAATTCAGGATATTCGAAATGTTTTTCGAAAACACCCTCAGAATTTAAATAACTAAATTCTCTTAATTGAGAATTAATAAAATCTCTAGCTTCATTTATAATTCTATATAAATT
>CANRLP010000009.1 GCA_947631515.1 uncultured Bacilli bacterium
CCCCCCCCAGAGTCAGTCTGGTTGGGAGGTTATTTTTTATTTTCTTCATATAAATCCTCCTCTATTATTACCTTTATTATAATTCATTTACTTGCCATTTTCAATCATAAAAAAAGAAGAAACTAAGCAGCTTCTTCTACTTCAGAAATATTTTCTGGTTTATTTTCTTTTAAATCTTCATCATCCATTAATTTTTCTTCTAAAAATTCACTAGCATCATCATTCATAAATTCTTTTTGTAAAAGAATTTCAATATCGCTATATTGTTTAGCACCAGTACCTGCAGGAATTAATTTACCAATTAAAACATTTTCTTTTAAGCCTCTTAAGTGATCAATTTTTCCTTTTATAGCAGCGTCTGTTAAAACTTTAGTAGTTTCTTGGAATGATGCAGCAGATAAGAATGAATCAGTTTCGACAGAAGATTTAGTAATACCTAATAATAATGGACGACCTTTAGCAGGAACTCCACCTCTTAAGATAACTGGTTTATTTCCTTCTGTAAATTTTCTCATTGATACTGTTAAGCCTTCAACAAAATCAGAATCTCCAGCATCAACAATACGTACTTTACTAATCATACGAGAAACGATAATCTCAATATGTTTGTCTGAAATATCAACACCTTGTAATTTATATACAGATTGTACTTCTTTTAAGATATATTCTTGAGCAGTTAATGGATCAGTTACAGCTAATAATTCTTTAGGGCTAATAGCACCTTCTGTTAATTTATCACCAGCATTTACTGTATCTCCAACATTAACTCGAACTTTCATATTGTAATTAGTAATATGATCTCTTACTTCAACATCATTGGCAATAACAATTTTATATTTACCATTTTGTTCTTCAATAGATTCAATTTTTCCACTAATTTCTGCAATAGTAGCTTTACCTTTTGGATTACGAGCTTCAAATAATTCTTCAACTCTTGGAAGACCTTGAGTGATATCGGCATCTCCACCATGAGCAACACCACCAGAGTGGAAAGTACGCATGGTAAGTTGGGTACCTGGTTCACCAATTGATTGAGCAGCCATAATACCAACAGCTTCACCAGTTTCAACTAAGTTACCAGTAGCTAGGTTACGACCATAACATTTTTGGCAAACACCATTTTCACATTTACATGTTAATACACTTCTTATTTCAACTCGTTTGATTCCTGCTTTTTCAATCTTAGCTACAATATTTTCAGTAATTTCTTCACCTTTATCTAAAATTACTTCTTTAGTTGTTGGATTGATAATTTTTTGAGCAGAATATCTTCCTAAGATACGTTCTGATAATGGTTCAATTACAGATCCATCTTTATCGTTAATTAAGTCATATACTTCAACACCATGGATAGTTCCACAATCATGTTCACGAACAATAATATCTTGAACTACGTCAACTAAACGTCTAGTTAAATAACCAGAATCGGCAGTACGTAATGCTGTATCGGCAGAACCTTTACGAGATCCGTGACTTGATAAGAAGAATTCAGAAACATTAAGTCCTTCCATAAAGTTTGAAGTAATCGGAATTTCAACAGTTGAACCATCTGGTTTAGCCATTAAACCACGCATACCAGAAAGTTGAACAAAGTTTGAAATAGATCCACGAGCTCCACTATTCATCATCATAAATAATGGATTATCAAAATCATCTTTGGACATATTTTGTAATTCAGCCTTTATCTTATCACTTTGACTATTCCATGTTTCAATAACATTGTTGTAACGTTCTTCTTCAGTAATTAAACCACGTTTAAATTGTTTGTTAATTTTTTCTACTAATTCTTTACCTTCTTCGATTATGGCTTCTTTATCTGTACTTACTTTAATATCAGCAGCAGAAACAGTAATACCAGCAATAGTTGAATATTTAAATCCTAAATCTTTTAATTTATCAAGCATAATTGAAGTTTCAGTAGTTTTATATCTTTTAAAGACTTGAGCGATAATGCTTTCTAATTGTTTTTTTCTAAATGGTAAAACAATTTCTCTTTTAGCAATTTCTTCTTTGATATTCGTACCCATTGGTAAAAAATATTTGCTTGGAGTAATTCCTTCGATATTTTCTTTAGTAGGTTCATTTATAAATGGATAAGAATCTGGTAATATTTCGTTAAAGATAATTTTTCCACATGTAGTAATTAAATATTTATCTTTTTGTTCATCAGTAAATAATTTATGTTTAAATGATTTTACTGGTAAAGCAATTCTGGTATGAAGAGTTATTTCTTTTCTTTCATATGCCATTAATACTTCATTACTATCTTTATAAACTTTACCTTCGTTTTCTTCTCCAGCTTTTTCTTTAGTTAAATAACAGTTACCTAAAACCATATCTTGACTTGGTGTAACAATTGGTTTTCCATCTTTAGGATTTAAAATATTGTTAGCACCTAACATAAGAATTCGTGCTTCAGCTTTAGCTTCTTCACTTAAAGGTACGTGAACTGCCATTTGGTCTCCATCGAAATCGGCATTAAATGCTGCACATACAAGAGGGTGTAAACGAATAGCTTTACCACCAACTAATTTTGGTTCGAAAGCTTGAATACCAAGTCTATGTAAAGTTGGAGCTCGGTTTAACAATACTGGATGTTCAGTAATAACATCTTCAACGATATCCCATACTTGATCATCTCTTGATTCAATTAATTTTTTAGCTCCTTTGATGTTATGAGCTAGTCCTCTTTCAACTAGGCCATGAATAACATGAGGTTTAAATAATTCAAGAGCCATTTCTTTTGGAATACCACATTGATACATTTTTAAGTTTGGACCTACAACGATAACACTACGACCAGAATAGTCGACACGTTTACCAAGTAAGTTTTGACGGAAACGACCTTGTTTACCTTTTAAAATGCTAGATAAACTTTTTAACGGACGATTACCAGCTGCTGTAACGCTTCTTCCCCGACGACCATTGTCGAACAAACTATCTACAGCTTCTTGAAGCATTCTTTTTTCGTTTTGAACGATAATAGTTGGAGCTCCAAGTTCTAATAATTTTTTTAAACGATTGTTACGATTAATAATACGACGATATAAATCATTTAAATCGCTGGTAGCAAATCTTCCACCATCTAATTGAATCATTGGACGAAGATCTGGAGGTAAAACTGGTAAAACATTTAAGACCATCCATTCTGGACGATTGTTTGATTCTTGGAAAGATACAAGACAATCCAAACGTTTTACTAAACGAGTCCGTTTTTGACCAGTAGCATTTTCTAATTCTGCTCGTAAATCTTCGACTTCTTTATCTACATCGACTTCTTTTAATAATTCTTGAATGGCTTCTGCACCCATACCTACTTTAAAACTTGAACCATATTTTTCATAATAAGCTCGATATTCTTTATCTGATAAAGTTTGTTTTTTAGCAAGAGGAGCATTACCTGGATCAATTACAACATAACTTACAAAATATAATACTTCTTCCAAATCTCTTGGAGACATATCTAAGACTAAGCCCATTTTAGAAGGTACGCCTTTAAAGAACCAAATATGACTACAAGGACTAGCAAGTTCAATATGTCCCATCCGTTCACGTCGAACGTTAGATTTTGTAACTTCCACGCCACAACGATCACAAATAACATTTTTATATCTTAATCTTTTATATTTTCCACAACTACATTCGTAATCTTTAGTAGGACCAAATATTTTTTCACAATATAGTCCATCTCTTTCAGGTTTTAATGTACGATAGTTAATTGTTTCTGGTTTTTTTACTTCTCCATAAGACCAACTACGAATTTTTTCTGGAGAGGCGATCCCTATTTTTATTCCATTAATATTATTTACTTCTATCATAGGATATCATCCCCTTCCATGTCTTCTTCATCTATTGTTTCTGGAAATTCCAAATCATCTAAATCTGTTTCAAATTCATCTTCTTCTTCATTTGAAGCATTATTCGCATTTTCTTCAACTGGTTGCTCTTCTTCTACTGGAGGTTCAGTTACGTCGATTTCATCTATCCGAATAATGTCGTCAGATTCTTCATCTTTTTCCATATCTTTCATATCCACAATTTCGTTATTGTTATTTAATATTTGAATATCTAATCCTAAAGCTTGGAATTCTTTTAATAATACTCTAAAGCTTTCTGGTACACCAGCTTGATTAACAGTTTTACCTTTAACTAAAGCTTCATAAACCTTAACACGACCTATAACATCGTCAGATTTAATTGTTAAAATTTCTTGTAATACATGAGCTGCACCATAAGCATAAAGAGCCCAAACTTCCATTTCTCCAAAACGTTGACCACCAAATTGAGCTTTACCACCAAGTGGTTGTTGAGTTACTAAACTATATGGTCCAGTAGCCCGGGCATGTAATTTATCATCTACCATGTGGTGAAGTTTTACCATATACATAACCCCAACGTTAATGCGGTTTTCAAAAGGTTCACCAGTACGACCATTAATTAATTCAACTTTACCATCTTCGCTCATACCGGCACTCATCATTTCTTCATGAATATCTTCTAGATTAGCTCCATCGAATACTGGAGTGGCATATTTAACCCCTAAACGTTTTCCAGCCATACCTAAATGAACTTCTAGTATTTGACCAATGTTCATCCGAGATGGAACTCCTAATGGATTTAACATGATATCAATTGGTGTACCATCTGGTAAATATGGCATATCTTCTTCTGGTAAGACAAGAGAAATAACACCTTTATTACCATGACGACCACTCATTTTATCTCCAATTTGAATTTTCCGTTTTTGAATAATGTATACACGAATTATTTTAAATACTCCAGCAGGCATATCGTCGCTATTTTCTTTAGTATAAACTTTAACATCATGAACTATACCATCAGCACCATGTTCTACTTTTAGGGAAGTATCTCTTACTTCTCTTGTTTTTTCACCAAAAATAGCATGTAATAATTTTTCTTCACTTGTAAGTTCTTGAACACCTTTTGGTGTAACTTTACCAACTAAGATATCGCCTTCATGAACTTCAGTACCAATTCTTACAATACCTTCACTATCTAGGTTACGACGAGCTTCTTCTCCAACATTTGGAATATCTCTTGTAATTTCTTCTGGTCCTAATTTAGTATCACGACATTCTATTTCGTATCTTTCAATATGTAGTGAGGTATAAACATCGTCTTTTACTAAACGTTCATTTAATATTACAGCATCTTCATAGTTATAACCATTGTAGGTCATGAATGCTACGGTCATATTTTTACCAAGAGCAAGTTCACCATTTTGAGTACTTGGTCCATCAGCAATAACTTGACCAGCATGAATTTTATCGCCTTTTTTAACTAATGGTTTATGGTTTAAACTACTTGAGGCATTTGTTCTTTCAAAATTAGCTAAATAATATGTATCTTTGTCTTTAGCAGTTTTTACAACAATTTTTAAAGCATCAGCATATTCAACAACACCATCAGCTTTAGCAACTACTGTACTTCCAGAATATTTAGCGGCTACATGTTCAACACCTGTTCCAACTATTGGTGATTCACAAGTTAAAAGTGGTACAGCTTGCCGTTGCATGTTAGCACCCATCAAAGTACGGTTAGCATCATCGTAATTTAAGAAAGGAATACAACTTGTTGTAATAGCTACTAATTGACTTGGAGCAACGTCGACGAAATTGACTTGTTCCCGTTTACACATAACATTGTCGCCATTAATTCGAACTAAAACTTCATCTTCAATAATTCGTTTGTTGTCATCTAAAGCTACTGTTGCTTGAGAAATGTAATAATCGGCTTCTTCATCAGCAGTCATATAAATTACTTCATCAGTAACTACTCCATCAATAACTCTTCGATATGGGGTTGTAATAAAACCATATTCATTGATTTTAGCAAATCCTGCTAAAGAAGTAATAAGTCCAATGTTTTGTCCTTCTGGTGATTCTATTGGACAGATACGTCCGTAGTGGCTCGCATTAACGTCACGAACATCCATTCCAGCCCGATCACGAGAAAGTCCACCAGGTCCTAAAGAAGATAAACGTCTTTTATCAGTTAATTCGGCAATTGGATTAATTTGATCCATAAATTTAGATAATTGGCTTGATCCAAAGAATTCTTTTAATACAGCAGTTACAGGGCGAATATTGATTAAAGATTTAGGTGTTACAGCATCTAATTCTTGAGTTGTCATTCTTTCACGAATAACTCTTTCCATTCGAGCCATACCAACTTTAAATTGTTTTTGAATTAATTCTCCTACTTGACGAACACGACGATTTGCTAAGTTATCGATTTCATCAACATTACCAATTCCAACTTGTAAATTTAAATAATAAGAAATTGCACCATAAATATCAGGAATTGTAAGTCTTTTAGTATCAATAGATTGATCATTACCAATAATTTTAACAACTTTATCTGGATTTTGTTTATCATAAACAAGAATTTCTTGAATTTGATCATATTGATCTAGTTCTTCATTAATAATAGTTTTTTTAAGACCAAAACCATTTTTTAAAATTGGTCTAATTTTTTCTAATAAGTCTTTAGTTACTACATCGCCTTTTTTAGCAACAACATTTTTGCCGTCTTTAATATCCATAGCTAAAGTTGTATTTAAAAGACGATCAGCTACATTTAATTTTTTATTAAATTTATAACGACCTACTTTAGCCAAGTCATAACGGAAATGATCAAAGAAACGAACTACTAATTGATTCTTAGCACTATCAAGTGTAGCAGGTTCTCCTGGTCTTAATTTTTCATATATTTCAATTAAAGCTTCATCAGTATTCTTGGTACTATCCTTTAATAATGTATTTTGTAAATATTCATTTTCTCCAAAGACACTAATTATATCTTCATCACTTGATAAACCTAATGCTCTTAAGAAAGTGGTAACTGGTACTTTTCTAGTTCGATCAATTCGAACATACATAACATCTCTAGCATCTAATTCAAACTCTAACCATGTTCCATGATCTGGAATCATTTCCCCAGTAATTATACGTCGACCATTTTTATCAATTTCTCTTTTAAAATAAATACTTGGTGAACGAACAAGTTGAGATACAATAACCCGTTCTGCTCCATTAATAATAAATGTTCCAGCATCAGTCATTAATGGCATATCCCCTAAGAAAATTTCTTGTTCTTTTACTTCACCAGTTTCATGAATAAAAACCCGTGCTTGAACCTTTAGTGGTGCAGCATAGTTAACCATTCTTTCTTTAGATTCTTTAATTGAATATCTTGGTGTATCAAAAGAATAATCTCCAAAGTCGATAGTAACATTTCCGGTAAAACTTTCTACTGGAAATAACTCTTCAAAAGCTTCTTTGATACCTTCTTCTAAAAACCATTGATATGATTTTTTTTGGATTTCTAGCAAATCCGAAAGTTCCATTGTATTTTTTGATTTTGAAAAACTTCTTCTGTTTACATAATCCCCGAATTTTTGTAGTTTAAAAGCCACATTCTCACCCCATCTAACATATTTTTTTTAGCATTATTTTACGAAAAAACTAACACGTCACCAATTTATAATTTTATCAGTTCTACAATTTGATGTCAACCAGATTTTCCACAAATTATAAAAAAACCATGCTCTTTTTTTACTATTTCCATTTTATAATCATTTTCTAAATCTCGAATTGTACTTTTGGCACCCTGTTCTTTTCGGATTACAAACCACAATTCACCATTTTCATTTAAAAAATTTTTAGCACCTTTTAATATTTCATAAACATTTTTTTTCCCCGCTCGTATGGGAGGATTTGTTATAATTAAATCATATTTATTTTGAACATTTTCATATACATTACTTAAAAAAGTTTGAGCATTAACTTTATTTTCTTTAATATTTTTTTCGGTCAAATGAACCGCTCGTTTGTTAATATCAATCAAAGTCGCAGGAATATTTAAAATTTTACTCAAAGTTATTCCTAAAAAACCATACCCACAACCAACATCTAATAAATTATAGGGCTTTTCTTTATACGTTTCTAAAAAAGTTTCTACTAATAATCTACTCCCAAAATCTATTTTATTTTTGGAAAAAACACCATTATCACTTGTAAAAGTTAATGATGTATTTTTAATATTATAAGTAAGGGTGCGAAATTCACTTTTTAAACTTTCGTTATTCGTAAAATAATGTTCCAAAAAATCACCATTCAATCTAAAGACTAACTGTATACAGAATTCTACCTTATTTATGTTTAAAAGTCAATGTCGAAACTTAAAATTAAATAGTAGTTGACATTCATTGTTTTAACTTTTTAGCTAATTTTAATGATTCGTTATTATCAACAGATATTTCTTTTAATAATATTTCATTTCCCTCTTTATCAATTATATAAACATCAGTATTATCAAATGGAGTATTGCTATTTAATCTAATTTCTCTATACTTATCTAAATTAACCAAAGCTTCCCATCGTGCCACTTTTATAGAATACTCCACTATATTTTTTAAAGAACGAGCTCCTGTTTTTAATTGTAAAGCTTTTTTTACAACTGCATCTATATAAGCATCATCCCAACTTAGAGAAATATTTAACTTCATTAACTTAGTTTGTTCCATTAATATAGGACTATATAAGGATGTATTTAATATCTTTTTTAAACTTTCTTCAGTATGACCATGTAACTGAGTAATCGTACTAAAACGACCAATAAGTTCAATAGGCATATGACCATATTTAACAAAATCTTCTGTTTCTAACTTTTCATAAACAATATCTTCTTTAGATTCTTTTGGTGAGTTGATATTATAACCGATATGAGTTTCTTTATATAAATTACCATTACTATTTTTCTTTTTGGCTAAGGCGACGTCTGTAAAAGCCCCTGTAGCAAAAATAGTTAATTTCGAAGTATTAAACGGAATTATTTTACCATTATAATTTACATTATAAGTTGTTCCTTGTAAAAAAGGTAATAATGTATTTAAAACACCTTTTCCACTTACATCATCATTTTCTTTGGAACCTTTTTTATCAATTTCGTCAAAAACTATGATACCTTCTTCGGCTTTAGCAACCACCCCTCCAGCTTTAATTAATAATCGCAACAAGAAATCTTCAATATTAGCGCCAACATAACCAGGAATAGTAAGTTGAGTAGTGTCTACAATTTCCATTGGTAAATCTAAATATTCACTTATAGTTTCTGCAATTAACGTTTTACCACTTCCAGTTGGACCGACTAAAAGACAGGAATTTTTATCAGAAGCTTCTCCTAATTTATTCATTATTATTGCAGATATAACATCTTTTTTGGCTTCTTCTTGACCAATAATACGTTGATCCATATAATTTTTTATATCTTTAGCATTAATTTTATTTTTGATCTCTTTATTATTTTCAGTTGCATTATTTTCTTTTAATTCCGGTTTTACCTCACTTTGGAATAATTCATAGTTAGAGGAAAGCTTTTCAATATTTTGTCTAGATTTTTGTCCTATTCTTTTAATTGTTGCTTTTATATATTCAAGGTCATTGGATTTTAACAAAGCGTCGTAAGTATCAACTAATGCGTATAAAAATTCATTGGCTTTTTTAGTGTTTTTATTATTTAAACTATCTAAACTTACACTCAGTTCAATATAAAAATCAATTAACTCTTTTATACAACGTTTCATTTCATCTAAACTTTTAATGTTAGTAAAAGCTTCATAGCTATCATCAAATTTCTTTAAAAGGTAATTATTACTAATATTATCTTCTAATACTTGGGGATTATATTCTTTAATACTAGCAATAATTTTATTTAATATATTTCTAACTTCTTCAAAATTTTTGGCATTCAATAATAATTTAAATACTTCCATATCTAATATAACAGTATCTATTTGTTCATTACTTACAGCTTGTTCAGATTCTGATAAAATACGTCCATAAGAATCACAGTTTGGTTGAGAAATATCCATTAAATTTAAATTAATAACATTTTCATCACTTGCCAAGTTCTGACTATTAATTTTTTCAGATAACTCCTTTAAATTCATCGGAACAATACCAATAATATCTTCATTTAAAATATAAAAGCCGAAATGAGATACTCTACAAATACTATCAAAATATTCTACTTTTGCTTCATGAATACTTAGATTAGGATATTTATTTAACAAATCTTCTTCACTTATAACATAACCAACACCATTTTGCATATCACTAAATACAAAATCACTATCATGAATAGTTAAATAGGTATTTTCATTAATATCTTTAAAATAAACATCATCATCTTCTGTAAATAAAGTACCTTCAATAAGAATTTCAGGATAAAAATAATATATTCCATCATCTAAGATTTTTTTAGACATTAAAACTGCATAATCATGTTCCATAAACTCCCCTGCTTTTCTATGTACTATTATAACTTATTTTTTTTAAATGAAAAATAAAAATTATCTTTAAAAAATTACTTGAATAGCTAAAATTATTTTTGCTTATTTAAAATATCTTGTTCATAACATTTTTTCAAAAAATCATCCGTCATTCCCGCAATAAAATCAATAACTTTGCGCGATACAGAGTTTTTTTCTAAATAATCATTATTTTTTGTACTTAAATAGGTATGATAAATTATCGACTCTTTATTATTATTAATAATATCTTGTTTATATTTTGCAAATAAACTTCTAAACATTATTTCAAAATTGGCCAGTTCTTCTTTGGTATTAGCTTTTTTATAAATATTTTCATAATTGAATTTCTTTAAATTAATTAAAGCATCATATATATTATCACTCATCATTATATAAGGTTTATTTTTACTATTTTCAATAATATCTTTAACAATTGTATTAATTATTTCTCGATTGGTAAAACCTAGAACATTAGTAATAGATGATGGTATTTCTTCTTTTTTGATTTTTCCTAAAGTAATTGCATCTTCAATATCTTTGCCGATATAGGCAATAATGTCACTAATTCGAACAACACATCCTTCTAAAGTCATAGGTATTAATTTTTTTATCAAATTTTGATCTTGATATGAATTATAGTATTGTTTTAAAAAATCATCTTTTGTTTTAGCAACGGGCATATATTTTTGTCTAGGCAATTCGCCATTATGGCACATAATAGCATCTAAAACTTGTAAAGTTAAATTTCTACCTTTACCATTTTGCTCAAGATACATTAAAACACGTACGCTTTCGATATTATGATTAAAGTAACCTTCATTTTCTTCTAAACTAATTTGATTTAAAATAGATTCACCAACATGCCCAAAAGGTACATGACCTAAATCGTGCCCTAAAGCGGCAGCTTCAATTAAATCTTCATTTAATTTTAAATTTCTTCCAATAGTTCTAGCTATTTTACTTACTAATTGCACATGAATCATTCGTTTACTAATATGATCATTTTCATTATAAGTAAATACTTGCGTTTTATCTGCATAACGTAAATAACTTAAAGAATAAAGAATTCGATCAATATCCCTAAAAAAAGGTGTCCGATAGGGATCTTCTACTTCTTTATTAAAACGTATAGCATCACTATCCTTACAAGCAAACTGTGATAAATCTTTCATTATAATCACCACTTTCTAAAGCATATTTATAACCATATTATATATATTTTTAAAACAATTTGCAAAAATAGAATTAACTTAGAATCTTCTCCTATTTATTTAGTTGTAGTTTTACTATTTTAGCAATTAAAAAATAGCTACTCATTTTCGCTATTTTCATCTTTTAGTTTAACTAAAACTTCCCGTGGTTTTGAACCATTTTGAGGTCCAATAATACCACGTTCTTCTAATAAATCAACTATTCTTGCTGCTCGATTATATCCTAGACGAAATCTTCTTTGTAATAAAGAAGCACTGACTTTCCCTGTAGATATGGCAAATTCTACTACTTGATCATAAATTGGATCATCTGAATCATCATTACTAGTTTCCACACCTGCTAAATGATCAGATTCTGGCGTTACATTTGTTAAAGTATCATCATAACTAGCTGTTTGTTGTTTACAAACATGGTTTATAATCCGACCAATTTCATCATCGGAGATAAAGCATCCTTGAATACGGGTTGGATTATTGGCTCCCATAGGTAAATAAAGCATATCTCCTTTACCTAATAATTTTTCAGCTCCCGGAGCATCTAAAATTGTTCTTGAATCAATATAACTAGCTACTGAAAAAGCAATTCTGGAAGGAATATTAGTTTTAATAACTCCAGTGATAACATCTGTTGAAGGTCTTTGGGTTGCTACTATTAAATGGATGCCAGCGGCTCTAGCAAGTTGCGTAATACGCATGATAGAATCTTCTACTTCTTTTCTGGCAACAATCATTAAATCAGCCATTTCATCAACTATAACTACTAAATAATTCATTTTTGGTTGAGGATTATTTGGATTATGTTTATTTTCTTCCTCAATTTTAGCATTATAATCACTTATTTTCTTTACGCCTTTTTCTGCTAAAATTTTATAACGTTTATCCATTTCAGCGACAACTTTTTGTAAAACCAAAGAAGCTCTTTTAGGATCTGTAACAACTGGACACATTAAGTGCGGTATCCCATTATAGTTTGATAATTCAACTTGTTTGGGATCTACTAAAACTAATTTTACTTCATCAGGTCGATAATGCATTAAAAGAGAAATAATAATACTATTAATACAAACTGATTTACCACTACCTGTTGAACCAGCAACTAAAAGATGGGGCATGGTTGTTAAATCGGCATTAATTGTTGCGCCGGTAATATCTTTACCTAAAGTTACTAATAAACCTTTTTTAATTTTTTCAGGATTAACATTAGTAATAACTTCTTTAATTTTAACGGGACTTACTTCTCTATTAGGTATTTCAACTCCAATAGTACTTTTACCGGGAATAGGTGCTTCGATCCGGACATCTTTGGCTGCTAAAGCTAGAGCTATTTCTCTATTTATACTACTGATTCGACTTAATTTTGTTCCTGTTGGAACGACTACTTCGTATTGAGTGACAGTTGGTCCCACATGAATTTCTACTACTTTTCCATTAATTTGAAAATCGTTTAAAACTCGTTCTAAGCATTCTTTATTACTTCGAATAAATTCTGTTGAATTAATTTTTTTATTTTTAGAAGCATCATCTAGTAAACTTAAAGGAGGTAATTGATAAGTTCCATTTGTTATAGTATTACGATTAGCCTCATCTAATAATTTAGGCTCCTCAATTACTTCTTTAGAATGATTTTGTTTTAATTCTTCTACACTAGTAATGACAATTTTATCATCATCAACATTTCCTGTAATAGGTACTAAATCATTACTTGGTTCTTTTGCTTTTCCTTTTTTGAATTTTGGCATTTTAAATACTTTACTAAGAATACTACCTAAATTCAAATTGAAAGCCATTACTAAACCAAATATAAATAAGATTGTTAAAACAATATATGTTCCTGTTAAGCCAAAAAGGCCAGATACTAAAAAGGAAAAAACAGCTCCTAAAATTCCTCCTCCTATAACAATAGATGTTTGACCAGTAGAGGTTAAAATATTAGCTTTATTTATCGAATCAATTCGGTCCATATAGTTATCAACTGTAGCTTGAAAGATTTCGGTTGGTTTTTCACAAGTTTTAACAAAAGTCATATGAGATAATACTAATATTACAATAATTAATAAATATATTCCTAATAACTTAGCTGAGAAAAAGTTAGGTAATTTTCGTTTAATTAACATGAATACCCCTAACACTAACACTAGAAATAAAACACAAAACCACCATTCACCTAATAAAAACATGGCAAATTCTTTTAATATTGCTCCAACTGGTCCAAAACCAAAACCAATTAAACCGATTAAAATTAAAATTAAACCTGTTAATTCTACACTATATTCAAATTTATTTGCACTTTCCTCTTTTGTCTTTTTCTTTTTTGCCATCTAGCTTCACCATAATCATTATAACAAAGATGTCTAATTATTTGCAAAAAAAAGTACGCTTTTGACGTACAATTATGTTTTTATTTTTTAGAAATTTTTCTGATTGTTTTTGATAAAAGTAAAGGATGTAATAAAAAATCCATCGAATCAGCTTTATCTATAAATGTTAATAACCAACTTTCTTTATATCTAGGTAAGCGAATATTTAAAGGGAACATATGGGTTTTAATCATATCTTCAATTTTTTCGTTAACTAAATTAGGAAAATGTTTTTTGGCATTAAGTCGAGCTTGTTCGGCATGAACAAAGCCATGTTTTTCCCATAATTTCTTTTTTTCAAAACAATCTTGCCAAGGTTTATCATAAAAATCATGTAGCAAACCGGCAATAGCTAAAGCTTTATAATCAAGATTTAATTTTTTACCAATTTTATAACAATCATAAGAAACCCGTAAAACATGATCATAGACACTTTCATTATAGTGATGCATAAATTCTTTACGTTTTAAAAATTCTTCATTTTCGACAATTTCTTTTACTATATTGTAATATTCCCTATTTTCTAATTTAATTTTTTTTTTTGATTTTTGCGTTTATTATAAGCTCCAATATAATTAAATAAGCTTATAAATTGCATAATAATTGTCAAAATTACTAACAAGTTAACAAATAATTTTAAATTAGGAAATAAAATATTAAATAATCCTAAAATAATAGTTATAAAAATTACCCAAGTTTTAATTTTACCTATTAACAAAGATTCTATTACTTTTTGTTTTAGAAAAACATAAATGTTAAATAAAGCTATTATTGTCTCTAATATTAAAATATAAAAAAACATATGATTATCAACAACTAATATTATTAACAAACCAATAGCTAAAGTTTTGTCTGCTATTGTATCTAATTTAGCACCAAGGTTACTTTCAACATGCCAAAGTCTTGCTAATTTACCATCTAAAAAATCGGTTAAAGCTATAAAAATAGCTAAAATAATTAAAGGAGCTATTGCTTCTTTTATACCTAAATAAATTACTAAAGGTGTAACAACTAAACGAAGAATTGTTAGAGTATTAGGAATCCACTTTTTTATTTTCATGTTTTAAGATTTCCTTTCCTTGCCTATTATAACAAAATTTAGACAAATAAAAAACATTAATTAAAATTAATGTTATTCTTATTATAAATATATTTTTAAATCTTCATAATTATGTTCCATTATTTTTATTAATTCAGCACCTAAATTTTTTACTTCTTCATCAACGTTAGGATTTTCATTTATAGCTTTATTTAATTTGATAATTCCTTTATTAGTTCCTTCCATCATCATTTTCGAAATTACTTCATCGCTAGAATTAGGCATTAGTTTCATTTCACTCATCATTTTACTATTAGCTTTAACCATTATTCCTAATTCTTTTTCTTTCATTCCATAGGAAGTAAATATATTTTTCGCTTTTTCTAATATTTTATTGTATTCTTCTCTTTGTTTATTTAAAAAATTTCGAAATTCTTCTTTTTGTGCTTTATCAATGACATCGTTAATACCGATTATTCCCATTTCACTAGTTTTGTAAATGGTATTTAAAAAATTAATATCTTTATTTTCTTTCAAAAAAATCACCCACTATTATTATGGATGATTCTTTATAATTTATACTTCTTGGACAACAGCGATGATCATTGGTTTACATTCTGTTTCTTCATAAAGATATTTACTTAATTCGGTTCTAATTTCTGTTTTTATTTTATTAAAATCGACAAAGTTATCCACAATATTTCTAGTAATAATTTCTTCTGAAATTCTTTTGATTTCATAAATCATTTCTTTAGAATCTTTGACATATATAAAACCACGAGTTGTAACTTCAGGTCCTACTAAAAGGGTTTTATCTTTTTTACTTAAAGTAGCACTAATTAAAACAATACCATTTTCACTTAACATTTCTCGATCTTTAATAACCAATTCGCCAACATCATCACTTGATTTACCATCAATTAAAATATCATTTACTTTTAAATGGTCATAAGTATCTAATAAATTTCCATCTTCAAAAGTAACTATATCCCCATTTTGTTTGAGAATAATATTTTCTTTAGGCATTCCTAAACTACTAGCTAAATTAGCATTGCCAACTAAATAACGATATTCTCCTTTAACAGGCATATAATATTTAGGATTCATAAGTTTTAACATTAACATTAAATCTTCACTTGAGGCATGATGTAAAATATTTTTATCTTTTGGAATTGATATAATATTGCAGCCAAACATAGCTAATTCATTTTCGATTTTTACTAATAATTTTTCGTTGTTGTCATATCTTGGTTCAGCAAAAACTACGGTATCACTTGGTAAAAGTTTGATATAACGATCATAACCACTCATAACTTTACTTATAGAAGCATAAGGATTTTCTTTATCATCACTCATTAAAAGAATAGCATCTTCATCAGTAATGTTAGATAAATCTCCTAAAATATCATCAGGAAAATCTAAATACCCTTCCTTTTTAGCAAAAGCAACTACATTTTGTAATTTTTTACCCATCAAAACAATCTTTCGATGTTTATTTAAAGCACTATTAAATATATCTTGAATGGTATATAAATGAGTTGGTAAAACTAAAAATAAAAGTCTTTTAGAATATTTATTAACAATATCTTTAAAAAATTCTCCTAAACGATGACTAGGGGTTGTATAACCACTATGTTCCGAAAATGTTGATTCGGAAAGTAGACATAAAACTCCTAATTTCCCTACATAAGCAATTTTACCTAAATCCATATCGTAATGACCGGTCATTTTAGAATCAATAATAAAATCTCCTGTATAACAAATTGCTCCATCTTTCGTATTTATTACATACATAACTGCATCTGGGCAACTATGAGATACCGTAATTGGAAAAATACTTACGCGGCCAAAATTTAACTTTTTATGAGGAGTTATTTCAAAAATATTTTTTTCTGGAACTCCCGATTCCATTAGAACATATTTTGTGAATTTTGTAGCAAATATTTTAATGTCTGGAATATTTTTAACTAAATCATTAGTAGCTCCCATATTTTCATAATGACCATGAGTAATAAAAAGCCCTTTGATTCTTTTTCGATTTTTTACTAAATATTCAAAATCGGGAATAATATAATCTATTCCAAACATATTACTAGTTGCATATTTTAAACCACAATCAAAAATATATAAATCTTTATCAATTTCTATACAATAGGTGTTTTTACCATTTTCATCTAGTCCACCCAAACTAAATATTTTAATTTTACTCATATTTCATCTCTTTCTATTAAATAAAAAAGTTTTTTGCAGCTAATTCATTATAACAGAAAAATAATGCTTTTTCAAATTAATTAAGATACTTTTATTTTGGAATCTAAAAAAATGTACTCATTTTAGAGTAACATTATATATATTAATTGTTCTTTTCTGTAATTAATTCACTTATAGGTACAATATTTAATCCTTTAAACTGGATTTCTTTGATTAATAATTTAAATTCTTCTAGTTTGGCATTTTTACTAATTAAAATAATTGCTCCACTTTGAATATTTTTTTTAGCTTCTACTATATTTTGACTATTTAAAGAAAAAGTTTCTTCAATTAAGTATTTTTGATTTTTTTGACAAAATTCATTATCTAATGTTTTAACATAACAGATATTTTTATTAATATTATTTTTATTTAATAAACTTTCAATATTATTATACTTTTCTAAATCATTATTAATTTGTTCAAAAAAACTATTTTTTTGATAATTATCTTCTGTAATCAATAAGCTAGCCTTGATATTATTTTCTTCTAAATATTTTTTAATATTTTCATTATCTTCTAATAAAAAAGCTACACTTTTTTTAGAAGCATTTCCTTGTCTAATTATCTTATCTTTATTATCTTGTAAAGAAATATCAGGTTTTATTTCATCAAAAATTAAATAATATTCATTAAAGATGCCAAAAGATTTCATATTAACATAGCTTTTGGTTTTATTAATCATTCTTCCACAAATACCAGGAGTAATATAATCTCCCGAAATCGAAGCATTTATGGCTTGTACTTTATAATCATTGGCAATTTCATTTATGCTTTGCATAATAGGACTTTTATTTTGCATTAGAATAGCAATTTTATCGGTATAATAAAAGCTAAATAACATGATAGCTATTAAACCTAAGGATTTATATATTTTTTTCATAGTTTCCTTCACCTAATAAACTATATGATATTTTATTTAACTTTTGCCAATTTTTATTCTTCTTCTTTTTTATTACTGGTTAAAAAAGTTATTTTTTCTGCTATTACTTCAGTTATATATTTTCTTTTTTTATTTTCATCTTCATAACTTCTAGTTTGCAATCTTCCTTTAATTCCTACAATATCCCCAGTATGACAATATTCACAAGTATTTAGAGCAATATTATTCCATAATATACAACGAATAAAATCTGCTTCATAAAGCCCTTCACTATTTTTAAATGAACGTGTCACAGCAACAGTTATCGCCGACATTTTTTGATCTTTTTCAGTGGTCACAATTTCTGGATTACTTGTCAGTCTACCAACTAATATAACTTGATTCATAAACCCTCCTTTCAAACCAAAAATAGCAGAAATAATAAGGATTGACAAATCAAGCATTTTTTAAATTTTAATTAAAAACCAAGTAATTTTAAAACACTTTTTTTAAATCTAAAGTTATACTTAGAAAGTTTGATAAAAAAAAGAATAAATTTCTATAACTTAAAAAAATTTATTCTTCCAATAATCGATTTAATTCAACGGCATATTCCATTGGCAAAGCTTTTTTAAAATCCGAAATAAAACCTAAAATAAATAATTCTTTAGCCCTTTCTTCACTTAACCCTTTACTCATTAAATAAAATAATTTTTCTTGATCTATTTTAGATATTGCTGCTTCATGTGAAAGTAAAGAAGAATTATTTTCGACAATATTATTGGGATAAGTATCACTTTTAGAAAATTCATCCATTAAAATAGTATCACACTTTATTTCTGCTAAGGAACCAATAGCATTTTTACTAATTTTAGTGGTCCCCCGATAATTAGCTAATCCTCCATCCTCAGCAATCGATTTACTTAAAATATTACTTTTAGTATATTTACCTAAATGAATCATTTTGGCTCCAGCATCTAGCGCTTGACCACTTTTAGCATAAGCAATCGAAATGGAATTTCCTACCGCATAATCTCCTTTTAAAATACAAGAAGGATATTTCATAGTTACTTTACTGCCAATATTACCATCAATCCATTCCATCTTACCATAATCATCTACAATTGCTCTTTTAGTAACTAAATTATAAACATCTGTACTCCAATTTTGAATAGTTGAATAACGCATACTAGCATTTTTACCAACAAAAATCTCTACGACTCCCGCATGTAAAGAATTTTTCGAATAACTTCTTGCGGTACAACCTTCAATGTATTCTAAACTAGCATCATCATCAACAATAATAATTGTTCGTTCAAATTGTCCCAAACTTTCAGTATCAATGCGAAAATAGCTTTGAAGAGGACGATCTAAAGAAGTATTTTTGGGAATATATATAAATGTTCCCCCACTCCATACTGCTCCATTTAAAGCTGTATATTTATTTTCATCATATTTTACTAAAGAATTAAAATACTTTTTAAAAAGATCAGGATATTGTTGCAAAGCTTCATCTGTACTTAAAAAAATAATATCTTTATTAGTTTTTTGTTTATGATAAACTACTTCACTTTCATATTGATTAGAAACACCATCCAAGTAATTTTTTTCGGCATCAATAACTCCTAAATTACAAAAAGTATTGCGAATTTCTGGATTTACTTCTTCCCAATTTTCTTGAGACTTTTTTTCTTTATTTTTATAATATAAAATTTCATCAAAAGAAAAATCAATTATTGGGCCAAATTGGGGATTTTCTAATTCTAAAAATTTTTCATAAGACTTCAAGCGAAAATCAAGCATCCAATCAGGTTCATTTTTCATTTTTGACAAATTAATAATAAATTCTTTTGATAATCCTGTTTTCATAAAAACATCACGTTAAAAATTATACTACAAAATGACATGATTAACAATTGCAATGTTTATTTATTTTTGCTATACTAGTATATAGATAATAAGGAGGATTTAGTATGAGTAGCATGGATAATGTTAAAATAAATGCTGCTTATGTAGCTACTTGGCAAATGAATAATCCTCAATTATTAAAATTTAAAACAGATGGAAAATATTTATATTATCAAGATGAAAAATTAGATATTAGCAATATATATATGCAAGATTTATTTCGTAATTCTAATTTATTTTATAATATAAATACTATTTCTGCTCAAGATTTATTTAATATTATAAAGTTACATACCTTAGCAATAGAAATAAATGAAAGAAAATTAAATATAAAAGTAAGGAGCATGAATCTTATGAATTCACAACAATTAGATAATAAAACTAATCAATCAACAATTACGGTAGATGAATATTTTTCTCTATGTCAAGCAAATGATTTAAAGACAGAAGATTTAATTAAAAAGAAAAAATTTGAAAAATTTATCCTTTTATGTCAAGAATATGAACAAAATTTGACTCCAGAAGCAGAAAGTATTTTGAAAGAATATAGAAATAAACAAATGGCTTTAGTAGCTAAGCAAAATATTCCTGAAGATCAAAAATTCAATTTAATGAATTTCCCTAACGAGGAAGAAACGGTTAATAATATTGAAGAAAATGCTCCGGTTCGCAAATTATCTAAAGCTGGTTATGTTGATTCTACTATTATTTTAATTGTACTTTTAAATCTAGGTTTTATCGTAGCTCTTACTTTTTTAGGAAAATAAAATCACTTAATTTAAGTGATTATTTTTTTGGCTTCGTTAATTCATAAACTACATCCACTTGATTAGCTACATTTGGGGAATGGGTTACAATAATAACACATTTATTTTCTTCATGGGCTAGTCTTTTAAAAATTTCTAAAATATCATTTTCGGTTTCTTTATCTAAATTTCCTGTTGGTTCATCGGCGATAATTACCTTAGGATTATAAGACAAGCTGCGCGCTATAGCTACTCTTTGTTGTTCCCCTCCAGATAATTTTAAAATTTTTCGATCTGCCATATTTTTATTTAGACCAACACTCTCCATTAGCTCTAATGCTTTTTCTTTTTTATTTTTAATATTTTTACCATTTATATCCATGGAAAGAGTTATATTTTCTAAAGTATTCAAAAAAGGAATTAAATTATAACTTTGGAATACAATTCCAATCTCGCTATTGCGATATCTATCTAGATTCATTTCTTTTATATTTTGTTTATTATATAAAATTTCTCCCATATTACATGGTTCTAAACCTGTAATTAAAGAAAGTAATGTAGTTTTACCACTTCCACTTTTTCCTTTAATAGCATATATTTTACCTAAATCAAAATTAAAATTAACATTCTTTAAAACATATTCATTTTCTTGGGCGTCATTATAACGATAAGAAACATCTTTAACTTGTAAAATAGTATCATCTTTTACCATATTAACTTCTCTCCTTTAAAATTGTTAGAGGGCTAAATCTTTCAATACTAATTAAGGATGCCAAACTACTAACAAATACTAATATTACCCCTATTCCAATTAATTCTCCTAATTCTTTAAAACCAACTACTGCATTGATAGAGTCATAAGCTTGAATATTAACTATACCTCGAGTGTTAGGGCGATTATTATTTTCTTTCATATCATGTGGTCCACCCATCATATTATTATCAATTTTATTTTGCTCTTCTTGACTACTTGCAATTTCACTAGCAAGTAATTGATTACTTATAGGTTTAGAACATGAAGCTCCGATTCCCGTTCCTATTAAAATAGCTAGGAAAGAAACTACAAATAGTTCAAAAACAAATTGCATTGTCAATTTTAATTTACTTAAACCAATAGTTCTTAAGACTCCAATTTCATATTTTCTTTCTCGAATATTAATCATGTTAATAACGAATAAAACAACTGCCCCAATAATTAAAGTAATAATTAAAAATGTTGTGGCAAAACTACTTACATTCGATATCGAATTAACACTTTCTAAAGCTGTATCTTCATTAGTTGAAATAACATAATTTTCATTTAAACCTTTTTCGTATAATTCATCTTGAAATTTTAGAGTATCATCAAAGCTTTTTAAAATAAATGTTGGATTTACATTAGCATGAATATCTTCTTGATCACTAAATGTTTCTACTAAATAATCAGCACTGGTTAAAATAGTATTACTGGATTTAGAAAACATATCCATTTGTTCTGCATCGTCTTCATTACTTTCATAAATACCTAAAACTATAAATGAATAAGTATCTCCTTCATTACTTTCTAAAATAATTTCATCATTTAAAGAAATGTCGTTTAGTTCAGCTAGTTCACTATTAATAAATACATAATTACCAGTAAATATTTTATCCCATGCATCTTCAGTAATTTGGGTCATTTGATAATTACCATTTATAAAATCAGTCATACTATTTACTGAATCATATCCTACTACTGTAAAATCACTTGCTTCATCAGGCATATCTTCTTTTCCCGGCCGGTCATTTTTTTCTCCAAAAGAAAAATCACTACTTACTTTTTCAATATTATTTCCATTTAAATTAATTTGATATGTATAATAATAATCTTCTAAGTAATCACTATTACCATACTCTTTAACATTTTCAATTGTTATTGCATCAATTTCATCAAACTTTTCCTTAGCTTCTTCCATCGTTTCTTTATCTTTTAAATCAAAATTTTCCATCATTCCTTTTCGATTAAAAGTTATAGTTGCTTCTTTTGTAATTGAATCTTCATACGATTTAATTAAATTCGTTGCGGTGTTATGAATCGCTAAAGCTATACTAGATGCACAAGCAATTACCAGTATAATAATTCCTATTAAAATATTTCTTCCTTTATTTCTTTTGATCGACAATAAAGCATTTTTAAAAATATACATATTTATCACTCCCGCTAATAATATTATTTAAAGTTCGTGATAAATTTGTGAAGTTTCCATGTTTTTTCCATGAAAAAAACTTTATTATATTTTTTTTAGCTTATAAATTTTGTTATTAGCGCGATAAATTTGTACTTCCTTTAAAGAATCTAAAAGTTCCGCGGGATTTTCATTTTTTCCTAACGATACGATTTTGGAAAACACTTGGATTAAATCCTTCGAAACGCCAATCCATTCTAAATAATTCAAATATTCATAAAATTCTGCTAAAGAAAAACGCTGAACATTCCCACCATACATATAATTTAATATCGAAATAACATAGCAATACATATCAGTTTCTTCATTAACAATAAAATCTCCTTCTAAATTGAAAAATTCATTACCATTAGATTTATATTTTTGAGGTATATATCTACATAAAGAAAGTGATGTTAAATACTTGGCATGAAAAGGACGATTTTCACCGATTTTACAACTGTCTAAATCAACGACGTTTAATGATTTATCATTGGGATTGACAATAAAGTTTCCGGGATGCAAGTCATTTAAATAAAAAGATGTAGCATCTGTATACTGACGCATATTATTTAAGCTTTCTAAAATTTCACCTATTTTTTTCAAATAAAATATTTTACTAGAACAATCGATGTTTTTATTATTTAAAAAATCTGCTAAATTCACACCATTACATTTATCTAATAGAAAACCAATTATATTATTACGGTAAGTAATAAGACCTTCTGGAATACAAAAAGAAGAAGGTAAATAAGTTTGCCATAATTCTAACATTTCTAAAGTATATAATTTATTGGCAATATTATCTTGCGATAATTGATACAATATTTTTATAATCTTTTCTTTATGTTCTTTTTGATAGTTATAAATTTTTCCTTCAGTATTTGTAACAACTTTCGATAACTCAAATTCTTGTAAATTTTTATACTCTCTTTTAGAAATTGAAAAAGTTTGCATAACCCCCCCTCCTTTAACGGGTAATAACATAGCATATTTTTTAGCCATTTACAAGATGATGTTAATAAAAAAAGAAGCATTATT